>CACZRZ010000226.1 GCA_902783655.1 uncultured Bacteroidales bacterium
AAGGCGCACGCCGCCTTCCAGTACGGGCACATAGAGCCCGCCGTCGGGCGCAAGCCCCTGGAAAATCGTCTCGGCGCTCGTCGCCGCCAGCCCCCGGCGTGTGGACACATACTTCATTGAACATCCCCCTCAGTTGAACAGGAACTCGACGACGTCGCCGTCCTGCATCTCGTATTCCTTGCCCTCCGGCCTGAGCGCGCCGTGATCGCGGGCGCCGGCCTCGCCGCCGTACTTAACGTAGTCGTCGTAGGAGACTACCTGCGCGCGTATGAAGCCCTTCTCGAAGTCGGTGTGTATGACTCCGGCGCACTGCGGAGCCTTCCAACCTCGACGGAAAGTCCAGGCCTTCACCTCCATTTCGCCGGCGGTGATGAATGTCTGCAGGTTCAGCAATGAATAGATGGCCTTGATGAGGCGATTGCAGCCGCTCTCCGACAGGCCCATGTCCTCCAGGAACATCTGTTTCTCCTCGTAGGTCTCCAGTTCGGCGATGTCGGCCTCTGTCTGGGCAGAGATGATGAGCATCTGTGCATCCTCGTCCTTGATGGCTTCCTGGACGCGGCGGGTGTATTCGTTGCCCGTAGATGCACTTTGGTCATCCACATTGCAAACATAGAGCACAGGTTTCGTGGTCAGTAGGAAAAGGTTCTTGGCAGCGGCCTGTTCGTCTTCTGTCTCGAACGAGACGGTGCGTGCGCTCTTTCCCTGTAACAGGGCTGCCTTATAGGCCTCCAGCACAGAGAGTTCTATCTTTGCCTGCTTGTCGCCGCCCACACGGGCCTGCTTCTCCACTTTCTGCATACGGCTCTCCACGGTTTCGAGGTCTTTCAGCTGCAGCTCCATGTCGATGATTTCCTTGTCGCGAACGGGGTCAACCGATCCGTCAACATGTACGATGTTGGAGTCGTCGAAGCAGCGCAAGACATGGATGATGGCATCGCACTCGCGGATGTTGGCCAGGAACTGGTTGCCGAGGCCCTCGCCCTTGGAGGCTCCCTTTACGAGTCCGGCTATGTCCACAATGTCGCAAACGGCTGGCACGATGCGGCCCGGATGGACGAGTTCGGCCAGTCGGGTCAGTCGTTCGTCGGGAACACTGACCTGCCCCATCTGGGCATCTATAGTACAAAAGGGGAAATTGGCTGCCTGAGCCTTTGCGCTCGACAGACAGTTGAAAAGGGTCGACTTACCCACGTTGGGCAGTCCCACAATACCTGCTTTCAGTGACATTTTACTTATTTAATGATTTACGGATTTAACGATTTAATGATTTGTTGGTGCAAAGATACGATTAAGCGAGCAAAATACCAAACTTGTTTGGGTATTTTCAAGTGTGAGTATCTTCGAGCGTAGGTCAAAGTAGCGATTAAGCGAGCAAAATACCAAACTTGTTTGAGTTTTTCTGAGGTGTTCCCAATCTATTTTATTAACTTTGTCATCAAATACTTATCCTAAACCAAGAAATAATGATGAAGAAAGTTCTCCTCACGCTGTGTTTTCTGTGTTCTATAGGTCTGATTCGGGCGCAAGTTAGTGTTGACGACTACCGCCGCGCCTTTGCTGTCGGCAGTCGTTACTCGTGGAAGGTGAAAAACACTGATGTAAAGGCGCATGCCAGGCGTGGGGAACACCGATTCTGGTACTCGGTGTACGATGGGGAGAAGGAGGTGTATAAGGAGGTGGATGCCGAGACGGGCGAGGTGAGGATGCTGCCGGAGAACCCTGAGAGGCGCAGGAACCGCGGCAACTGGGGAAACAGGCCTCAGCGCCACTGGATGGAAGTGCCCGACGAACGCGACGGAGAGGTTCGCTCTGCCGATGGTTCGGTGCGCATCTACCATCGTGACAATAACTTGTGGATGAATGATGCGCCGCTGACCCACGATGGCGACTCGCTGTGCTACTATTCGGCTTGGGGCAGGCTGTCGCCCGACGGTCGTCTGTTGGCTACGGTAAAGATTGTGCCGGCTCCGAAGCGATATGTCTATTACGTGGAATCGTCGCCCAAAGACCAATTGCAGCCGCGCCTCCACAAACAGGAATATGCCAAACCCGGCGACTCGCTGAACTATCGGATTCCCGTCATCGTGGAACTGGCAACGGGGCGTGTGGTGCAGCCCACTACGGAGTTGTTCCAACATCAGTATTATGTGACAGCACCCAGTTGGGACAGCGACAGCCGAACGGTTACCTTCGAGTTCAACGAACGTGGACATAAGACGTTTCGCGTCCTTGAGATGTCGGCTGAAACGGGAAAGGTACGCACACTGATTGAAGAGACGAATCCTAAGTACGTCAACTACAATCGGCAGCGACGTATCGACCTGGAAGACGGGCGGCACATTTTGTGGACCAGCGAGCGCGACGGGCGCAACCATATCTACCTTTATGACCGCCAGCGGGGCACTTTGGTACGCCAAGTGACAAAGGGAGAATACTATGTGCGTGGCATTCAGCATGTCGATGAGAAGGAAGGTGTCATATATTTCTCGGCCAATGGCGGAAGAGGAGACGAAGACCCCTATTTCATTCATTACTACAAGATAAAGATGAATGGCAAGGGACTCACTTGCCTGACTCCAGAAGCGGGTACCCACAGCGCCGTGTTTACGGACGATATGGCTTATCTCATCGACACCTATTCCACCGTCCTGCAGCCTCCTGTCACAGTGTTGCGCTCCAGTCGCGACGGGCGAGTGGTGAAGGTTCTCGAGGAGGCCGATGCCACCGAGCTGAAGGCTCAGGGATGGCAGGCACCAGAGGTGTTCGTGGCCAAGGGTCGCGACGGAAAGACAGACATGTGGGGACTGATTCAACGGCCTTCGAACTTCGACCCTTCAAGGAAATATCCCATCATCGAATACATCTATTCAGGGCCTGGCGACCAGTATGTGCCCAAGAGTTTCACCCCCTGCCTGTGGAATCTTGCCGACCTTGCCGAACTGGGATTCATCGTGGTCCAGCTCGATGCTATGACCACTTCATTCCGCACAAGGGAGTTTGAGGAGGTTTGTTACAAGAACCTTGCTGACGGAGGTTTCCCCGACCGCATAGCATGGATAAAGGCGGCTGCAGAGCGCTACCCATATATGGATGCCGACAGGGTGGGCATATATGGATGTTCGGCCGGCGGACAGAATGCCTTGGCGGCACTGCTGTTTCATGGCGACTTCTACAAGGCTGGCTATGCCGCCTGCGGATGTCATGACAACCGGATGGATAAGATATGGTGGAACGAACAGTGGATGGGCTATCCCGTGGACAGCAGCTATGTGCGTTGCTCCAATCTGGAGAATGCCCATCGGCTGGAGCGTCCGCTCATGCTCGTCGTGGGTGAAATGGACGACAACGTGGACCCAGCCTCCACCATGCAGGTGGCCAATGCCCTCATCCGTGCCGGAAAGGATTTCGAACTTGTAGTGCTTCCTGGTGCGCGCCACACGATGGGCGACAGCTACGGGCAGCATAAGCGCTATGATTTCTTCGTCCGCCATCTGCTCAACCAGCAGCCCCCCAGTTGGGCAGAACTACAGGGCAAATAAGGGGGAAAGCCTGTCGGTCAGATATTGATGCCGTAGGCCTGCTTTATCTCACTCATGACGAAGGTGCTCTCGACCGAGCCGACGGTTTCTATGACCCCCAACTTGTTCAGGATGAACTGTTGGTATTCCTGCATGTCGGCAGCACGTATCTTCAGCAGATAGTCGTAGTTGCCCGATGTGTTATAGCACTCGATGACTTCGGGGATGTGCTGGATGCGGCGTGTGAAGTCGTCGGCAATCTCACGGTTAATCTGCTTCAGCTTCACCTTGCAGAAGACCAGCAGACCCTTTCCCAAGAGTTCAGGGTCGAGCACAGCAATGTACTTCTTTATATAGCCGTTGCGCTCCAGTCGCTTCTGTCGTTCGAAGACGGGAGTGGGCGTGAGGTGTACAGCATCGGCCAGTTCCTTTGTGGTAAGCTTCGCATTGCGCTGAAGTGTTCTAAGTATCTGTAAATCAATCTTGTCTAAGGTGTCCATAGAATATTATTCTATTTGAGGTCGGTTTTGAGGGTATTCGTGGCATAAACGTTTACTAAACAAGGCAAAGTTAGGTATATTTTCCGAATAAAGCAAAAGATTTGGAGGATATTTCCAAAAGTTAGTAACTTTGCATCGTCAAACCAATCATTAGGAAGTCCTAAACAGTAAACGGTAAACAGTAAACAGTAAACTAAAAAAACTATGGCACAGAAAAGAAACTATCGATTCGAGACGCTTCAACTTCACGTAGGACAGGAACAGCCCGACCCCGCAACCGACGCACGCGCAGTTCCCATCTATCAGACCACCAGCTACGTGTTTCGTAATTCACAGCATGCTGCCGACCGATTCGGTTTGCGCGATGCAGGCAACATCTATGGCCGTCTGACCAACTCCACGCAGGGAGTGTTCGAAGACCGCGTGGCTACACTGGAAGGTGGTGTAGCCGGATTGGCTGTGGCCTCGGGTGCCGCTGCCATCACATACGCCTTGCAGAACATTGCCCAGGCTGGCGACCACATCGTGGCAGCCGACAATCTGTACGGCGG
>CACZRZ010000227.1 GCA_902783655.1 uncultured Bacteroidales bacterium
GCCCGAAGGTTCCCGAACCGTTGCCCGAAGGTTCCCGAATCTGATTCGCACGATTCGCGGTTGGGGAAAAGGATATATGTCAAACATAATCATTATAGAAACATGAAATACGCTGTCATTACCAAACGAGACAATAAGGTGCGCCTCAGCCACATGGAGGAGGCCAAGTTCACAGAACGCATACAGCGCGACGCCCGTCGCGGCCTCACTGACCGCTTCCGGCATGAGTTGACGTGGAAGAATTCGCCCAGTGCCTGTTTCCATTACGAACAGATTCCGCGTGTCTGTCCGGCTTGCATGCTGCGTGTGCAGGAGAACGGGGTCTTGGTGATGGCGGGTTACAACGGCCTGGTGCTGTTGGACGTGAAGCCCGTCATCGGTGAGGAGTATCTGGAAGAGGTGAAGGCGAGGGCCATGACGTTACCCACCACCTTGGCGGCCTTCGTGGGCTGTAGCGGACAGTCGGTGAAGGTGCTGGTGAGAGTGGTCCGTCCCGATGGCTCGTTGCCACAGGAGGAGAACGCCGTCGTGCCCTTCTACGAACGGGCCTACGCCACCGTCGCTCCGCTCTATCGCACGCTCCTGCGCCCCTACAGCATCCGCAACTATGAGGACGGACCGAAACATTCCTTCCTGATGCCCCTCGACATGCACCCCAGGGTGAACCCCTCGGCTCAACCAATCGTCGTTGACGAGGCCTGTCCGCTCACCCCCGTGCCCGAAGTGTCGGGAGGGCTTGCTGCCCAGGGTGTGAAATTTACGAAAGAGTCTGACTACGAAGTATTTAGCATATACGAAAGTGCTTACCAACGGGCTAAGACGGAAGCCTTCGGAAAGCTCCGTCTTTCGGAACGGGACCTGTGCTCGTCCGAATGTCTGACGCGCATAGCCGAACTGATGCGCGACATGGACATCCCACAGGAGGAGACCTTCACCCACATCTGGAGACACGTGCGCTTCCGTGTCGATTCGCTCCGTACGGGGATGGATGACTTGCGAAGCATCGTGGACGGTGTGTATGAAGACAGGCCGACGACGGACCAGACGGAAGAGAAAAGGAGCAAGGCCGATGAACGACAGAAAGTGTTGATGAACAGGGTGATAGAGAAATTGGAACAGCGCTACGTCTTCCGTCATAACGTCATCATGGGCTACACCGAATACCGTCGGAACACCACCGAATACTCCCCTTGGCAACCTGTGACGGAGCGGGTCATGAACGACCTCATCATGGAGCTGCAGATAGCAGGTGTGGCCACGTGGGGCTATGAGGTGAAACGCTACGTGGAGTCGAATCTGGCGCGCGACTACGACATCGTGGAGGAATACCTGATAAAGGTCAGGGGCCATTGGGACGGACAGGACCACATCCGTCGCCTGGCTCGCACCGTGCCTACGCAGACGCGCGAGTGGCCCGACTGGTTCCACCGCTTCTTCCTGGGCATGGTGGCCCAGTGGCAGCATCGCAACCCGCGCTTCGGCAATGCCATTGTGCCCCTGCTCATCTCCCGACAGGGCTATCACAAGAGCGACTTCTGCCGACAACTGTTGCCGCCCGAACTGCGCTCGTGGGGCTACACCGATAATCTCACCCTCTCGGAAGAACGCACCACGCTGCTCACCATGACGCAAATGCTGCTCATCTGCCTCGACGAGTTCAACCAGATTTCGCCCAAGAAGCAGGAGGGATTCCTGAAGAACATCATCACCATGCCCACCGTGAAGGTGAAGCGACCCTATGCCCGCCACGTGGAGGACATACCCCGCATGGCCTCCTTCATCGCCACTACCAACCAGACCGACACGCTGGCCGATCCCAGTGGCTCGCGCCGGTTCATTGGCATCCTCATCGATGGCGACATCGACACCCGCCAGACGCCCAACTACGAGCAACTCTTTGCCCAGGCGCTGTACGAACTGGATCACGGAGAACAGTATTGGTTCGACACGGCGGAGACAGAGGACATCCTACGCCACAACCGCCGCTTCCAACTTCAGAGCGAGGCCATGACGCTCTTCTTCGAGTACTTCGACGTGGTACAGTTCGAGGACGAAGGCGAATGGCTCTCCTCGCCAGCAATCCTGGCCGACATTCGCCAGCGTGGTCGCGGCCTGCTGAAGACAATCTCCATCAACAAGTTCGCCCGCGAACTGCGTGCCCTGCCCGGCATCCGCATCAAGCAGACCCGCTCCAGCGACGTCTATCTTGTTCGCCGTCGGGAATAGGGGGTGTTTTCGTCTGTCGGTGTCAAAACAGTTGCAGAAATCAACCCTTTTGCGAGCGCTTTTGTGCCGTTTTGCCCCCCAATCAGCCGATTTGCAGCCGATTTTCAGACAAATCGGCTGCAACTTTACGCTCTGTATTGCAATATGTTAAGCACCTTAATCAGCCCATTCAGCCGATTTTGGCAAAAAATAAAAATTATATTATAGTCCGCTAAACGTTGAAAGGCAAAAAAAAGGGAACCTCGCGCAAATCCTTCCAAAGCCAGGAAATACAACAAAGCAACATATATATAATATACTTTGGAAGGTAGGGAGGTTCCGAAACTAATAGACCTGTTTAGTAGTATTTATGGTTTACGTTTGTTCTTGTCTTGTTGGGGTTTGCTGAATCGTTGCAACATCTCGCGATGGAAGGCGTCTTCGGCCAGGATGATTCCATAGACCTTCTTGGGTGAAATGACCTTGCACATCTTTTTGTAGTAAGCGTTCTCTATCTTTGCCGCCTCGATATGGAGGTTGGTGATTTTTATGATGGTTTCCTGATAGTCTTTTTCCGGACTTTCGAACTTCAGGGTCTTGTATTTCAGTTGGTGCTCTTGCTTTTGCAGTTCACGCTGTTTCTCCTTCATCTCATGGTAGATGGGGAATACCTTCTCTCGCTCAGTCTGGTTCAGGAAGGCTCGCTGCGCAATGAAGGTCTCCAGATTGGCCCGATACTCCTGGGGGCTGAAGCGTGGATGCCTGTCGTTCTGAGCCAGCACGGGCAGCGCCAGCAGCAGCGTCATTGCAATTATCGTAGTTAACCTTTTCATGTAATCTTCAATCTTCAATCTTCAATTCTCAATCTTCAATCTATTCCGCTTCTGTCAGGTATGCAGCAATCTCCATGTTGTTGACCATAGCGTAGTCCAATGCATCGTTGAAATACTGTTCCTGGGCGGCTTCCTCGCTGTAGGCGAGAGTGGAAGTCTTGTCGCGATTCCAGTACAAAGCTGAACCTACTCCGAGCACAACGACGACGGCAGCGGCATATCGCCACAGGTTGCGTCTCAAGGAAACGACCTTGGTCTGCTTCGCTTGGGGCAGACGGGCAAAGAGTCGCTCGTCGAAGCTCTCGAAGTAGCCTTCTGGAACGCGGAATGGATTTTTCTTTCCACCGAGTTCTGTGATTTTGATTTCTTCCTGAGTCATCATTGTGTTTTTTAGTTTTTGTCTTAGGTTTCAGGCTCTTGGCCTTTAGCTCTTTGTCTATTAGATAATGTGGTGTTTAAAAGGTTTAATCCAGTCGGTCAAAAAAATCACATATTTTTTTCACGGCATGGTGATATGAGGCTTTCAGTGCGCCGACGCTGGTGCCCAGCACCTCGCTCATGTCCTCGTATTTCATCTCGTTGAAGTACTTCAACTGGAATACCTGTCGCTGTTTGGCCGGTAGTTGTCCGATGGCCTCCTGCAGTTGTACCTGTGTTTCGTCTCCGTCGAAGTATGGGTCACTCTGCAATGTTTGTGCCATATAGCTTTCTTCGTCGTCGAGGCTCACCGATGGGCGGCGCTGGCGTTCTAGGAAATTCAGCGTCTCGTTGGTGGCAATGCGGTATAGCCATGTGCTGAGTTTGCTGTCGCCTCGGAACGAGTCCAGTCCTGTCCAGGCTTTGACAAATGTGTTTTGCAGCACGTCGTCGGCATCGTCGTGATTGACCACCATGCGACGGATTTGCCAGTATAGTGTCTCCTTGTACGAATCGACGAGTGTCGTGAAGGCGGCAACACGAGTGTTGTCGTCTTGCAGACGGCTGATAAGCTGTTTCTCGTCGATATCTTTCATCTTTAGGCTTTTTAGACAGGATTTTGGCAATAGGGTTTAAAGGGAATCTAATTTTTTTTCGATGACTTTGTCGTAGTCATACGGATCGCCGAAGGCTTGTAGCGTGCCTTTCGGGGTGGGGTAGAGTGTCCAGTAGTCGAGCCATACGGGAACGGGCCTGTCGTAGGAGAAGCTGGGCATAGGCTTGGCATCGGGGTGTGTCTCTTTGTATTTGCGTCCTTCCAATGTAAGTGGGGGACGGTCGATGGCCATGCGGATTCGGTCGACAAAGAGGGGAGATGGGTCGTCCAGAAAGAACAGGGCCAGGTCCAGCGGGCGTTCCACACGTACGCAACCATGACTGACGGCCCGGTTGGTGCGTTGGAAGGCGCTGTGGTTGTTCGTGTCGTGGAGGTACACCGAGAAGTTGTTGGGGAAGCGGAAGATGATGCGTCCCAGCGAGTTTCCTGCTCCGCGTTCCTGTCTCAGCGTATAGCGGGCACTGCGCAGGTCGCTGGCTGACAGAGAAGCTGGGTTCACCTCTTCCTTGGTTTCCTTGTTGATGGCGTGATAGCGATTGCGGGCGAAGTAGGCGCTGTCGCCGGTGTGACTGGGCAGGATTTCCTTGCGAACGATGGTCTGAGGGATGACCCAGTAGGGATTTAGCTCCACGTGGCGAATGGCACTGTGCAGAAGTGGAGTCTTGTGGTTCCAGTTGCCACAGCAGACGCGCATGGTGGTCATCGTGTCGCGTTCGGTATCTACTGCCGTCAGTTCCTGTGCGGCCAGGTTCACCCAGATGTATCGGTTGCCCGTGGGCTGTGGATATCGCCATCGTGCGCGTTCCATATTAATACGTGCGAGGCGCGTGCGCGTAGTGTCGCCTTGCGACTTGGCCTGGACGTATTCCTTCTGCATCTTTTGGTAGAGAGGGGCATCGGGTTGTATCTCGCGGAGGAAAGTGCCGAGGCGGTGGCTGCGCACCTGTTCCAGGGTGTGGTGGAAGAAACTGTCGGTAGCCTCTTCGTTGCCCTGGTCGAAAATAAGACGATAGACGACTGTCTTCTGTGTTTCGCCGGAAGCGGGTACATCGGGTAAAAGATGGTTGAAGACGTGTCGCGGATGAATGAAGCCATATCGTTGTCCACAGGCGTAACGCACAAGGGCTTGTGTGAGCAGAAACTCGGTCTGTCCCAATACGTTGTTGGCATTCGTACCTTTATAGTCGTAGGTGCGTATGCGTGAAATCAACCGTTTCAGCGTGTCTGTATGGAATGTCTTTGAGGCAATGCCCATGTCGCCGGTTTCGGCGAGAAATGACAGGAGGGTGTCGGCTTGGCTGCTGATGCCTTCCCGTGTTAGCCATACGAGAGGCATGCTTCGTTGGCTGTAGTATTCGTGGACGTAATGGTCGGCATACATCTTGCCTTCGGAGTGCAGGTCCGTTGTCTGTATGACCTGCCACATGCGGTCGGCGCTGAGGGAGTATTCAGGACGAATCCATTCCTGCAACTCTTCCAGCGTAACAACATGTCCATTCGACTTGCTATCGCAAGCGAAACAAACGATGAGAAGTAAAACAAATAGGAATAAGGCAGACAGACTGCGACGCATGGTGCGTGTGGGTTAGCGGATGGAAATCTTTCGAACCACTTTGCCCACTTTCAGAATGTAGCAGCCACGCTGCAGATTCAGTGCAACGGACTTGTCGTTGCTGTCGATGCGAATGCTTGCCACTTTCACGCCTGTCAGGTTATAGACTTCCAGAGTTTCGCCTTCAGCTCCTGAAACGCGGACTTTAGAACCCGTAACAGAAAGTGTGACTGCAGACAACTCCGTGTCCACTTCCTCGCGGTCGCTCTGAGCCATCAGGCTCACAGGAGCAGCCACCAGCAAGAGGCTCAGTGCTATGATTTGCAGTCGTTTCATCATATCTTTCTGTACGTATTTCATCATTTACGGAAGCAAAGTTATTGTTTTTTTTCTTTACTTCCAAATATTTTTCATCTTTTATGACAATTTTTTTGTTCTTTTATCGTTCGGGGTCATATTTTGAGGGTCAGTCCCTCGTTGGCGAGGACGGTATTGGGGAATATGGACTGTGCCTCGTGTAGCATTTTCTGCTCGTCGTCCATGCGCGACGAGTAATGACCGATGCAGAGTCTGCCGACGTGTGCATCGTGGGCGATTTGAGCGGCTTCCAACGTGGTGCTGTGGAAGGTCTGACGGGCTCGGAATTCGTTTTCCTGGTCGAAGGTGGCCTCGTGGAACAGCAGGTCCACTCCCTCAATCATTGGTACGAGCGAGGGCAGGGGCGTGGTGTCGCTGCAGTAGGCGAACGAACGTGTGGGCGAAGGTGGAGTGGTCAGTCGGCTGTTGGGCACCAGCGTGCCGTCGGGCAGCGTCCAGTCCATGCCGGCCTTGATGTTGTTGATTTGACAGACGGGTATTTCGTACATGTCTATCATCTCGCGCCGAATGTGGGGCAGTCCCGGTTTCTCGCGGAACAAGTAGCCGCAGCAGGGCACACGGTGGCGCAGAGGCAGGCTCCATACTTCCACACTGCGGTCCTCGAACACGATTTGGTGCTGACAGGTGTCAACGGTATGAAACGTGACTGCAAATTCCAGGTTGGGACAGAATGTCTCGAGTGCTGTCTGCATGAACGGTTCCAGTTCCTGCGGTGCGTGGATGTGGATCTGTGACGTGCGCCCCAGCAGGCTCATGGTGCAGATGAGGCCTGGCAGTCCCAGACAGTGGTCGGCGTGGGCGTGGGAGATGAAGATGTGTCCTATGCGCTTCATGCTCAGTCCCATGCGGGCCAGTCGGGTTTGGCTACCCTCGCCGCAGTCTATCATGAAGTTCTTTCCGTGGGTCGAGAGTATCTGACATGCAGGCCGATGGCGCTGGGTGGGGTTGGCGCTGCCGCAACCGATAATATGCAGTTCAAAAGGTTCCACACTTATTAAATTGAGAATTGAGGATGAAAAAGACGTTTGAGAAATAAAAGGGAGAGTTCGCACACCTGCGGACTCTCCCCGTCATTATCAATTGTCCATTGTCAATTATCCATTGTCCGCAGGACTTTACTTCTCGCTCTCCATCTTAGCCTTCAGCTCTGCCAGAGCGTCGATGTCGCCCAGTGTGGTGCTGGCAGCCTGGTTCTGGATAACGGGAGTTTCGGGCTTCTTGTTTGCGCGTGGAGCCTTTTCCTTCTTGGCGTCACGTGCAGCAGCACGCTGTACATCTTCGAAGATGCGGCTGTGGCTGAGGATGATGCGCTTGTTCTCCTTGTTGAATTCGATAACCTTGAACTGCAGCTTCTCGTTCAGCTGAGCCTGGCTACCATCTTCCTTAACCAAGTGCTTGGGAGTAGCAAAGCCCTCAACACCGTATTCGAGCTGGATAACGGCGCCCTTGTCGAGCATTTCTACGATGGTACCCTCATGGATGCTGTCAACGGTGAATACGGTTTCGAATACATCCCAAGGATTCTCCTCCAGTTGCTTGTGGCCGAGGCTGAGGCGGCGGTTGGCCTTGTCAATCTCCAGTACGCAAACCTCCAGTTCAGCACCAATCTGTGTGAACTCGCTGGGGTGCTTGATTTTCTTGGTCCAGCTCAGGTCGCTGATGTGAATCAGACCATCTACGCCTTCCTCGATTTCTACGAAGATACCGAAGTTGGTGAAGTTGCGCACCTTGGCGGTGTGCTTCGAACCAACGGGATACTTCTCCTCGATGTTCTGCCAGGGGTCTTCCTTCAGCTGCTTGATGCCCAGAGACATCTTGCGCTCTTCGCGGTTCAGGGTCAGGATGACAGCCTCAACCTCGTCGCCTACCTTCATGAAGTCCTGAGCGCTGCGCAGGTGCTGGCTCCAAGACATTTCGCTGACGTGGATAAGACCTTCCACACCAGGAGCAATCTCGATGAATGCACCGTAGTCGGCCATCACGACAACCTTACCCTTCACGTGGTCGCCCACCTTGAGGTTGGGATCAAGAGCATCCCAAGGATGTGGAGTGAGCTGCTTCAGACCGAGAGCGATACGACGCTTCTCATCGTCGAAGTCGAGAATTACAACGTTGATCTTCTGATCGAGCTCAACAACCTTGTGAGGATCGTCTACGCGGCCCCAAGAAAGGTCTGTGATGTGGATCAGTCCGTCAACACCACCGAGGTCAACGAATACACCGTAAGAAGTGATGTTCTTAACGGTACCCTCGAGGATCTGACCCTTTTCGAGC
>CACZRZ010000228.1 GCA_902783655.1 uncultured Bacteroidales bacterium
ATCAACGGCCGATGGACCGACGGACAACCCTTTGCCTACTTTAACACCGCAACCCAAACTGATGCCGACGGCAATACGCAGGTCGCCATCCGTCCCAGCTGTACGCGAGGCATAAACCCCACGGACGGCGATTTCGGTTGCCGCGAGAGTGCCCTGTTCAATTTCGACTTGCATACCCGTTTCAAATGGACAGTCAGGCAACATCCCATGACCCTCGACCTGCTCTGTTACAACATCTATGACTTCGGCAATGTCTATACCGAGATGTGTTTTCCGCAGGGACTTCGTGGTATGGGGAAGCGAGGGCCTAACATGACGCTGACCATCCCACGTGGCATTATTGGAACTCTAAAGATTGCATTATGAAGCGAACCCTCCTGCTATATCTGGCGCTGGCCTTTGCCCCGTGTGTAATGGGGCAGGACGACACGTTGCAAACCGATTCGATCTATGTGCCGACGGCCAGTGAATCGCACGTCTTCCGTCCTCAGCAACTGATTGCCCCAGTGACCCTCATCGCCCTGGGCACATGGGGATTGGCCGACGACAGTCCCATCGACTGGCTGGCCCAGAAGGCACGATACGACATGAACCCCCAGTGCACGAAGACCAAGGCCGACGAGTATCTGCAATACGTCCCCTCGGGCGTACATCTGGTGCTCGGTTTTATCCCAGGTACTAAGCCGCGTCACAATTTCCGCGATCGTGTGTTAGCCTCGGCTACGGCCCATCTGCTGATGTCGGGTTTCACCAATACGGTGAAGTACACCGTCAAGGAACGTCGCCCCGATTCGTCGAAACGCAATTCCTTCTTCTCGGGTCACACAGCTACGGCCTTCACTGGTGCCGAGCTGGTGCGTATCGAATACGGATGGGCTTATGGCAGTGCTGCATACGCTGTGGCTACGACCACAGCCTTCCTGCGCGTCTGGAACAAACGCCATTGGGTGGGCGATGTCGTGGCCGGAGCCGGAGCAGGCATCCTCTGTGCCAATGCCGGCTACTGGATGTTGCCTGTATGGAAACGGTGGTTCGGAATCGACCGTCGCGACGAAATCCGTCGTCGGAAGAAAGAGAACCAGCCCCTTGTGGTGGCAATGCCGTTCTATCTCAACGAAGAACGTGCCGCCGGTCTATCGTGTAGTATTGTGTTATGAACAAAAAACGCCGCATCCCGATGCTGGGGTGCGGCGTTTTTTTTTATTATCAGTTTCCGAAGAGGTCGTCGAGATACTTGTAGAAAGCCGGGTCTTCGCCCACGGTGACGTTGATGATGGCCCCTTCGGGGTCGATAACAATCTTGGTGGGGAAGCCTTCTATGCCGTACTGTTCCTGTAGCTGGGCACTGCTCTCCTCGTCGGTAATGACGTGAATCCAATCCATTTCATACTTATTAATGGCATTCAGCCATGTGTCCTCGTCGTCGCCAAAGTCGATGGACACCATTTCGAAACAGCCTTCGTATTTCTCGTAATATGCCTTCATGTCGGGGATACCTTTGACGCACCATTTGCACCATGTCCCCCAAAAGTCAAGCACAACATACTTTCCACGTAGGCTCGACAGCATGAAGGTTTTTCCCTCTGAGTCGTTGAGGGTAAAGTCGGGTGCAAGTTCTCTTGTAGTAACCAGTGTATCGACATCTTCGTTATCGACAACGTTGGTTTGTTTCTTCTCTTTGGGGTTGCAGCCGGCCAGCATAAGCACAGCCAGTGCAGCGGCGAATAATGATTTCTTCATAGTGGTTATATGTTTAGGATTTGTTTGACGAGTGGGAATATGTCACGTTTGAGTACAACGTCGTTGAGCCGATGTTCGCCGTCGAACATGCGGAAGTGCTCGCTTCCGTACGCCTTCTTGAACTCAGGCTGGCAGTTCACGAACTTGTCGTTCCGTCCAAAGCAGCCCCATACGATTTCACGTTCTGCTGGAGTTGCCTGGCTGAAAGAAGTCTTTTCCACTTCTCGGAACTGGGCTATCATGTCCTTGTCCACGCGGAAGTCCTTAGCTCCGTCTTCTCGCTTGTTTAGGAAGTCCCGTCGTCCCAGACCTTGGAAAGTCAGGTGCCGGGCCATGTGGAACGAGGGGTTGACCATGATGCGCGGTGTTCCGTACATCTGTTCGGTGTAGAGGCCGCCCATCGACGTACCGATGATGAGCGCCGGCTGTTCCTGTTCCACCAATTGCTTCAGGTAGGCAAGAGCCTCGACGGGCATAACGGGGATGTCGGGAGAAACAACTTCTATGCCATATTCATAGAGCATGTTTCGCAGGTGTACGGCTGTGCCCGACGAACCAGCCGAGGCGAAACCATGAAAGTAGAGAATCTTCATTTTTTTATGAACTTAGTTACACATTCATTGCCCTCGGCGTCTTGGGCACGAGCCACGTAGATGCCACTGGGCAGGGATGCAACGCTGACGCGCAGGTGGCCGTTCTCGAGTTGCTGGGCAGATTGCATCACCATTGCGCCGGCGGGCGTGTAGATGCTGAGTGTCACCGTGGGTCTATCCTCGTGCTTCACCAGCAGTGCGCCAGGCTGATATGCGATGCTCATGCCGGCATTGCGACTGGCCATCGTGCGAATGCCATCCCCTGGGGTGGGGGAAACGTAGTTCCACTCCTGTGCGTAGGTATTGATGATGTTCGACTTCTGGATGGTCGGTTGTGTCATCAGATACACCTGACTGCCACCGTCGGGATATCGGCCCACGGTCTGGTCGCCATTATGAGTGCAGTAAACGATGCTGTCCGCCCATGAACGGTCTTTGGCCATCAGGCGGATGACGATGCCGTCTTCGTTGTCCAACTTGAAGTTGGCATGCAGTTCGCTGTCCGTTTCACGCTTGCTGCACCAGATAACCTTGTAGCCGTGAGCCGGTATGATGGTGCTGGCCTTGGTCCCCTTGGCTGTTATCTGATACTTCTCGGGTTTTTCGCTTCGGTCGGTCAGGAACATGCCTTCGAGGTCGATGTCCTCATCCGTCGTGTTATACAGTTCTATCCAGTCGTCCTTCTTCCCGTATTCATTGATATAGATGCTGTTGCCGGCACTTATCTCGTTAACGACTACGGGTGCTGCAGGGATGTTTTCCTGCTCCTTTTCTTTGGGAGTCATTTCCTCGTAGCAGGCGCACAGAGCCATGTTGCCCGTCGGCATTTCGTACGTTTCGTCGGTGCTGACGATTTCGCCTAAGGCATCGCTGAAGGTCTGTGTGATGGTGCCTTCCCAGTAGATGTCGGTCGACTTGCCTTCGTTGTTATGCACCTCCACAGCCACCATGTTTCTTCCGCGCTTGAACAGCGATGTGGGCAGTGTCATGATGCCCGTATCGGGGTTCCCATGAGCGTATTGTGTGGCGAAGGTGTTGTACCAGACCGTTCCGTTCGGCATATTGTATCGTCCGGCTTCGGTACCATTGATATAAATGATGAATCCGTCGTCGATGCTGTAGTTCAAGGTGAATGTGTCGCCGTTTTGGGGGGCCTTGTCCAGTCTCACCTCTTTGCGGAAGTAGTAGGTCGGCCGTTTGTTCTGGGTGTCGCCGCCGTAGTCGAGATACGTATTGGTGTATCGGTTGCCGCCAACGAAGTAGCCCAATGGTGCTTTTCCGCTTTGCCATCCGTCGGCTTCGTAGTTCTCACTTGTCCAGTCTTCTTCGTCCAGCGAACCTTGGTCATAGTACATCCAGGTCGATTCCTGCGGAAGCACTGTGGTTTCCTGTCCCGAAGTGCCCTCCAGCAGTTGCCATCCCACGAACTTATATCCGGCGGGAGCCTCGGCGTGGAAGGTGGCGGGAGCGAACAGTCGGCCGTTGAAATAGTTGGCTGGCACGGGCAGGCCGTTTACTGAAAGTTTAGCCTCGGGAATGTTGGCCGAAAGTTCCACTTTCTGTGCTGTGGCGTTACGCAACTGCATGGGTGAGTAGTTCTTCAGCGTGTTCACCATGGTCTGCTGTCGGCTGGCCGATAGGGCACTGATGAGCGAATTGGCTGTGCTCCAGGGTGTGCTCCGCTGTCCATACACTTCGTTACGGATGTTCTGGCTGTCGCTCACGCGGTCGGCCAGTTCGTTGATAATGGCAGCGCACCGGTTGGGTTCGAACACCGAACCAGCCACGAGGCAGTAGGTGTCGATAAACTGCTTGCGGAACTGTTCGTTGTCCAGCATGTTCAGGAATATCGTTACAAACTCTATTTCCTTTGTGTACCGATCGACCGGCTCGCCGTAGAGTTTGTCGAAGGTGTAGGTCTGCTTGCCTGCAAAGCCTGTGAAGACATCGTTGGTGTTCATGCTCATGGAGCCGTCGAGGTCGAACAGCACGAAGCGGAAACGCCCTCCCTCCATGATGGGCTTGAAGGCCTTCACGTTGTTCTGCGGCCAGTCCCAGTTACCGAGGTAGAACTGGACGGCCATGTAGTTGCAGTATTCGTCGATGTCCACTATCTGCCGGATTTCCTCGTAGGCCTCGTCGCTCACGCCGCATTCCTGTGCCAGGTCGTACCATCGTTCGAAGCTTTCGCGGGTGCCGCATTTCTGCACGTAGCCCGAGTCGGGCGACATCTCGAACTGGTCAATTTCGTCCTCGTCCAGTCCGTAGTTGGCATAGACGAAGTGCTTGTTGTTCGGTTCGCGCATGTTTATGACGCCGGCATAGCGTCCGTTGATATAGTGCATGATGGGCTGATACCCTTGGTAGTCGATGTCGATGCCCGAACGGGCGACGATTTCCTGCAGGGCAGGGTCTTTGATGCGGCACTGTGTGTCGTTGCCGCCGTTGCGTATCTGCAGTGTCTTATGCTTTCGGTAGGGTTTGTCGGGGAAGAAGTCGTAGGGCAGGAAACTTTGTAATTCGTAGCGTTTGTTGGCTTTCAGCTTGAAGGCGTACGGTGTCCATGCCCGGCTCCATCCGCCGCAGCGTTCCATTGCGGTTTCCTGGTTGATGACCATCTCCCCCTCCATGTTCAGGTATTCTGTATTCACGGTGCGGTCCCAGTCCATGTTCCAGTTGCAGGGCGACGCCTGTCCGTTGCCCGGACGTCCGTTGCCGTTGCCTTTGGTCAGTATGCCCATGTCGTCGCCATAGAGGTCGTAGTCGTTGCCCACCACGCTCAGGACGGGCAGGTCAAACGATTTGTCGCGCAGGATGTAGGTCCGTGTCACTACCTGGCTGGGCAGGTAATCTTCGCCAATGAGGCAGAAGCGGAAGATGGTGGTCTCGTAGATGTTGAAGAGTCCCGTTTCCGACGTTTCGCCGTTCGTAGCCGTGGGTGTAGAGCCGTCGGTGGTGTAGCGCAGCGTGGCGCCTTCGGGAATGGCGACGCAGATGTTGAGCGAGGCATCGAAAATCTGTGTGGGCTGGTCGACATTGGGGGCAGGAAGTCTTGTGTCGGACCATTTCATTCTCGAGTTTGAAGCCTCCGGCGTAGGTGTCGACGACCATCCCCACAGGTTTTCCGCCGGGTCTTTACGGGCAAAGGAGCAGCGGCTCACGGCAGGCGGATACTCCTGCGACAGGACCAGGTTGCCCTTCTCGTCGCTCAGGTACAGTGTTCCGCCGTCGGGGTCGAGTTTCATGTCCATTTGAGTCAGGCAGTACTTGTCGTGATGCTCGAACCACAGATTCATGTACTTCTTACCCTGCAGCACCATAGGCTGCGAGATGTGCACCTTCTGGAGGTTCTGCGGGTCGTCGCTCAGCCAGCATCCTGTCAGCGGCACCGTCTGCAGGGTTGGGTTGTACAGTTCCACCCATCCGCCGTAGTTCCACGACGGGTCCACCGTCTGGTCCAGGTTGGCAGCCATGATTTCGGTCACTATCAGGTTCTTCAGTCCCGATTCGTTGCCGGTCACCTTTATGGTGCATCGTGAGGTCAGGTTCGAGCCGTCGGTTGTCGTGGCAATGATGTGCACCATGCCCTCGGTCTTGGCAGTCACCATTCCGTCTCGGTCCACCGATGCCACTTCGGGCTTGTCGGTGCTCCATTCCACAGCCTTTATCGTGACATTGTCGGGGCTGATTGCAGCCGTCAGCTGTGTGGTTTCGCCTTTCACCATTGTCAGCGATGCGGGGCTTACACTGAGGGCTGTGGCCAGCACCGTCTCGCCCCACATTTCCAGGCGCCAGTTGCTGATGCACATCCAGTCGCTGTCGATGGTCGTCTGCTTGCGGACACCTATGGTCAACCGTCCGTCGCTGCCCACTTCCACCTCCACTTCGTTGTGATAGTATCCGGCCTCGAACCAGTAGTGGGCTGCCTCCATGTTGTTGGGGATGTACAGCGTCTCCCCCCATCCCACTTGGCTCACGGCTCCGCCCAGGCTCTGCGGCAGGGCAGCGCTGGATGCGGGCACGATGCTCACGACGGCCTCCTCCACCGATGATGAGGCATACAGCTGTGCATTCAGGTTCTCCGAGTAGTCGCCGTCCGAATAGTACCAGTAGTCGTACATGCTCTGTCCCATGCGGTAGAATGCGCTGGCGCTCAGTCTGTAGCGTCCTGGCTGTAGCCCCGAGATGTGCTGGTAGGTGTCGAAGTTCCTGCTGTAATGCTCTGCATTGTTCATCGGACTGGCCACACCGAACGTGGTGCCTTCCCAGCCTGTATATACATCGTTGTTCTCGAAGTCCGGATTCACGATATACTGTTTCGTGACATCAACCCACTCTTCTGCCCTTGTGTTTGTCGACAAGGTCAACAGCATGGCCATCAGTGCCACGCTCCTGCGTATTAGTCTCATATTACAGTTATTTCGATACAATACTTTGCAAAGGTACGATTAAGCGAGCAAAATACCAAACTTGTTTGAGTATTTTCGAGCGTGAGTACCTAATTTAGTTATAAAACAACACATACTGGACATGATGCCCGACCTCGGTAGGATGTGGACAAATCCTAATGAATGCTCTCTTCAATCCTCACGACCTTTCTCTTGACGCACAATTGTCCGTCAAGGGAAACCATAGTATCGTCTGGGTTTCAACGACGCGTCGTTTCTCTTGACGGACAATTGTGCGTCAAGAGAAGCCTCCGCAGTGCCAGATTAAGACGACGCATCATTTTTGCATCAAGTTTAGGTGCCACGCACGAAAACTTCCAGACATGTTTGTTTTTTTGCTCACGTAATCGTATCTTTAACCTACGGTTTTAGCTACTCACGCTCGGATTTTCTCAAATGCATTTGGAAAATCTCTCACTTAATCGTACCTTTGTCCTTCGAAAGAGAATATAAAGCAAAGAGATATGCAACAGCTTAACAAACAAACGGCGCAGAAGCGTACGAGAACAGAGAAGGTGATACAGTTTGGCGAAGGCAATTTCCTTCGCGCTTTTGTGGATTGGATTATACAGCAGGTGGACGAACGGACTGACTTCGACGCCAGCGTCGTGGTGGTGCAGCCCATCGACCGCGGCATGGTGGAGAACCTCATGCGTCAGGACTGCCTCTACCATGTGAACCTGCAGGGACTGCTCGACGGAAAGCCTGTCAATTCGTTGACGCTGGTGGACACCATCAGTCGTGCCTTGAATCCCTATCAGGACTTTGACGCCTTCCTTGGCCTGGCCGAACAGCCCGAGATGCGCTTCGTCATCTCAAACACCACGGAGGCTGGCATTGCCTTCGACCCTGCTTGCCGACTCACCGACCGACCCGCCAGCAGCTATCCGGGTAAACTGGTACAGCTCCTGTGGCACAGGTTCCAGACCTTCCAGGGCGACCCCGAGAAGGGATTCATCATCATGCCCTGCGAACTCATCTTCCTCAACGGACATCACTTGCGCGAGTGCATCGACCAATATGTAGAACTCTGGCGCGATGACTTCGGCAGTCAGTACGAAGCCTTCAAGAAGTGGACCACAGAGTCGTGCTACGTCTGTGCTACGTTGGTAGACCGCATTGTGCCGGGCTTCCCCCGTAAGGATATTCAGAAGATACAGGAACAACTTGGATACGAGGACAATATGGTGGTGCAGGGCGAGGCTTTCCACCTGTGGGTCATCGAGACGGCTCCCAACCTGCCACTCGAACAGTTGGCACACGAGTTCCCTGCTGGGAAGGCGGGGCTGAACATCGTACTGACACACAACGAGGCTCCGTACCACGAGCGCAAGGTGACGCTGCTGAACGGTCCTCACACCGTGCTTTCACCTGTGGCATATCTGTCGGGCATAGACATCGTGCGCGATGCCTGTCAGCATCCCATCGTTGGACGGTTCATCCACATGGTGCAGTTCGACGAACTGATGCAGACGCTGAACCTGCCGATGGACGAGTTGCAGCAGTTTGCCAAGGACGTGCTGGAGCGTTTCGTGAATCCCTACGTCGACCATCAGGTGACGAGCATCATGCTCAATTCCTTCCCCAAGTTCCAGACGCGCGACCTGCCCGGACTGAAGACCTACCTGGAACGTAAAGGCACATTGCCCAAGGGGCTGGTGCTCGGCCTGGCTGCCATCATTACCTATTATAAAGGTGGCACGCGTGCCGATGGGGCTCCCATTCAGCCCAACGACGATGCGCACATCATGCAGTTGCTGGCCGACCTGTGGCAGACGGGCGACACGCGTCGCGTGGCGGAGGGCGTGCTGGCTGCCAAAGACCTTATCTGGCACGAACATGGCGACCTCAACGCCATCCCCGGCCTGACCGACCTGCTCACCCAGATGCTTGACAGCATACAGGAAAAGGGAATGTTGGAAACCGTCGAGAGCGTGCTATGAAAACCATACAAATCCATCCCGACGACAATGTGGCGGTGGCCCTGGAGGACCTGCCAGGCATACCTGCCGGACATAAGATAGCCCTGAAGGACTTCAAGGAGGGCGACCAGGTCATCAAATATGGTTTCCCCATTGGCCACACCATCCATGCCGTCAGCAAGGGCTCGCTCATCGACCACCGTGACATCAAGACCAACCTCAGCGGTACGTTGGACTATAAAGACCTGCTCCAAGACCCCACCCCCAATCCCCTCCCGAGGGAGGGGCGTATGATGGGGACAAGTGTAACTACGCCCTCCCCTCGGGGAGGGAATGGGGAGGGGGTCATCTCCAGTTATCTTCGTCCCGACGGGCAGGTGGGCATACGCAACGAGCTGTGGGTCATCCCTACGGTGGGGTGTGTCAGCGGCATTGTTCGCCGTGTGGTCGAACGGTTGCGCAACGAAGTGTGGCGCGAGGGAGAAGGCGTGGACGCCGTTGTGGGATTCCCTCACAACTATGGATGTTCCCAATTGGGCGACGACCACGAGAATACACGCAAGATTCTCCGCGATATGGTGCATCATCCCAATGCCGGCGGCATATTGGTCATAGGTCTCGGATGTGAGAACAACCAGCCGCGACAGTTTCAGGAGTTTTGTGGCGACTACGACCGCGAGCGCGTCCGCTTCATGATCTGTCAGGAAGTGGAGGGCGACGAGGAAGAGACAGCCATGCAATTGCTCACGGAACTCTATCGTCAGGCCTGTACCTATAAGCGTACGCCACAGCCGCTCAGTAAGTTACGCATCGGACTGAAGTGTGGCGGGAGCGATGGTTTCTCTGGCATCACGGCCAATCCTCTGTTGGGCCGTTTCAGCGATTGGCTATGCACAGAACAGGGTGGAACCACGGTGCTGACCGAAGTTCCTGAGATGTTTGGGGCAGAGACGCTGCTCATGCGCCGCTGTGCCACGCCGGAACTGTTGGAACAGACTATACAGCTCATCAACGACTTCAAGACCTATTTCCTGTCTCACGGTCAGCCCGTGGGCGAGAATCCCTCGCCCGGCA
Source organism: uncultured Bacteroidales bacterium (assembly GCA_902783655.1). Classification (GTDB taxonomy): domain Bacteria; phylum Bacteroidota; class Bacteroidia; order Bacteroidales; family Bacteroidaceae; genus Physcousia. The sequence goes on from CACZRZ010000228.1 coordinate 9,778, forward strand.
ACAAGGCCGGTGGCATCAGCACCCTCGAAGAAAAGGCTCTCGGCTGTACCCAGAAGTCGGGCTCGTCGCCTGTCTGTGGCGTCTTGCCATACGGCGAACGGATAGGTGAGGGTAGGGGCTTGCATCTGCTTTCTGCCCCAGGCAACGACCTTGTGGCTTCTACGGCCTTGGCTGCTGCCGGTTGTCAGTTGGTGCTCTTCACCACAGGCCGAGGAACGCCGTTTGCCACCTTCGTGCCTACGATGAAGGTCTCCACCAACAGTCATTTGGCACAGGCCAAGCCCCACTGGATTGATTTCAATGCTGGTACACTCATCGAAGGAGAGCCGATGGACAGCCTCGTTGAGCGATTCAAGCAAACTGTCATGGACATTGCCGAAGGTCGGCATTTCACCACCTCCGAACAACACGGATATGCTGAAATTGCCATCTTCAAGAATGGAGTGACACTGTAATCGTCGCGGTTCCTCCAAACAGAAGATAGAAGAAGATATGTCAGAACGAACAATGTAGAAATAGAAATAAGGCTGTGTCGTTCATTTTTGACACAGCCTCTTGGTAAACTGTATAAGCGCGTGCTCCAATGAGTGAGGTTTTGCTCTTTTTTATTCGAGGTGGTAGTTTGTACAGGAATTGAGCATCAATTTTTATGGTTCCATCGAAGCGTCGATGGACTAAAAGTCGACACTTACGCCCAGGCCGAAGACTCGGTTCTTGCGGCTGTAAGTGTCGGTCTTTGCGCCGGCGGCGGTCTGGGTGGTGACGGTGCGGTCGCGGTAGAAGGTGTGCATGTAGCCCAGGTCGATGCTGAAACGCTCACTGGGATGTACGCGGAAACCTACGCCGAGCATGTTGTTTGAGTTGTTGAACGTCAGGTCGCTCATGTAGGCGTCGCCCAGTCCGTAGCGGGTGTTCTGCCACGAGGCGCTTACGGTGACCCACTTGCAGAAGTCCCACTCGGCACCGGCCGAGAACTCCTGCGTGTTCTTGTCGATGAGGTCCTGCTTGTTGTTCTCCTGATAGGCCCCCTTGTCGAAGTAGTAGTGCCATCCGGCCATCAGTCGCACCTGGTCCACGGGGCTGTACATGACACCGGCGGAGAGTATGCCGGGGATGTTGGCGGCTACCTTCTTGCCGTCCTGGAACTGGGCGAGGGTAGCATTTCCAGCCTGCACCTGCTGCTGTGCCAGTTCGTTCATCTCGCTCTTGTTTTTCAGACGCAGTTTGGTCTCGAACTCGTATTTGGCAGCCAGGTTCCAGTGTTTGTTAATCTTGTAGTCGAGGCCCAGGATGGGAGTGGCGCTGCCGCCCGTCTGGTCGCAGTTGAGGGCGAGGTTGTTGGTGGCCAGGGGCTGTTCGCCCTGGGGCACGTAGTTGGGCACGGTGTAATGGGCTTTTACGTCCTGTACGTAGCCGTTGTAGTTACAGGTGGCATAGACGGCACGCACACCGAGGTAGCCAGCCAGGTTGTCCATGAACTTATAGGTGGCTCCGAGGGTGAGGCCGAAGTAGTACTGGCGCCCCTTCATGTAGGCATCCAGCGAGTAGCCCGTGTACTGGGCAGTCTGTCCGATGGCATCGGCTACGGTTGCGGGGAGACCCATCTGGGCCTGCAGTCCGGCCGATACGGCCGTAGGCAGCATGGCGGGCACCTGGGCGGCCAGTTGTCCGGCGTAGAGGGCTTCGAAGGAACCCAGTCCCTTGTCGAACTCACACTTGCCGCCGCCGCCGTTCAGGGCGAAGTTGGCATTGAGGCTCCATTTGTCGTGGTTGTAGCTCAACTGGAACGAGGGGATGACGGGAGCGTAGGCGTCACCTTCGAAGGTGTGGGGCGTGTAAGGCTCCTGCTGGTTCTGGCGGAAGAGGGGGAAGTCGGTGACGATGTCGCGGCTCTGCTTGGCATTCTGCCACGAGGCCGAGACGTGCCATCCATCCTTCAGAAAGGCCGTACCTGCAGGATTGAGGTAGAGGCCCGTGATGTCGATGATACCATCCTGGCTCATTTGGCGCAGGAAGGCTACGTTCTGGTTCGAGTTGGTGACCAGACCGCCGGCCTGGACTGTGTTGACAGTTGACAGTTGGAAATTGAGAATTGCGAGTGCAATCAATACCTTTTTCATAATCGTTCTTATTAGTCTTTTTACCTTTTTTCTAATCTATTATCTCGAAATCGGGTGCAAAGGTACACAAAAAAGGCCAGTTTGTGCAAATACTCTATGCACAAACCGGTCCAAAACGTGCAGTTTCTTGATATTTGTCAAGAAACCGAAGGATTCTATTTGCCCAAAATGATGTTCACCAAGGCGGTGACGTCGGCGATGGAGAGGGTACCGTCGGCGTTCAGGTCGGCCGCCCGTCGCTGGCTCTCCGTCGGTCCACCCGATTCCTTGCCCAGGATGATGTTTACGAGTTGTGTGACGTCGGCAACGCTGACAGCACCGTCGAGGTTCACGTCGCCTGGGATGGGTTGGTAGTCGATGCGGAGGCAGTCGATGAAGAGGTGGGGCATGTCGACCGAACCCTTGTTGGCAGCGGTGTAGCCCAGCGAGAGTTGTCCGTAAGCAGGCTTTGTGAGCGTGAAGGTTACGGAGAGGGTAGTCCACTTGTTGGCGGTAAAGGTCTTTGTCTTGTTGAGGTACTGGGTGCCGTTGTCGGCAATGAATCCGAAGAGGTTCTTGTCGATGTCAGCGGTACCGCCCTTACTGTTATAGACGGGAATGGAGAGGGTGTAGGTGCCGGGTTTAAGGTAAACATCCTGTATATACTGGCTTGTTGCTGTCCATACGGCCACGATGCCCAGTCCGCCGTCTGCCGTCTTGCCTTCGCTGTTGGCGGAGGGTGCGAGATAGCCGTCGCCGCCCAAGAAGTAGCTTTTACCCCATGCGTACTGTCCTCCGGAACGTGCATCGCCGTTGGACGTCGTTGTCCATCCCGACACCTCGCACAGGCCCGATTTGTTGGAGCCCGTGATATCCTTGGCATAGGTGTGGATGCTGACCGCCATGTAGCCGCCCTGGTTGAATTCGAGGTTCTGCAGGTTGTCGAGTGTGTGGTACTCGGCGAGGGTGCTATAGGCGGGTGTGGTGTACTCAGCACTCTCGACGGTGTCGTTCGAGTAGAGTGTCTTGACGACGACCTTTACCACGTCGCCGGCCTTGACCTGGTCGGAGAGGGTGACGAACATCTCTGTGGACTCCATTTCTGAGCGGTCGGTGATGCTGCCTACGTTTTCCCAAGTGCCACCGGAGGTTTTGCGCATGACGTTTAGTGTGGCGGTGGCGTCGCCGTTCTTGTTGCTGACGGAGAGCCTGTACTTGCCGTCGGCGAGTTTGGCACCCGTGACGGAGGGTTTCTCAACAGCTGGTGCCCACCAGTTGGGGACAGGCTGTATGGAGGCATTGTAGCCCAGATGGGGCTTCACGCGGCTGTACACCTGCCCGACGTAGGCAACTCCCTTCGAGGGGTTGTTCTCCCAGAAGATTTCACGCATCCAGCCGTTGCTGCCACCTGTGTCGAACTCATAGTAGGAGTAGCGTTCCACGTAGTTGTTGTACTCCAGACGTTCCAGGATCTCGAAGACCTTGGCACGGGCATCATCGGCGTTATTGGGGTTGCTGCCGTTGGTCCACGATGCACCGTACTCCCATTCCGTAATCCAGATGGGACGGCCGTAGCCCTTCAGGATGTTGAGGTTGTTGGCCCATTCGGAAGTCCAGTAGCCGTGGGTGCAAGAGAAGTCGCAACGCTGCTTCATGTCGTCGCAGTGGCCCAGGTACTTCTTTATCCAATCGAGATTGGTGGCCGAAGGTGAACCGATGCGCAGACCTGTGGCGTTGAACTTCGGGGTCTGCTCGTAGGCCTTCCATTCGCCAATGGTGCCGCCACAGTCACATTTCTCATGTTGTTCGGAGTGTTCAGGTTCGTTGAAGAGCATCATGGCTGTCGAGCCAGACTTATAGAAATTGCCGTCGTCGGGCCAG
>CACZRZ010000229.1 GCA_902783655.1 uncultured Bacteroidales bacterium
CACAATTGTCCGTCAAGCGAAACCATAGTATGGTCTGGGCTCCAACGACGCGTCGTTTCCCTTGACGGACAATTGTGCGTCAAGCAATACCTAACGTGGCCTCGAAACAATGGATGAGAGGCAAGGGACAAAGGAATCGGTAGTTAAGTTTCATCCATGCAGATGACTAATTATCTTTCCTTTATCCTTTTTTTTTGTATGATACGACAGTTTTTTTTGTATTGTGCTTGCAATTTAACTTTTTTTCACTAAATTTGTCACGATTCTTTGCGTTTTTTGCTGATTCATAATATTTTATTTTAATATATGGTAGTTATGTTACACACAAAGAAAAAGACAGCTTACAGCTCCTTTTATGGATGTCCAAGGCCAAGGAGAAGGGTTGACCTCTTTGGAAGGTCATTGTTTGTGTCATCGGGAAAACTTTATGTTCTGCTGATGATGCTGATGTTTTTGCCTTTGTTGAATGCGAATGCTCAACAGGCTCCGCCTAAAAAGGCACCAACCCAGCGGGCAAGTATGTATTCCTATCTGCCCGACGGTTATGTTCAAGTGGGTACAACGCAATTGTACTACAAACAGAATGCTGATGCCATCGACATGATTGGCTATTACAACGGCTACTACTATTCCTCCACTTACTCTGACTACGGCTACAAGTTGTCGGTTCAGGTGGGGAGCAACAGCGCAATCCGGGTAGATTGCCTAAATGGTACGACAGACGGAGGCGTTACGGTACAGCCCTCCATCGAGCAACAGGGAGAGCTGGCACGTATTTGCTATACGGTCACCAATGCCAACGAAACAGATGTCGTCATTTCTTTGGGTACTCATGCGGATGTGATGATAGGCAACAACGACTCCGCCCCCATTTCGCGGCGAATAGACACATTGGGCCAGCCCTACGGACTGACCATGAAAGATGGCAATGGGGCCCAGTTGTGTGTGCTTTTTGGTTCGGGCCTTGCTGGTGTGACGGCAGTAAGTAACTTCTGGTTTGGCCACTGGAGCGATAATAGTGAACCATCTTATATGGTTGGAAACTATTATGAGGGAAGCAACTGGATGATAGAGGATTCGTCCTACGACAGTGGCATGGGATGGTGCTGGCAGGACCGTACAATAGCAGCGGGCTCTACGGTCATCTTCTCCTATTTGATAGGTGTGGGTGAGGTGAATCTCGAACCCAACTCGTCTTTTGAGGTTACTCCTGACGATGCAGAGGGCTGGAATGACTTGAGCCGTCCGCACGTTCTGACACTGGAAGGTACATACGAGAGCCCGGCCGGACTGGAAGGTAGGATTGAATATGCAGTGGAGGACAGCGAGGAATGGACGCCACTGACCGAGATGCTCCCCTCTGGCGGCACATTCACGGGCGAGATAACTGCGATGTTTGATGCAACGAAGTCCATCCATACCATCCGCTTCCGCACGGTGGACAACGTGGGCAACACCTCCATGCTGCACCCCATCGAGTACAAGGATGTAAGCTTCTATCCTGTCACAGGCATAGAAGAGAAAACCTATACGGGCAGTGAACTGTTCCAGGAGAATCTGACCTGCGAGCTGGACAACGACCAGTATGAGGTGAAGAACTACCGGAACAATGTTCGTGTGGGTTGGGCTTCCTTCTCTGTTGAAGGCGTGTTCCCCAAGACGATAGGCCGCAAGACCTATTCCTTCCAGATTCTTCCGCAGCCGTTGAGCGGCGAGTTGTTGCTGGAAGAAACGAATTTCGTTTACAGCGGTGATGCGTTCACTCCTGCATGGCAGTTCTCCAATGAGAGTTACGCCAACTTGGTGTCTGGCGAGGACTATACGGCCGAATGGGCAAACAATACACGCGTGGGCACAGGCACCCTGACGGTGACTGGCAAGAACAACTACTCTGGCACGCTGACTGCTAACATCCAGATCGACAAGGCACCTTTTGCCATCGAACTCCTCGGCCTGCAGTTGCCCGATGTGGAACTGATCTACGACGAACAGCCGCATCCCGCATCCTGCAGTCAGAACTGCGAAGGGGTGGGCGAGGTCACCATCACTTATCTGATGGAAGAAACAGGAGTGGAGACACCGCAACCGCCTGTCCTGCCAGGTAAATACACGATATACGTGGCTGTGGCAGAAGGAGCCCTGTACTATGGCATGGCGAAGACAGAAGTGGGCACTGTGACCATCTCTCTCTTCAACACGGAGCAATATGCATATATCAGCAAGATTGCCACCGATACCGAGAATTACCACATGTATGCAGGCACCCGCAGAAAACTGGTGCAGTTCCTGCAAAGTACGGCCGCTGCGCTGGAATCCGGTGACCTGGCCACCATCCATGAGGCTTTCCTGCCTCAGGAGGCTCTCCTCGCGGAGGCACAGGCTTCTATGGCTGACTACGACAAGCTGGCAGGCTACATCTACTATACCCAGCGCCTGTCTGATTCGTACGGTTTCTTGTTCTCCGACGACATCAAGGCGACCATTCAGCAAACCATTACAGGCTTGCAGACGGCCTATAACTACGGTGCCATGACTGGCGAGCAAATCGATCAGGTGTGGCCGCAGCTGCAGGAAACCACCCGTAGCGAGTTGACCAATTATATGGAGCCATATACCAATAGCATAGCCACATTGATGGCTCAGGGACTGACGGAGGATTTGCATAATTCGACCCTCCAGATTCTGGCCGATGCTCAGGCCTTGCTGACGTGGAACGAATATAGCATAGAGAACATTGATTATATTAAGGGCGTTGCCCAAAGGGTGATTGCAATAGTGCCTGTGCTGCAGGCGCAGGTCGAGGACTTGGCCATCTTGCGGCAGGCATATCTTTCCCTGGGCGGTGCTGAG
>CACZRZ010000230.1 GCA_902783655.1 uncultured Bacteroidales bacterium
ACCGAACGAACGGTTGGCCAGCATGCCACCATATTCGCGAGCGAAGGGGACACCCTGTGCCACGCACTGGTCGATGATGTTGTTCGAAACCTCAGCCAGGCGATAGACGTTGGCTTCACGGGCACGATAGTCGCCACCCTTTACGGTGTCGTAGAACAGACGATAAACGGAGTCGCCGTCGTTCTGATAGTTCTTGGCAGCATTGATACCACCCTGTGCAGCGATGGAGTGTGCACGACGGGGGCTGTCCTGAATACAGAAATTATATACATTGAAACCCATCTCGCCCAGAGAGGCAGCAGCCGAGGCACCGGCCAGACCCGTACCTACGACGATGACATCGAGCTTCAGTTTATTCTTGGGGTTCACCAGTCGCTGGTGTGCCTTATATTCTTTCCACTTCTCAGGCACCGGTCCTGCAGGAATCTTAGAATCTATTACTTTTGCCATAATGTACTTTAATTACGAATTAGGAAATACGAATTACGATTAAGCGCAGCTACCGCAACACAATGAAGGAGCGCAGCCGAAGGCGAAGGCCAGGACTACAACGAGGAACATCAGCACCACGAGAGTCACGTAGATGAAGCCTATCACACGCCAGCGGCAGAACCACAGCTTACCACTCCAGCCCAGAGTCTGCATAGCCGACCAGAAGCCGTGAGTCAGGTGGAACCACAGGGCACAGAGCCACACGATGTAGAGCACCACGAAGACGGGATTCGAGAATGTCTCGACAATCCAGCCGAAGCCGTCTGTTGGAGAACAAGTCAGACCTTCCCAGCCCATCAACTCGGCAAACATCATGTTGTACCAGAAGTTAAACAGATGCAGGCACAGACCCAGACATACGATGATGCCCAGCACGAGCATGTTCTGGCTGGCCCACTCCACCTTTTCAGGCTTGTCGGTCACAGCGTACTTACTGGCACCACGGGCGCGTTGGTTCTGCAGCGTCAGCACGAAGGCATAGACAATGTGCAATACAGCCAAGAAGGCCAGTCCCAGAGTTGCCACAACTGCATACCAGTTGGCACCCAGCAGTTCACAAATCATGTTGTAGCCGTCCTTAGAGAACAGCGCCACCACGTTCATGCTGCCGTGGAACGTCAGAAACAGGATAAGCGCCAAGCCGGTAACGGACATGATTACTTTCCTGCCAATGGATGAATTAGTTAACCACATAGAAATTAGGATTGATTTAAGTTATTAATAAAATGTTGTTACTCACTTTTGGGTATATTCGCGTACAAATTTAAGATTTTTTTACCATTCTACAAACTATTATGCTAAAAAAAGGCACACGAGCAACGTCTCGTGTGCCTTTTTTGTTATATCGACGTGGCAAATCATGGCAATAAGAGGCCTGTTGTGGTGTATGCACGGCCATTGCGGACGATGACGATGCGACGGTCGCGCACTTGCTTGTAGGTGCCCTGCCGGCCGTCGGCTTTCAGGAGGTCGATGGCGGTGACAATCTCGGAGGGCAGTCCCTCGGCTCCGGAGTCGGCGGTCATGTAGGCCGTGAAGCCCCAAATGGCCTCGGCATCGCACTTCTGCATCGTCTCGCCGTTCCAGATGAGTTCGTTGCCGGTGGTGTACTCGGTGGTGTAGGTACCCAGGAGTTGGCAGTCGGCATAGGGTTCCTCATAGCCCAGCGACAAGGTATAGGCGCCCGGCTGGCCCTGCAGCAGGACGGGAACGGCGGCAGGTATGAGATTGCCGAGAGCGCTCAGCAGCAGTTTACCATTCTCGATGCGGAGGGTGTATGCCGTCAGGCCCTCGGGCAACGTGGCGGTCTGCGGCAGATAGGTGCTGCCCCATCCGTTCTCGCCGATGGCGACGGGCACTGATGTGACGTATTCGAGCCAGAAGTTGTTATAGTCGCTGCTGTAGTTGGAGCGATAGAGGATGTCGTTCTGGCTGTTGTTGACCATCAGGTTACGTTCGCCCTTCGAGCCGTCGAGAGCCACGACGTAGTAGGCTCCCATGGTGCCGTCGGGAGAGGAACGGAACTCCATGCGGCTCTTCACCTCACCGGGCATGCGCAGCCAGTTGGTGTCCATGTAGAAGCCGTTGAGGTAGTTCACCAGATACTCTCCGTCGTAGAAGAAGATGCCATAATCGTCGGGCTCGGTGCTCAGCGACATGCATTCGTGGTCGGTGCCCGAGGAGTTCTCGTCGAAGGAGCGGACGTAGCCCAGCGTCTTGGCACTGCGCAGGCGCAGGAATGTGCCAGGATTGGGCTGATTGATGTGGATGCCCTCGATGACCTTCTTCAGGCGCTGGTTGATGGAAGTCAGGTTGGCGAGTGACTCTTCAGTGTAGGCGGGTTCTGCCAAGGTCAGCAACTCCTCCATCTCGGCCATCAGGGCCGCATAGTCCTCGTCGCCCTCGCTCTGGCTGTAGCAGTTGAGCATGTCCAGGTGCATATATTCGGCATAGGTGCGTGCCTTGTTGTAGTTGTTGCGTATGGATGTGAACATGTTGTCGATGCTCTTGATAAGTTCCTCGTCGGCATCGCCGATGACCACCTCCTCCAGCGTGAAGATGTTGCCGTCCCATTGGAAGTCGTAGAGTTTGATGCTGGTGTCGCTGGAGCCCACGTACCAGTTGGCCTGGAAGTCGGGGTTGTCGCAGATGAGCACGCCCTCGTAGGCCTTGCCCGTGGTGGCGTCGGTTCCGCCCTGGTCGCTCACGTGGGTCTTGATGTACCAGTCACATCCTTCCTCGTTCCACAGAGCCTCGCCTGCCATCAGGCTGGCGTTGGCATTGTTGTGGATTTTAGCCGTCACGATGCCGTCGGCCACCGTGCCTGTGAAGAAGAACTGTGTGGCCTCGTCCTGGTTGTCGGTCAGTCCCAGTTTCTTGTCGGCAGCCCGAAAGTAGGCATAACTGGGTTTGTTCTTGGCAAAGAAACGGGTGTTGCGGATGCGGTAATAGACGGGATTGGAGACGTCGGTGGTGAGTTTGGGCAGACCGATGTTAGGGTCCACAGGCTCGGCATCGATGCTGACGAACTTGAAGCGGCAACCAGGGTCGGCATAGCCGCTGCCGGCGAAGGGCATCACCACCCAGCCCAGGTTGTTCTCAGAACCGTGCGACGAGCCGCGGTTGCTCAGGTACTCGCCGTCGAAGACCAGTCCGAAGTAGTCGGCATAGTTGGTCATGATGGCCTGGAAGGGCGTGGGCTCCTGCTCGGCGCCGTATTGCAGGTATCGGGCCTTCACCTGGTCGGTGGCGGAGTATCCGCTGCGCGTGACGCCTTCGGTGTAACTGACGGGCTGTCCGTCGGCCGTGTAGATGAGCAGTTGCTTGGGGTCAGCGCCCTGCATGAAGTAGAACTGCTGCTTCCGTGCCTCGTCGCCCTCCAGTGTGCCCACGTAAGTCTGTATGGCCGGATAGCCGTTGTGGGTGCCCAGGGTCCAGTAGTCGATGTCCGTGCGCGCATCCAATACATAATAGAGATGCTTCTCACCCTCGGGTGTGCTGAGTTCGATGCCCAGTTCGTTGACGTTCATCGCATCGCCGGGACCGGCGGTCTGCACTCCGTCGACGGGCCAGGGAACAGGTTCACCCGTAGCGGCCAGCGTGGGGCGCTTGGCGCCATAGGCCTTCAGCGAGTCGGTCAGTTCCTGGGCCAAACGGAGGGCGAGTTCGGGCTGTTCCTTGGCCAGATTGTGCTCCTCGGAGATGTCCTCGCGGATGTTGTAGAGGCGTCGCTCCTGGTTCTCCCAGAAGTAGAGCAGATGATAGTCGCCCTTCATGATGGCGCTCCATGCTCCGTAGCCCTCGGCACGGTCCTGCGACTCGCCCCAGCGGTTGGGATAGTGCCAGATGGCCACACGGTCGCGCGTGAGGCTGGGGTCTTTCAGCAGGTCGGCAAAGCTCTTTCCGTCCACCGTCTGCACGGTCTGGTACTCGTTGACACCGGCCAGTTCGAGGATGGTTGGGAAGAAGTCCTCGATCATGACGCGGTTCTCGTTCTTCGCTCCTTCCTCGTAAACGCCGGGCCAGGATACGATCATGGGCTCGTGCACACCACCGTCGTAGCCACTGCCCTTACCGCCTCGGCTGGGATAGTTGGGGTCGTGGTTCAGACGGCCCTGACGGGGCGATACGCCCTGTCCGCCGTTGTCGGACATGAAGAGGATGACGGTGTTGTCGGCTACGGAGGGATGACTTTCGAGCCAATCCATCAGGTCGCCCAAGCTCTTGTCCATACCCTCGATGAGGGCGGCACGGTTGACCTCGCTGGTCGAAAGGGCTTCGCCGAACTGCTCATCGAAACGATTCGTGTAGTAATCCGTGAAACGGGTGTCGGCGTCGTAGGGCGTGTGGATGGCATAGTGAGACATGTAGAGGTAGAAGGGTTTGTCGCCCTCTACGGCTTTGTCAAGATTTTTGATGGCTTCCTGCGTGAGGGCTTCAGTCAGGAATATGCCCTGTGCAGCGTATTCCTCCAGTCCGCCTATCTTCTGTATGGCGCTTCCGTAGTTGTCCTGAGCCAGATAGGTGCCGGGCCCACCTGCATATCCGCCGGCGATGTTCACGTCGAAACCGAAGTTCGTGGGATTGGCACCCGAGGTGCTGGCGGCTCCGAAGTTGCCCTTGCCGCAATGGATGGTGAAGTAACCGGCCTCCCGGAGCAGTTGGGGCAGAGGGGTGATGAGGGTCGAATGCACACGGTCGGTCTGGGTGGCCGTTGTGGCAGGCTGCACACCGTTCCAGTTCCAGTCGGGCAGGTTGACGTTGCTGCCCGAGGCATTCGTGTTCTGGTTGTACGACTCAATCCAGTTGGTCACTCCGTGGCGCGCGGCGTTCATGCCGGAGAGCAGGGAACAGCGCGAGGGAGAACTGACGGGACAGGCGTAGGCATTGGTGAACATGATGCCCTGGTCGGCCAGACGCTGCATGTTGGGCGTACGGTAGCGCGCATTCTGTGGTGTCTGTTCGGTCCAGAAGGGTAAGGAGGTGTCCTGCCATCCCATGTCATCGACCAAGAAGAAAATGATGTTGGGCCGTTCGGCTGTCTGGGCCGCGGCCGTAGCTGCCGTGAGCAAAGGCAACGTGTTGCGTAGGAGTTTTGTAAGCATAGGCGTTGGATTTAAGGTAGATTAATGTATGTTACGTCTGCAAATATAAGGGTTTTTTCTGACTTGCCAAACAAAAAACAAGAAAAACTCTGAAGGACTTTTCAACTGCCCCCGAAGGGCAAATTGCAAGGCTCGTGAGGAAAAGTTCCGCCATCGGCGATGTCCGTACATCCACCGTCGGCGTCCGTCCGTTCATCGTCGATGAACGTACATTCATCGGCGATGGCGGAACTTTCCCACGGCAGCCTTGCAATTTATTCTTATGAAGCATGCATGAAATATTTGGGACGAGAGGGGGAAAGTTTCACAGAAAATCATTACATTTGCAACAAAATACTGTTGAAAGAGATGCAAGAGAGGTACGATATCGTTGTGGTGGGAGCCGGACACGCAGGTTGCGAGGCGGCCTGTGCTGCGGCCCAAATGGGAGCCAAGACGCTGCTCATCACCATGGACATGAACAAGATAGCACAGATGTCGTGCAACCCGGCCGTGGGCGGAATAGCCAAGGGACAAATCGTCCGCGAGATAGATGCCCTGGGCGGACACATGGCTCAGGTGACAGACCGGACGACATTGCAGTTCCGCATGCTGAACCGTTCGAAGGGGCCCGCCATGTGGAGCCCTCGGGCGCAGTGCGACAGAGGACGGTTCATCTGGGCCTGGCGCAGTGTGCTGGAGAACCAGGAGAACCTGTCGATATGGCAAGACCAGGTGAAGGAACTGCTGGTGGAAGACGGACAAGTGAAGGGTGTGGAGACATACCTGGGTGTGACGTTCCTCTGCCGTTGTGTCATCATCACGGCAGGCACGTTCCTGAACGGACTGATGCACATCGGACGGACCCAGTTGGCTGGCGGACGCTGTGCCGAACCGCCCTCGCTCAGGCTCTCGGAGAGCATTGCCCAACATGGCATCACCGTAGGACGAATGAAGACGGGCACCCCCGTCCGCATCGACGGTCGCAGTGTCCACTTCGAAGACATGACGCTGCAGCCGGGCGACACCGACTTCCATCGATTCTCCTATCTGCCCGCCCCTGTCCCGCCTGTCCCAGCCGCCTCCTCTCTCCCGCCCGTCTCATCGGCTCCATCTGTTGCATCGGTTCCGTCTGTTTCGTCTGTTTCATCAGTTTCGTCTGTTGCGACTGAGTCGCAACTCCCCTGCTACATCACTTACACGAACCCTGCCGTTCACGAACGCCTCCGCCAGGGCCTGCCCGACTCGCCGCTCTACAACGGTCAGATACAGTCCATAGGCCCTCGCTACTGCCCCAGCATCGAGACCAAACTGGTCACGTTTGCCGACAAGGATCAGCACCAGCTCTTCCTCGAACCCGAAGGTCTGAACACACAGGAATATTACCTGAACGGCTTCTCTTCGTCGCTGCCCATCGACGTGCAACTGGAGGCTCTGCGACTCATACCTGCCTTCCGCGACATACGGATTTACCGTCCCGGCTATGCCATCGAATACGACTACTTCGACCCTACCCTGCTCCACCACACGCTGGAGAGCAAGAAGGTGGACGGACTGTTCCTGGCAGGTCAGGTGAACGGAACGACGGGCTACGAGGAAGCCGCCGGACAGGGACTGGTGGCAGGCGTGAATGCCGCTCTGAAATGCAGCGGAGGCGGCGAGTTCGTGATGCATCGCGACGAGAGCTACATCGGGGTACTCATCGACGACCTTGTGACGAAAGGCGTGGACGAACCATATCGTATGTTCACCAGCAGGGCAGAGTTCCGCATCTTGCTCCGTCAGGACGATGCCGATGCCCGCCTGACACCTCGTGCCCACAAACTGGGACTGGCTACGGAAACTCGCTACCAGCATTGGATAGAGAAGCAGGGAGAGATAAACCGCATACTGGAATTCTGTAAGAACTATTCCGTCAAGGCGGCCCTCATCAACCCCTATCTGGAGACACTGGGCAGCACACCGCTGGCGAAGGGCTGCAAACTGGTGGACCTCATCAGCCGACCTGGTTTGTCATTCGACAACCTCTCCCCTGCCCTACCTCGTCTGGCCCAGGCGATCAGCCTCTCGCCCAACCGTCGCCAAGAAATTGCAGAGGCGGCTGAGATACTGATAAAGTATAGCGGATACATTGAGCGCGAACGGCAACAGGCAGAGAAGATGCAGCGCCTGGAGGAACTGCACATACGGGGCCGATTCAAGTACGACGAGATTCTTTCTCTCAGCACAGAGGCCCGTCAGAAACTGGCGCACATCGACCCAGAAACACTGGCTCAGGCCAGCCGAATCCCAGGCGTCAGCCCCAGCGACATCAGTGTACTCATGGTACTCATGGGACGATAATGTTCCACGTGAAACAACACATCCATACGCGCTCATTTACATAGTCTATAAAGTCTATCTAAAAATCAAAAACAAATAACAATGAACAACCCAATTCTACTACAAAACCTCCGTAATGTGCCCGACTTCCCCATCAAGGGCATACAGTTCAAGGATGTCAGCACCCTATTTAAGAATCCCAAATGTCTGCGTATCATGGTCGATGAACTATACGAAATATACAAGGACAAAGGCATAACCAAAGTCGTAGGCATAGAGAGTCGCGGCTTCATAGTTGGCGCAGCATTAGCCCTACGCCTGGGTGCAGGTTTCGTCATGTGCCGCAAACCTGGAAAACTACCCGCAGAAACACGCAAGGCGACCTACATGAAGGAATACGGCAAGGACACCATAGAGATACACACAGACGCCATTTCGGAAGACGATGTCATCCTGCTTCACGATGACCTTCTGGCTACTGGCGGAAGCATGAAGGCAGCTTATGGTTTGGTAAAGGAATTTAACCCTAAAAAGGTGTATATTAACTTCATCATCGAGCTTACCATAGAGGGTTTGAACGGACGAGCCGTATTTGACGAAGATACAGAAATCACAACTTTGATAAAGATTTGAAACCAGAAGTCAGCGAATATCTACGCGGCATAGTAAACAGTCTTCCAGACTCTCCTGGCTGCTACCAGTATCTCGATGATACGGGCACCATCATCTATGTAGGTAAAGCTAAACGCCTGAAGCGACGTGTTTCGAGCTACTTCCAAAAGGAACAGCAAAGCCTGAAGACTCGACGCCTGGTGGAGAACATCAGGGACATCAAATATATCGTTGTAAACACGGAGGAGGATGCTCTACTGTTGGAGAACAATCTCATCAAACAATGGAATCCAAAGTATAACATCCTACTGAAGGATGGTAAGACATACCCAAGTATCGTTGTCACGAACGAATATTTCCCACGAATATTCCAAACACGCAAGATTAATCGTAAATACGGAACTTACTTCGGACCATACAGTCACATCCCTACCCTTCACCTACTGCTTGAACTCATCCAGAACTTATATCCCTTGCGACGCTGCAAAACACCCATTACTGCCGATGGAGTCGCAAATAATAGATATCGCGAGTGCCTCGACTATCACATCAAAAACTGTGGAGGGATGTGTATAGGGAAGATAAGTCACGAAGAATATATGCGTTGGATAGACGAAGCTAAGGAAATACTGAAGGGCAATACAAGGGACATAGAACAACAGCTTAGGCAAGAAATGACCCAGTTAGCCGAAGAGTTGCGCTTCGAAGAGGCTGAAATGCTGAAAAGGAAGTATGTGTTGCTGGAAAACTATCGAAGCAAGAGCGAGGTCGTTAGCAATGTGGTGACAAATGTGGACGTATATAACATAGAAGCCGGTGAAAAGGAGGCTTACGTCAACTACTTGCACGTGGTGAACGGATGCATTACTCAAGCCTTTACATTCGAAATAAAGAAACGTCTCGAGGAGACGCCAGAGGAACTTTTAGTCTTAGGAATTGGTGAAATGCGAAAGCGCTATCCAAGTGGAAGTAAGGAAGTTATCATACCGTTCCCCGTGGAACAATTTCTTAACGATGTGGAGTTCACCATACCCCAGCGAGGGGATAAAAAGAAGCTATTAGAACTGTCTCGACTTAATGTATTACAATATAAGAAGGACCGTATCTTGCAGGCAGACAAGCTGAACCCTGAACAGAAAAGCGTACGCTTGATGAAGGAGTTACAAACATTGTTGGGTATGGAGAAAATGCCAATAACCATCGAATGCTTCGATAATTCAAACAGCCAAGGAACGGATGCAGTAGCAGGATGTGTGGTTTTCCGAATGGGAAAACCCTCGAAAAAAGATTATCGAAAGTATAACATAAAAACTGTCGATGGACCCGATGATTATGCATCCATGCAAGAAGTTGTACGGAGACGGTACTCGAGAATGATAGAAGAGAATACTACCCTACCCGACCTCATCATAACCGACGGCGGACGAGGGCAAATGGAAGTTGTACGTAAAGTGGTGGAAGAAGAACTGCATCTGAGCATACCTATTGCAGGTCTGGCAAAGGATGACAAACATCGCACGCATGAACTACTTTACGGCTTTCCACCGCAAGTTGTGGGCATGAAAACAGACTCACCTCTCTTCCGTCTGCTTACTCAGATACAGGATGAAGTACATCGTTTCGCCATTACATTCCACAGGGAGAAAAGAAGCAAGCATCAAATGGCATCAGAACTCGATGAAATCAAGGGTATCGGCCCACGGACGCGAGATCTCCTCATTAAGCACTTCAAGAGTGTGAAGCGTATCCGCGAAGCCGACCTTGATGCACTGACGGAAGTGATTGGTGCCAATAAAGCTAAAATATTACACGAAGCACTTGCTAAAAACACAGAAAATACGTAAATTCGCAGCATGAGAGTAGTAATACAGCGCGTAAAGAATGCCAACGTAGGCATCGAAGGACGCAAAAAAAGCCAAATAGACACAGGATTATTGGTACTATTGGGCATCGAAGAGGCAGACAACCAGGAAGACATCGACTGGCTATGCCGCAAGATAGTAGCTCTGCGCATATTCGACGATGAAGAGGGCGTAATGAACCGTAATATAATGGATGCAGGAGGCGATATAATTGTGGTGAGCCAGTTCACTTTGATGGCAAGCACAAAGAAGGGAAACCGTCCCAGTTACATACGTGCTGCACGACCAGAGACAGCCATTCCACTCTATGAGGCCTTCTGCAAGCATCTCACTACCCTATTGGGAAAACCCATAGGTACGGGCGAATTTGGTGCAGACATGCAGGTTTCCTTGGTCAATGACGGCCCAGTTACTATATGTATAGATACAAAGAATAAGGAATAGAAATATGACTATAAAGGAAGCACAAGAACGGGTAGATAAATGGATTCGGGAGTATGGTGTTAGGTACTTCTCTGAACTGACGAATATGACCGTATTGACCGAGGAAATCGGTGAAATGGCTCGAATTATGGCACGCAGATATGGTGAACAATCGTGGAAGGAAAGCGATCCGAGAGCCAAGGACAATGGCAAAGAAGCATTGCAGGAAGAGATGGCCGACGTGCTCTGGGTGCTCATCTGTCTGGCTAATCAGACGGGGGTTGACCTAACCGAAGCATTGGAAAAAAGCATTGAAAAGAAGACTAACAGAGACAAAACAAGGCATATAAATAACCCTAAACTACAATGATATTATGAGTGAACATTGCAACTGTGGTCACGAACACGAGCACTTCCACATGGAAGACATGAGCAAGTACGACCAGGTACTTAGCCAGTACGAAACCCACATCAGCGATGAAGATGTAGCACAGAAAGTTGCCCGTCTCATCGAAGAAAAGGTACCTGAAAATGATACCCCAGAGGTAAAGAAGTTCCTGATGGGAAGCGTAGAATTAACAACCCTGAAGACCACCGATTCGGAGGAAAGTGTATTGGCCTTTACGGAACGTGTGAACCAATTCGAAGAGGCCTACCCCACCCTACCGCACGTTGCCACCATTTGCGTTTATCCCTGCTTCGCTAAGATTGTAAGCCAAAGCCTGGAAGTGGAAGGCGTGGAGATAGCATGCGTGAGCGGAAGCTTCCCCTCGAGTCAAGCACTCATCGAAGTAAAGGTTGCCGAGACAGCTCTTGCGGTGAAGGATGGCGCTACGGAAATCGACATTGTAATGAGCGTTGGCAAGTTCCTAAGCGGTGATTACGAGACCGTTTGTGACGAAATTTCCGAACTGAAGGCCGTCTGCGGAGAAAAGAAAATGAAAGTAATCCTTGAAACAGGACTTCTGGGAAGTGCCGAGAACATCAAGAAAGCCAGCCTGTTATCGATGTATGCCGGAGCAGATTACATCAAGACAAGCACAGGTAAAGAGAAGCCAGCAGCAACGCCAGAGGCAGCCTATGTGATGTGTCAGGCCATCAAGGAGTACTACGACAAGACAGGAATCCAAATCGGATTCAAACCTGCCGGCGGACTGAACACTGTGCATGATGCACTTGTTTACTACACCATCGTGAAGGAAGTACTTGGCGAAAAGTGGCTGACGAATCAATGGCTGCGTCTTGGTACCAGTCGACTTGCCAACCTTCTGCTAAGTGAGGTCGTGGGTAAAGAAACAAAATTCTTCTAATCGAAAAAGGAAATCCCTTTAACAAAGAAAAGAAATTCTTCTAATAGAGAAATGAGATTCTACTAATAGAGAAACGAGATTCTTTTAACAAGGAAACGACTTCTTTGTGATTAAGAAAAGTGACCAAGGCCCGACGCCTCTGTTTTTCCCCTCTGAGAGTGCAAAATTTACGGACAGGTGCCAAGGAAAAATATTTTGCGCCACTCTCAAAGCCTCAACAAGTAGTATAACGAGTTGATATTGAGGGAATAAAGTGGAAATAAAAGACACTGACAGTTTAGATGAAATAGAGAAAAGAGAGGCTCAGAGATTGCGTCCGACCACAAAATGGACATATTTCGACAAGGATTCCGTCACAACGGGGTCCTTGTCCATTTTATAGTCCAGGAGACTCAAAGCACCCTCCCCTATCTCGCACATCTTCTTCTCCGCGAAAAGTAATCCGCCTCCGTCACGAGTGAAAGACACCAGCCGAGATATTTCATCGTCCGTCGCTTCACCACGCCGGACGCGAATCGCAAGGTTCATCATCTCCTCGTCACCCGACTCAAGCAAAACATGAATGACAGGCAACGTGAGTTTGCCTTCATGCATATCATTGCCGCTCGGCTTACCTGTGTCGAGACAGTTGTCATAATCGAGCAGGTCGTCTCGAAGCTGGAAGCAGAGACCCACCTGCAAACCGAAACGGCCCAACTGACGGATATCCTCTTCCCCACCCCCCGAGAGCAAAGCTCCGGCACGAGCGCAGGTCTCGAACAGGACAGCCGTCTTCTTACGGATGACCTCAAAGTAATCTTCCTCCGAAACCTCAGTTTTGTCAAGATTTGCGAGTTGATGCAGTTCACCATCCGAGAGCGTCTGACCCAGTTCGGACACCCAGGTAACGACTCTTTGTGAGCCCGTCATTGCCGAATGGTACAAAGCCTTCGAAAGCAGGAAATCGCCAACCAGGACAGCCGCCTTATTGCCTAAAAGCGCATTCAACGACTTCTGCCCTCTCCTACGGTCGCTCTCGTCCACCACATCATCGTGAACCAACGAGGCCGTATGCAGTAGTTCCAAGGCTACAGCAGCATGCAGCACCTGCTCGTTAATCTTACCCGTCATGCGTGCAACTAACAGCAACAGAATGGGACGCATCATTTTCCCCTGCCGTCTCATCACATGGTGTAATGCCATGTCCAGCAAGGGGTTCTGCGTCCGCAACGTTCCATCGAACATTGTCCTGTACGCGTTCAATTCCTGTTCTATTGGTCGACGTATTTCTGTCAGTATATCCATGGACTTCTGTTTACAAATGCAAAATTACGAAATAAAGTTGGTTTTTCTACCCTGTTCCCAACTTTATTTCGTAATTTTATTCTATAAACTCTATGCTTAAATATGTCCTTTCCGCTGGAATTGAGCAGGCGACATGCCAAATTCTTTGTGGAAAGTACGAGCAAAGTGAGCATGGTCGTAGAAACCACATCTTTCCGCTACATCGGCAATGGTGCGTTCAGGATGTTCTTCCATCATCTGTCGTGCCATGTTGATGCGTATATCCGTGATAAACTTCTTGGGCGAAGCACCTGTCACACTGTTGATTTTGCGCTGCAAAGTACGCGGACTCATACACAATTCGTTTGCCAGTGCCTCTACGGTGCAATTGTCCGGCATAAGTCGGTAAATGGTTTCCTGAACAATATGGATGAAGTTGTCAGAGTAATCAGAGAAGGCTGCACTTGCATGAGATTCTTTTTGAAGAACAGTTGCCTGGGTTTGATACTTCTCTCTCAGTCTTTCGCGCATCTCCATCAGTTTCTCGATGCGAACACGCAGTTCATCGGAGTTAAAAGGTTTGTTAAGGTAGGCATCAGCACCAGCTTCAAGACCACGAATACGGTCTTCCTCACTCACTTTGGCTGTGACCACAATGATAGGAATATGATTGGTGGATTCGTCCTTACGAATGGTACGGCAAAGTTCCAGTCCGTCTGTTCCAGGCATCATTAAATCGGTGATAATCAGGTCCGGAATAAGTTCACGAGCCTTCTCAATACCTTCCCGTCCGTCACTTGCAAAGTAGATATCATAGTCGTTCACCAGCAACTGAGAGATGTAATGAGCCACATCGGGATTGTCTTCAACAATGAGGATGGAAATCTCAGTACCGCCAATCTCCTTTTGCTCTCGCAGAGGAGAAGAAGTTCGTGATGCCTCCATGTGAGCACTACTATTTGTCACTAATTCAGCAGGATAATCCGTTTGCTTCTGGAGGGGTAGGGGAGCGGAGGTCTGTTTCGTTCTTATGATGAAGGTGGTGCCTTTCCCGACCTCGCTCTCTACCTCAATGGTACCACCGATGGCATCCACAATCTGCTTCGTCAGGGCAAGCCCCACGCCGCTGCCCATACCACCTGAGGTGTCAGCCTGATAGAACGGCTCAAAGATGTGGGGTAAATCTTTCTTGTCTATGCCACGACCAGTATCGCTGACCTTGAGCACAAGGGGTAGGGGAGAGTTGTCTTTCGTCTTGGTAAGGCTTACATGTATTTTACCGCCTTCGGGAGTGAATTTGATAGCGTTTGAAAGCAGGTTCTGCACCACTTTTTGCACGTAGTCGGGCACGAAAGCCGTCACGATGCCTTCCTCCGTCCGTTCATAGTCGATACTGATCTGTCGCTGACGGGCCAGTTCACGGTTGGTTTCCACCACCATACCCACATAGGCAGCCAAATCGCCCGTCTGCCAAGGCTGTTCGCCAATAGCCGACTTCACCTTCGAAATATCCAATAACTGGTTCACCAAAGCCAGCAGCTGTGCCCCCTGTCGTTCAATGGTTTCACCCATCTTTTTCTGTTGTTCAACATCGAAGGAGGAGGCCTTTTTTTGCATTTCTTGGCTCAGCCCTAAGATGACCGTTAGAGGTGTACGGAACTCGTGCGTCACGTTTGTAAAGAAATTTTCACGAGCCTCGGTCAAACGTTTCAAGGTGCTGTTCGTGCGTGACTTCTGGCGGAAGGCAAACCATAGCGAGGCAATAACGGCCAGTAGCAATATCACCATAACGAGGGCAACAAGCGTGATAATCAGGGTTCTACGATGACTCTGGGCATTCTCCTCCTGCAGTTCGTCGTTGTGCAGTTCAGCATTTGCCTTGGTCATCAACTCCCTCAGTTGTGTAGTGTGTATAGAGTCTGTCATCGTGAGACAGCGACGCAGGGCCAAAAGCGATTCGTGGAGGTCGATGGGCTCCAAAGCCTCACTCAACGTACGGTAGTCATAGCGTACGGCCGAGGCATTGCCCACAGCCTCTTCCAGTTGAATGGCCTCTCGCAGGGCCTCCACCGCTTCACGGTTGCGTCCGAGGTCGATGAGGTTCCAACTTTTGTATTCCAGCGTCAGTGCCAATTGGTTGCGGTCCAGTGGATCATTAGCTTTGACAATAGCGATAGCTTCATTTGCCATATCCAGTCCCAACTGATAATCCCCTTTGCGGTCGTAGGCGTAGGAGAGCTGTGTCAAATGGTTCGCCACGGCGGGCTGGTAGCCCATCTGGCGTGCAGCCTCTACGGCCTGTTTACCATATTCAATGGCCTGGTCTACCTCCTGTGCGCTGCAGAACAATTCACATGCCACACCCAATACATTATGTGTTTGCGGATTCAACCCCAATTTTGCATTCGTCTCGATGGCCTTCACAACTTGTGCCTTTGCTTCCTCGTAGTTACGCAGAGAGTGGTTTACCAGCGACAAGTAGAGGTACGCCCGCGAAAGCTGCATCCAGTTTTCCGTCTTCCTGCACTCTTCCTTGGCCTGCTGTGCAGCTTCAATGGCTGCAGTATAGTCGCTGGTCTTGAAAAGACAGTAACTGCGGTCACAGAGCAGGGTGACATAGGTGTCCGCATTGCGCGCCTGAGCCAAGGGCAAGGCGAGTTCAATATAGTGTAGGGCTTCGGTGTAGTAGGAGTTGGTGGTATAGAATCGTTCTGTGCCAAACCATACCTGAAGATCTTGTTCCTCACGCTCCATCTTACCATCGATTGCGGGTGCATCACCGAAGAAGACTGCACTTTCCGCAAAGACTTCCAACAACTGTTTCCCAACGGCAGTTCGTGTTTCACCTTTACTTTGCTCATATACCTGCAACAGGGAATCCGTGTACTCTAAAGTCTGAGCTTCACAATCCATCCATGCAAATAGTGCTGCTAACACTCCCAAAAACATGTTCTTTTTCATGCTGTATTTCTAATAATATTGGTTTAGCTTTTTCTTCAAAGCAAAGATACGCACATTTCGTGTATTTTTACGATTATATGGTCGTTTTTTTACGACATACAACGTAGGTTGTCCGATATATACTTTCCAACGTCCGATATTTACTATTATATTTTATATATTTGTACGTAAATTTGCAACGTGAAAAACTCTATTATTACTAATAAAAACTTAAACGCTATGAAAAAACTGCTATTCACACTTGCAATGTTGTTCTCATTCGCAGGAGCAAACTTTGCACAAAGTTGGA
>CACZRZ010000231.1 GCA_902783655.1 uncultured Bacteroidales bacterium
GGCCACCATAAGAAGTGTTTTTTTCATACTTTTGTGTGTTTGTTTATAATAAAATAATATAGTTCTGCCTGCGAAATTAGCGATTTCCTGTGAATTGACCAAATAAAAGCATTGACTTTGAGTGTCATATCTACAATTTTTTTGTGTCATTCCTTCAAAGTCCGACCACCATTCCTTCAAAGTCCGACCACCATTCGTGCAAGGCTCGTGAAGAAAAGTTCCGCCATCGCCGACGTCCGTACATCCATCGTCGGTGTCCGTACATCCATCGTCGATGTCCGTCCGTTCATCGCCGATGGCGGAACTTTTCCTCGCATCGCTGTCAGGAACGGTCCGTTGACTTCTCATTTTTATGTTTTGCTTTTCCGAAAAAAGTTTTGCAATGTCGAATATTAGTGTTATCTTTGCAAAAAATAAAGTATAGATGAGAATCATTTCAAGGAAAACATTAGTAACCTATTATACTAAGGAACCCCGGGCACAGTCGGCACTCGAAGATTGGTATGAGAAAACAAAACATGCGCGCTGGACTTGTTTTGCTGACATGAAGAAGACATTCAACAGCGTGGATGCGGTAGGGAATAAGAGATATGTGTTCAATATTAAGGGAAATGATTACAGGCTTGTGGTCGTGGTGAAATTTACCGTAAGCCACGTGCTTATACGTTTTGTCGGGACACACAAGGAATATGATAGTATTACGGACATTCAACACATTTGACAGTCATGGCACAGATTAAAAGTGAGGAGGCCTATGAGGCCGCAATGAAACGTATTGAAGAGTTGGAGGAACTGGTTGACGACGACACTCCCGTGAACGACAGTAATGCCCTGGAATTGGATATGCTGATAGATATGGTGGAGGAATACGAGGACATTCACTATCCGATAGGTAAACCTTCATTGGTGGACATCATGAAACTGAGGATGTACGAGATGGGGCTGACACAGAAGAAAATGTCGGAGATGCTGCAAATCAGTGCATCGACGCTGAGCGAACTGATTTCGGGTAAGCGTGAACCGACGTTCCAGTTGGCCCGCACCATCAGTACGCAACTGAACATCGACCCGGCCGTGGTGCTGGGCGTATGACATACGGATGAAATCATAAACCTTAAAAACTTATAAATTATGTTCGAAGGACAACCTAAGGGCCTTTATGCACTGGCCCTGGCCAACACCGGTGAGCGGTTTGGCTATTACACGATGTTGGCCGTCTTTGCCCTCTTCCTGAGGGCCAACTTCGGTCTGGATCCTGCCTGGGCAGGAGAAATCTACAGCGACTTCCTGATGCTCGTCTATTTCCTGCCCGTCGTTGGCGGTATCGCTGCCGACCGCTGGGGCTACGGACGAATGGTGACCATCGGTATCATCATCATGTTCCTGGGCTATCTGCTCCTGTCGTTCCCCTTCGGAGGCGACATGTTTGCCCTCATCGTCATGCTGCTGGCCCTGGTGCTGATAAGCTTGGGCACGGGCCTGTTCAAGGGCAACCTGCAGGTGATGGTCGGCAATCTGTACGACGACCCCAAGTATGCCTCGAAGCGCGATGCCGGCTTCTCGCTTTTCTACATGGCCATCAACATCGGCGCCCTGTTTGCTCCGACAGCAGCCGTAAAGATTAAGGAGTGGGCAGAGACATCGCTGGGCTATTCGTCGAACGATGCCTATCACTTCTCCTTTGCCGTAGCCTGTGCCTCGCTGGTGCTCTCCATTGCCATCTACTATGCTACCCGCAGCACCTTCCGCCACACTGAGGGCGGAAAGAAAGCCGCTGTGAACACCGCTGCTGCCGCTGCTGCCGAACCCGAACTCACGAAGGAGGAGACACGCCAGCGCATCGTGGCCCTGTGCCTCGTTTATGCTGTGGTCATCTTCTTCTGGATGGCTTTCCACCAGAACGGGCTGTCGCTGACCTACTTTGCCGACGAGTTTACGGCCCACACGGCAACAACCGGTGTCGAGAGCATGTGGTTCGATGTGCTCAACCTTGTGGCCATCATCGTCATCGTGTATGCCGGTTTCTCGGTGTTCCAGAGCAAGACAGCCCAGGCAAAGAGCATCTCTGCCATTGTGGTCGTTGCCGCCCTGTGTTTCCTGGGATGGCAGTACACGAGTGCCACAGAGGACATCAGCATCAGCGCCCCCATCTTCCAGCAGTTCAATCCCTTCTACGTTGTGGCCCTCACCCCGTTCTCGATGCTCATCTTCAGTTCGCTGGCCGCTAAGGGCAAGGAACCCTCTGCTCCGCGCAAGATAGCCTACGGAATGCTGGTGGCAGCTGCTGCCTTCCTACTGATGATGTTCGCCTCGCAGGGTCTGCTGACGCCCAACGAACAGAAAGTGGCTGGCGAAGCCGCCATGTTTGTTTCGCCCTACTGGCTGATAAGCACATACCTCATACTCACGTTCGGCGAACTGCTCTTGTCGCCCATGGGCATCTCCTTCGTGTCGAAGGTGGCTCCTCCCAAGTACAAGGGTCTGATGATGGGCGGTTGGTTCGTGGCCACGGCCATCGGTAACAAACTCGTCGGTGTGGGTGGTTACCTCTGGGGCGACATTTCGCTCGTCGTCGTTTGGGGCGTATTCATTGCCGTTTGCCTCGTAGCCGCTCTCTTCATGTTCGCCATGATGAAGCGCCTGGAGAAAGTTGCATGACCCCACGCGTTAAAGGTTTTACGGCAGGCAGCATCGCCGCTGCCTCATACGGACTGAACCCACTCTTTGCCCTTCCCCTCTATCGGGAAGGGCTGAGTGTGGATTCGGTCCTCTTCTATCGCTATGCCTTTGCCATCGGCATGATGGCCTTGTTGTTGCGTTTTCAGCGAGTGGACATGCGTGTCCGCCGTCGCGAATGGCCCTTGTTGGCCGTCTATGGCCTGCTGTTTTCGGCCAGCAGCCTGTTTCTGTTCCTCAGTTACAACTACATGGATGCCGGCATCGCCTCCACCATCCTGTTCATGTATCCGGTGATGGTGGCTGTTATCATGGCCGTTTTCTTCGGCGAGCGCGCCTCGTGGCTCACATGGCTGTGCATCGTATTGGCTGTAGGCGGAGTGTCGTTGCTCACGAAGACGAGCGACGGGTCCAGCGTCTCCTTGTTGGGCATCACCTTCGTGCTCCTCTCCTCGCTTTCCTATGCCATCTACATCGTCGGCGTCAATCGCTCCAGCATCGCCAAGATGCCCTCCGCCAAGCTCACGTTCTATGCACTCTGCTTTGGTATACTTATTTATATTACACGCACGCGCGGACTGACAGAACTGCAGTTGCCCCACACACTGCTGGGCTGGACGTGCGCCTTCTGCCTGGCCCTGTTTCCCACCATCATCTCCTTGGTCACGATGACCATCAGCATCCGGAACATCGGTAGCACCTCGGCAGCCATACTGGGCGCCTTGGAGCCCATCACGGCGCTGGTAGTCGGTACACTGGTCTTTGGCGAACGACTGACGCCACGCATCTGCCTGGGCATCTTCCTTGTTCTTGCGGCCGTCACCCTGCTCATAGCTGGCAAGAAGATTTATTACGTCCTTCGCTCCCACTTTGTCCGCACCACCTAATTCTAC
>CACZRZ010000232.1 GCA_902783655.1 uncultured Bacteroidales bacterium
CCATCGTCAGCCCGTCGCCCATCTGATATCTGACGCCTGTCACTTCATATTCTGCCATCTTGCCTTCCTTTTTTTGCAACCACAAATTTACGAAGAAAAGATGAGAAACAACGTTTATTATGCCATAAAAAACAAAGTTTTTCACAAATGCATCTTCAGGCTATTGTATTTCCATGAAATAATGGCCCTTCCCTTTGTCGTATCAATCCAAATTCGTAACTTTGCATCATGTTCTTGCAACATTACATTACGTGAACACAGTGCAAATACAGCAAAGAAAACGTGAATTATTTGAAAACAAAACGATATGTTAGTTCCCTTAATTAGAAAAACGATTCTGCTGACATTCGCCCTACTGGTGACAACAGCCACCATGTCACAAACTAATTATGGCATGGCTAAGAAAATAGCATATGATAAAGACATTGATGGATTCAGGTATATACAATCAAATAGTATATCGATACTCACACCAGGTGAGCCGATTAATACAATAAATATTTCACTGAACTATTATGAAGGACATAAGAATCCGTATTTTCTCCTCCTTGATTCCAGAACTGAACTTTCGGAGAAGGACGAAGTTATTATAACATTTTCCAACAAAGAAGAACTACATTTGTTTGCTACGTCCAGTGGTGTCTCGTACAGCCACCTTGGAATCTATATCAAGAAAGTGGCAATATATGATGTGACGTATTTTCTTGATGAGCAACAACTGAATGATATTATATCTAACTCCATCGTAGCCATAAAAATAGGTTCGGAAGGTGATTGGCATGAGTGGCGTATAAACAAATTATGGAGTAATAAAGATGTTGGCAAATGGCTGAAGATGAATTATAAGGCCATCAACAAGAGACTCTCAAATCCTAAATATTGGAAACGATCCCCCTTAATGTAATCTACTTCATTATGACACGGGGATAGTCAATAAAAAGCAAAATTTGTTCAGGAACTGACGAGGTTACTCCCAGACACAATCATCCCCACTCCCTCGTCATCGCATGAAGGAGTGATTTCTTTTATCCTATATTCAGAAATGTCGGATTCGGGGGCTGCAGGCTATGATACGGTGTTGACGGACTGCCCTGCCATGAAGGCCTTCAGATTGTCGATGGCTATCCCGATGAGGCGCTGACGGGCTTCGCGGCTGGCCCATGCGATGTGGGGAGTCAGATAGCAGCGTGGGGCCTGCAGCAGGGGATTGTCGGGCAGGGGCGGTTCCTGAGCGAGCACGTCGGCACAATAGGCTCCCAGACGGTTCTCGCATAGGGCCTCGGCTATGGCCAGTTCGTCAACCAATGGGCCGCGCCCCGTGTTGATGAGAATGGCGTTGCGCTTCATCAGCCTGAGTGAGTCGTGGTTAATCATTTCCCGTGTCTCGTCGGTCAGGGGGCAGTGGAGCGAGACGACATCTGCCTGTTTCAGCGCCTCCGTCCATGTGGTCTTCTCGATGCCCGCTGGCAGGTCGTTGCGGTTCGTCACAGCCAGCACGCGCATGCCCAGGGCCAGTGCTATCTGTGCCACCTGGCTGCCGATGTTGCCCATGCCCCTGATGGCCAATGTCTTGCCTGCGAGCTCGGTCACGGGAGTGTCCATCCACAGGAAGTCCGGTCCCTTGGCCCATCGTCCCAGTCGGTTTTCCTCGGCATAGTGAGCCACATGGTTCGTGACGTTCAGCAGGTGGGCAAAGACCATCTGTGCCACCGACGGTGTGCTGTAGGCAGGTATGTTGGTGACGACGATGCCCCGCTCACGGGCAGCCTCGATGTCCACTACGTTGTATCCCGTTGCCAGTACGCCGATGTAGCGAAGGCGGGGTAGGGCGGCGATGGTCTCGCGGCTGAATACCACCTTGTTCGTGAGGACGGCTTCGGCATTCTGGCACCGTGCTATGGTTTCCTCGGCCTTGGTGCGGTCGTAGATGTTGATTTCCAGATTGGGAACCTCGCGGAGCTGTTGCCAGCCGAGGTCGTTTTGGGTGACGGTGAATCCGTCGAGAATGGCGAGTTTCATATAAGGTTAACTTCTGGGTGGATGTCTATGCCGAAGCGCTCTGCCACATCGTGGCGTACGGTGTTGCACAGGTTCAGTATGTCCTGCCCCGTGGCTCCGCCGAGGTTGACAAGAACCAGGGCCTGCCGGTCGTGAACAGCCGCAGGGCCCAGTGCACGCCCCTTCCATCCACATTGCTCTATCATCCATCCGGCTGGTATCTTCACCTGGTCCTCTCCCACGTCGTAGTGCGGCATGTTGGGATATTCGCGTGCCAAAGTTTCGTATTTCTCGCGTGTCACAACGGGATTCATGAAGAAACTGCCCGCGTTGCCTTGTATTTTAGGGTCGGGCAGCTTGGCCTGGCGAATGCCGATGATGACCTGTCGCAACTGGCTGGCAGTGAGCGTCGGCAAGGCTATGGCCTGGCGCTCCAGTTCGGCCCGTATGCCTCCGTAGTCGAGCTGTGGAGAAAAGGTGAGCGACAGACGATAGTTGACATAGAGCACAGCCCACTGTCCGCGATGCTCGGGCGTCTTGAACAGGCTTTGCCGGTAGCCGTAGCGGCACTCCGCGTTGCTGAACGTGCGCTGCAGTCCTGTGTGCAGGTTCATGCACTCCACCTCTGTGATGTAGTCCTTGGCCTCGGCTCCGTAGGCACCGATGTTCTGTACGGCAGATGCCCCCACCTCGCCCGGGATGAGCGAAAGGTTCTCCAGTCCGTACCACCCTTGGCTGATGGTGTAGGCCACCAGGTCGTCCCATACCACACCCGCTCCCACGCGCAGCAGCACGTCGTTGCCCTCGATGCGATGTTCTATGGAACGTATGGCCGAATGCAGCACCGTGCCTTCGTAGTCGCCCAGAAACAGCAGGTTGCTGCCCCCGCCGATGTGTAGCAGCGGTTCCTGGCCCACCACACTTAGCAGTTCCTCTATGCTCTTGTATTCCACAAACCGCCGGCACCTTGCATCAATGCCAAACGTGTTGTGCTCCAACAGACTATAATTCTCTTTTGTCTCCACTTTAATTTTCATACGCCGTCAGTTTCCATTGCCCGTCCTTGCGACGGAAAGTGAAAATATTGAGCATGCCATTAGATATGCCGCATTGCAGCATATAGAGCCGGTCGGGGTTGGGGAAGGTCTGTCCGAAGTCGATGTTTACAAACCTTCCCTGAGGCATTTCCGGACGGAACATGGGCCACTGGCTTGCTTCGATGATGCCTTCTATGCCGCCGATTTCTCCGTCAGGGTCCTCCATTGAGATAGATAGCTCGCGTGCCAGGTGTTCCTGCTGGAAAAGGGAGTCGGTGACAAAGTGCTCATAGAAATGCAGAAAGTCCACGATGTTGGCATTCACATGCGCCTGGATGCGGCGGTGCAGAAACCAATGCCCGTCTGTGCGGCGGAAGTTGTAACTGGTCATCGACAGTTTGGGCAGGCTGATACATTGGAAATCGACTTCGGTCAGCGAAGAGTCGTTTTGGAAGCCCTCCATCTGTTGCATGTCGCCCAGCAGGAGAATGTAGTAGTCGTTGCCAGGCAACTGAAACTCTTCGCGGAACTGCCGCCCACTTCGTATGACACTCTCTTCGCCGTCGGCTTCGGTCACGGGCAGTGGGAAACGGATGCGTTCGGCCTGGAAACGGCTGTTGTGGGTGAAGGCAAAGATGAAATCGCCGAAGACCTCTGTCTCGTGCTCATCAAGGGACAGTCCCTCGTCTTCCTCTTCAAAAAAGAGAACGCTGTCGTTCTCCAACGTGTCTTCCATTGCCAGGCTGTCGGCTCCGCCCAATGTCGGCAGCGTGCGTCCTCGACCACACGAAATCCACGTAACGATTGCCACCAGCAGGGGCAAAAGACTCACAGACTTACTCTTCATTATCAGTGTCACTCGGAAAAGTTTCGCAAAATTACAAAATAATTCTTAATTCTTAATTCTTATTTCTTAATTAATTTGTACCTTTGCGTGAAATTTATTGAAACGAATATGATTGAAAGGATTCAGAAACTGATAGAAGAGGTGAATGCGCTGCATGCCCAGAACCTCGAAGAGGTGGAGGCACTGCGCATTAAGTACTTGAGTAAGAAGGGAGAAGTCAGTGCATTGATGAACGATTTCCGCACGGTTCCTGCCGACATGAAGAAGGAACTGGGCATGCGCATCAATGAACTCAAGACCTGTGCCCTGGAGAAAATAAATGCCCTGCGCGATGCTGTGCAGGTGGCAGAGGTGGCAGGCGACGACATCGACCTCACACGCACACCCTATCCCGTACGTCTGGGAACACGCCATCCCCTGACGCTGGTCAAGAACGAGATTGTGGACATCTTCTCACGGCTCGGCTTCACGCTGGCCGAAGGTCCCGAGGTGGAAGACGACTGGCACGTGTACTCCAGCATGAACTTTGCCGACGACCATCCGGCACGAGACATGCAGGACACATTCTTCGTAGAGTCACATCCCGACATCATCCTCCGCTCGCACACCAGTTCGGTGCAAGCCCGCACCATGGAGCGCCAGCAGCCACCCATACGGGTCATCTGCCCGGGACGTGTCTATCGCAACGAGGCCATCTCGGCTCGTGCCCACTGTTTCTTCCATCAGGTCGAGGGACTATATATAGATAAGAATGTATCGTTTGCCGACCTCAAACAGGTCTTGCTGCTCTTTGCTCAGGAGATGTTTGGCACCGACACCAAGATTCGCCTGCGTCCCTCGTACTTCCCCTTCACCGAACCTTCGGCAGAGATGGACGTATCGTGCACCCTCTGTGGCGGCAAGGGCTGCAGCCTTTGCAAGGGAGCCGGCTGGCTCGAGATATTGGGCTGTGGCATGGTTGACCCGGCAGTGCTCGAGGCCAATGGCATCGACTCCACACAGTACACGGGCTATGCCTTCGGCATGGGCATTGAGCGCATTGCCAACCTGAAGTATCAAGTCAAGGACCTGCGCCTGTTCTCGGAGAACGACGTGCGTTTCCTCGACGAATTCCAAAGTGCGAACTGACGATATTTCGGACATTTCACCTGGCCTGAAAATAGGGCTGATTGATTTACATCAAGAAAAAAGCGCATCTCCGTAAAAAGAGTTGCGCTTATTTTGTAGGTATTGAAAAAGGCCTTACCTTTGTATCGAAATCAAAGAAAGGTTAGTTAGTTTTTAAGGTAAGTTAAGATTGTTTTCATGATTCAGCCGTCTGTCGTCGCGATGACGATAGACGGCTTTCTTATTATCCCATGCATTTATATTGAACTGGCAATGAGGTCGTGCATCAGGGCGATGTCGGTGTTGCTCTTGCCCAGGGCAACGAGGACTTCGGCATCTTGGTCGAAGGGTGTGAGGGCATCCTTGGCCTCGCGGTTGGCCATCAGGTAGCGACTGGTGTATTCGTGGTAGAGGGGCAGTGCGCGTACGATGTCCCCCTCGCACCAGGCTACGTGGCCGGCATTGAGGTAATCCTCCCATCGGGCTTCGCTTCGGTGCTCGTTGAGAATGCGTTCGTAGTAGCGGCGGGCCAGGGTGATGTCGCCCTGACGGAGGGCACACCAGGCAATGGAACGCATGGAGGGCAGTATGCGCTGCCCGTGGAACTCCATCTTGTAGAATCGTTTCTGAGCCTCCTGCCAGCGTTCCAGTTGCATGAGGCACAGACCTACCTCGGTGAGCACCCGGGGCTCGTCGGGGTGCAGATGTTCGAGTTGCATGAGGCAGTTCAACTGTTCGCTGTAGCGCCCCTGCTGGGCATAGCAGTACTGCAGATGGTAGAGTATGGATTCCTGGTTCTCTACACCGAGCATGTCGGCTTGGCGATAGCAGTCGATGGCACGGGCATATCTGCCCTGTTCCTGCATGCAGAGTGCCATTTGCAGGAGCAGCTGGCTGTCGCTGCCCTGAAGCTGTGCCAGCCATTGCAGGTGTTTCTCGGCTTCGGCATAGTGCTTGTTGCGAAGGAGCATGTCGGCCATCGTGCGCAGGTATCGGCTGTCGCTCCTCAGTTTCTTGCCCAGAATGGGGTTGTCGGTCAGCATCATCGAGGAGAACACTTCGGGCCAAAGGGCATTCCAGGGCGAACGTTTCAGTAGGCGGTAGAACAATTGTACGACGTTTTGGCAGGCATCCAATATCCTGTTGTCCGGCATCATGAGCACTTCCTCATGGCTCTCAAGGGTCTGCATCATCTGCTGGCGCTGTTCGCCGGATACGCGCTGCAGGAGCATGGCGATGGAGTATTTGTCGCTGTCGCAGATGGGCAGGTGGGCGATGGCTTTGATGTCGGGTACATCGGGACGGGACGGGTCGTAGGGAATCAGCCAGTTGCCGACCTCGCGGAAGAAGGGAAACGACTTCAGCGACGTGAAGGTCTGGAGACTTACGTCCATGCCTTGGCGGAAGAGCCGCTCCATTTCCTGCAAGCCTTCAATCAGTTTCCGTTGAGCCTTTTTGCTGAGGCTGGGCATCGATTCGGGGTCGCTCAGGTCGATATCCATGTCCTCGAATCCCAGCTTGATGCGTTGTCGTGTCACTTTGATGAGTGTCGGCAGTATCTCCTGTTCCATTTTGCGCTGCATCTTTTCGCTTTCGCGATACAGGGCTATGTGGTGCTGGATTTTTGTCATTGCCTCCAGGGCAACATCGGTCGAGGTGCATCGGTCGGCAATTTGTTTGCCCAGGTCACCGTATAGTGGTATCACCTTGTGATGAAGATGGGCGGCGACGGCTATGCCAAATAGGGCGCGTGCCCGGATGTGTTCGTTGGGATGATCGGCATGGGTGAGCAGGAGACGGAGCTTGGCCACGTCGAAGTAGTGCATCAGGGCCAGGGTCAGCGCACTGAGCATGTGACAAAGGACAGGGGCGTCCAGGGCAGTCATTGACAAGCGCAATTCCTGTTCGCGGTCTGCCGTCAGCTGTGGCGATGTCCAAATGAAGTTGAATCTGTCGTTGTCCTCATTCCCTTCCTTTCCCTCTTCTTTCTTTTCACCTCTAACTCCGTTGACATAGATGTTCTCCAGTGTGGCAAGGTCATAGTCGCGACGGATGTCGAGCAGGATGCGATGGGTCTTTTCCACCAGGCGCCGATACAGTTTCTCGCGCAGAGGGTCGTCCATCCCTTGTCCCATATAGTGGAGCAGACGCTTGTAGTTGTCACGGATGTCGGCAAGTTCTGCTGCAGCCCCTTGGTGCCATATCGTCTTGACGGGTGATTCCAGGATGTGGAATATGACATCGAGCGCCACAGACAAGTGGCCGTTGATGAGTTCCGACTCGGCGTGTGCCGAGAGCTGCTGCATCGTCTTACGGTCTATGGGTATGGGGTTCTTGTTCATGGGTTACAGGACATGCCTAAAACAAATTCAGGAACAGCGAGTCGCGTTGTGCCTTCTTGACACGTCGCTCACGTTGTATGAGCCATTGCATAGCCACGTCGGCATCCTTGGCCTGTGGCAGCGTGGCCTTGGGGAATCGGGGCAGTGCAATGGAGTCGGCCACTTCGCGGGGCAGCTCGTAGATGATTCTCCAGATGT
Organism: uncultured Bacteroidales bacterium; assembly: GCA_902783655.1. GTDB lineage: Bacteria > Bacteroidota > Bacteroidia > Bacteroidales > Bacteroidaceae > Physcousia. The sequence goes on from CACZRZ010000232.1 coordinate 7,530, forward strand.
TAGAGAGTGTGTCGGCTTTGTAGGCATCGCCGTTCAGTGCCTCCACGGCTTTGTCGTATGCCCTGAAGAATGCCTTCAGTTGCCGCTGGCGCATGGTGTCGGTCTTCAGTTCCTTGCGAATGGCCATGCAGGCCCATGTGGTAGTGGAGTCGTTGGATGTGAAGATGCAGTTGTGTCCCTGTCGCTTGGCCAGGCTGACGTAGGGTTCGGGCAGTATGGCACCGTCCACCAGTTGCTCGCGGAGCATGATCCATCGCAGTTTGACATCATTGATTTGTGGCCGGTAGATGGCCGACTGTTCCATTCCGGCTTCGCGCATGATGACATCGCTCCAATAGTCCGATTCGCTCAGACGGTTCAGTGCTACCATGCGCTCGTTCAGGTGCTTGAGGGTGCGTATGCGTTTCTTCTTTGTTGTCAACAGGCTGAGCTTGCCATTCATTCCGGACACTACACGCACGGGCAGGCTGTCGCCTTGCATCTCCAGTGCACGTGCCAAGTCGGTGTAGGCAAGTTCCACGCGATGGTTCAGCAGTGCCGTGTCGGCATCCATCTGTGCATTGTAGGTAAGCACACGCACGTCCACGTTCTCCGCTTGAAACAGCCCCATGCGCTGGGCATAGTAGATAGGCAGACAATCCATCACTGGCAGTACACCGACGTGCAGTGCCAGAGAGTCCGCCAAACCCTGTTGTTCAAGCGAAACTTCTTCCTTGTCGTGGTGACAGGAAGAAAATATGAAAACGAATAAAAACAGAATGAGAGAATGAGTTCGCTTCATAATACAGTATTCCATATGCTTACTCATTCTCCCATTCTTTTAGTTATCAATTATCCCTTGATGGCGGCTACGCCAGGCAGTACCTTACCCTCGATGGCCTCGAGCAGGGCACCACCGCCAGTGCTGATGTAGCTGACCTTGTCTTCCAGACCGAACTTGTGCACACAAGCTACGGAGTCACCACCGCCGATGAGCGAGAAGGCACCCTCAGCAGTTGCCTTTGCAACGGCTTCACCCACGGCGCGGCTGCCCTTGTCAAAGTCGTCGCACTCGAAGCAGCCGGCAGGACCGTTCCACAGGATGGTCTTGGCACCTTCGATGGCCTTGGCAAACTTGGCCTGACTCTTGGGACCTACGTCCAGGCCGTCCCAACCGTCCTCGATGGCGTTGGAGGGGAAGGTCTTGATTTCTGCACCGGGCTTCACGGAGAATGTGCCGAAGTCGTATCCTGTGCAGCATACGCTGTCCTCGGCGAGGACGAGTTCTACGCCGTTCTTCTTGGCCATTTCCTCAACGCCAAGGGCTACGTCCAGCTTGTCGAGCTCAACGATAGAGTTACCAATCTGGCCGCCGTGAGCCTTCATGAAGGTGTAGGTCATGCCACCGCAGAGGATGAGTTTGTCGACCTTACCCAGCAGGTTCTCGATGATGCCAATCTTGGTGCTCACCTTGGAGCCGCCCATGATGGCCACGAAGGGGCGCTTGATGTCGTTCAGCACGTTGTCAACGGCCTTTACTTCCTTCTCCATCAGGAAGCCGAGCATCTTGTGGTCGGCATCGAAGTAGTCGGCGATGACAGCCGTAGAGGCATGCTTGCGGTGAGCCGTACCGAAGGCGTCCATCACGTAGCAGTCGGCATAGCTGGCCAGTGTCTTGGCAAACTCCTTCTGAGTAGCCTTCAGGGCCTTCTTGGCCTCGTCGTATTCGGGAGTACCCTTCTCCAGGCCTACGGGCTTGCCTTCCTCTTCGGGATAGTAACGCAGGTTCTCCAGCAGCAGCACTTCGCCCATCTTCAGGGCATCGGCCTCGGCCTTAGCCTTGGCGCAGTCGGGAGCGAACTTCACGTCCGTGCCCAGAGCCTTGGCAACGGCATCCTTAATCTGACCCAGGGAGAGTTTGGGATTAACCTTACCCTTGGGTTTGCCCATGTGCGACATGATGATGAGTGCGCCGCCCTGCTCCAGGATGTGCTTCAGGGTGGGGAGGGCACCGCGGATGCGGGTGTCGTCGGTGATGTTACCATTTCCGTCCAGGGGCACGTTGAAGTCAACGCGCACGATTGCCTTCTTGCCGGCAAAGTTGAAATCTTTGATTGTCATAGTTGATAATGGTTATTTGGTTATTGGTTATTGATATTGAATTTCCGGTTTCCGTTATTATTCGGTGCAAAGATACGAAATAATTGTCAATTGTCAATTATCAATTGTCAATTTTTCTTTTACAAATGTCGAGCAGCCCGCATTCTTCGCATTTCGGACGCCGTGCCTGGCACACGTAGCGGCCATGCAGAATGAGCCAGTGGTGGGCCTTGGGGATAATGGATTCGGGTATGTTCTTCGTCAGTTCGCGTTCCACGGCGTATGGTGTGGTGCAACTTTTCGGCACCAGCCCGATGCGATGGCTGACGCGGAACACGTGGGTGTCCACAGCCATTGCTGCCTTCTGGAAGACCACTGCCTGCACCACGTTTGCCGTCTTTCGCCCCACACCGGGAAGCTTCACCAGTTCCTCTAATGTGTCGGGAACTTTGCCTTGATAGTCAGAGAGTAACATCTTGGACATCCCGACCAGATGACGCGCCTTGCTATTAGGATAGGAAACAGAGCGGACATACTCGAAGATGACCTCCGGCGTGGCTTCTGCCATAGCTTCGGCTGTCGGGTAGTCCTCAAACAGACGTGGCGTCACCATGTTCACCCGCTTGTCCGTACACTGGGCGCTCAGTATTACTGCCACCAACAGTTGGAAGGGATTGTCGTAGTGCAATTCTGTATCTGCTTCGGGCATCATTTCCGCAAAGCGCTCCAGCACTTGTCGGTACAATTCACTTTTCTTCATACCATATTAATATATATAAGACGTACTTTTTCCTGCAAAGTTAGGTTTTTATTTGCACATAACCAACTTTTCGGCGGAAACATGCGGTAAGTCAAGGATTTTGGGCGTAACTTTGGCATAAATGCCGAACTTACTGTGCACTCGGCATAAAAAACAAACGAGTTTGTTTTGTTCTGCTCTCGTTTTTTAGTAACTTTGCGGTGTTGAAGTATAAATTGTATGGCCTTAATTCTATAAACGATGATACACATTCACGAAGAGGCGGCACGCTGCCTGTTGTGCGAGGATGCACCATGCACGAAGGCGTGCAAGACAGGTGATGTGGCACGTGCAATGCGTGCCATCAGGTTTAACAACGCCCGGAATGCCTGGCGGTGGACAGAAGGGTGCAGCGATGCTGACCTGGAACGTGCCGAGCAGGCCTGTATCCACTACGACAAGCCCATCCGCATCCGTGAACTGCTCTCGGAGGTCTCAAGGTCGTTGCCGTGCAGTAAGGACGCAAAGCCATTGCCAGACCTGGGTATAAGTTTCTGTGGCATACCGTGTGAGAACCCATTCTTCCTGGCTTCGTCGGCTATATGCACCAACTACGAGATGGTGGCGCGTGCCTTCGAGATGGGGTGGGCCGGTGTCTTCTACAAGACCATCTGCATGCAGGACATCCACGAGGTGTCGCCACGCTTCGATGCCGTGAAGGAGGGCACCTCGTTCATCGGCTTCCGAAACATGGAGCAGTTGAGCGAGAATCCCGTGGATGTGGACTTCGACATCCTGCGTCGCCTCAAGCAGGACTATCCCTCGAAAGTGGTCATTGCCAGCATCATGGGGCAGAGCGAGGACGAATGGATAGAACTGGCCCGCATGGCCGAGGCTGCCGGCTGCGATGCAGTGGAACTGAACTACTCATGCCCCCAGATGCGTGAGAGCGGCATGGGAAGCGATGTGGGTCAGGACCCCGAGCTGGTGACTTTCTTCACGGCCTATGTGAAGCGTAGTGTCAAGATTCCCGTCATTCCCAAGATGACACCCAACATTGCCCACATCTCCCAGCCCGCCATGGGAGCCTACTTCGCTGGTGCCGATGCCATATCCGCCATCAACACCATCAAGAGTGTTACCCTGGGTGAGGGGTCGGAGGTGAGCGGTTGCCAGACAGGGTCGGGCTATTCCGGTAAGGCCGTCAAGCCCATTGCCCTGCGCCACATCCTGGCCATGGTGAAGAATCCTATCATGAAGAACATCCAGTACAGCGGCATCGGCGGCATAGAGACTTGGCGCGACGCCCTGGAGTTCATCCAGTTGGGATGCCGCAATGTGCAGGTGTGCACCGCTGTGATGCAGTACGGCTACCGCATCATCGACGATCTCATCCTGGGCCTTCAGACCCACATGGCCGAACGCGGCATCGAGCACGTGGAGGACCTCGTGGGCGAACTCCTGCCCACATTCTATCTGCCCTCCGACTTGGACCGCGACACCGTGGTCTATCCGAAGTTCGACCATGAAAAGTGCATCGGATGCGGACGTTGCTCCATCTCCTGTCAGGACGGCGGCCATCAGGCCATCACCTTCGACACCGAGGCCCGTCGGCCCAGGCTCATGGGACAGAAGTGCGTCGGTTGCCATCTCTGTCGTCTCGTCTGCCCCGTCGGTGCCATAGGTCTTGCCAAACGAATCAACAAAAAGAAGTAATTGTCGTCAAATATGCTATGAATAAGGTATATAAGGCTCATATCCTGTTTACGAAGGAGCCAGGCCGTTTCGAGGTCCTGGAGAATGGTTATGTGGGTGTCGGTGCCGACGGGCGTGTCCTTGGCGTGGCACCCAACCTGGCAGTGCTCAATGCTCAATGTTCAAAGCGATGCACGGCCCAAACGGATGCTTGCGAAGGGCAGCGGGGCGAGAATGTCCAATGGGAAGAGGCACAAGTCGTTGACTTCGGCAACCGCTTGCTCATCCCTGCCATGAACGACCTGCATGTCCATGCCCCGCAATACCGCAACCAGGGCCTGGCCATGGACTTGGAACTGCTGCCTTGGCTCCAGAACTACACCTTCCCCGAGGAAATGAAGTATGCCGACCAGGCGTACGCCGAGCGCATGTATCGCCGTTTCGTTCGCGACCTGTGGCGACTGGGCACCATGCGGGCATGCGTCTTTGCCACCATACATACCGACAGCACCCGCCTGCTGATGCACCTCTTCCAAGAGGCTGGCATGGGAGCGCTGGTGGGCAAGGTGGGCATGGACCGCAACTGTCCCGTGGGGCTCAGGGAGCCGGTGGAGCAGATGGTCGAGGGATATGAGGCAATTATAAATGAAGAATCAGGGATTGGGAACCACGCTCTTCACTCTTCACACTTGGCTCCATTGGTGCGCCCCATCGTCACGCCGCGCTTCATTCCGTCGTGTACACCGGAGGTGCTCCGTGCCTGTGGCCAGTTGGCAGAGAAATATCAGTTGCCCGTGCAGTCGCACCTCTCCGAGAATCGCGACGAGATAGCCTGGGTGAAGGAACTGGAGCCGGAAAGCACTTGCTACGGCGATGCCTATCACCGCTACGGCCTCTTTGGGCAGACGCCCACCGTCATGGCCCATTGTGTGTGGACCGATGGCGAAGAACTGGAGCTGATGAAGCGTCAGGGTGTCGTGGTGGCACACTGTCCCACGTCGAACTTCAATGTGGCATCGGGCATGGCACCTATTCGCCACTTCCTCGACGAAGGGCTGCGTGTGGGGCTGGGCAGCGACATCAGCGGCGGTCACGACCTCAGCATCTTCCGCATGATGGTCTATGCCATACAGGTTAGCAAGATGCACTATCAGCAGGACCACCAGCGTCCGTTCCTCACGTTGTCCGAGGCATTCTGGATGGCCACCAAGTGCGGTGGCAGC
>CACZRZ010000233.1 GCA_902783655.1 uncultured Bacteroidales bacterium
CACAATTGTCCGTCAAGCGAAACCATAGTATGGTCTGGGCTCCAACGACGCGTCGTTTCCCTTGACGGACAATTGTGCGTCAAGCAAGGCCCCATGACGTTTTTGCCTAATGCTCTGGTCGAAAAGTGAGAATCCTGGTGTCCTTGTTAGGCTTTTCGCCTGTCTAATCGTAGCTTTGGGCATCTTCTTTCCTCATTAGACAGGCTGTATCTCCGAAAAATGCAAATGAAATTTGCTTTTTCACTCGGTTTGCACTATCTTTGCATCCAAATTGTAAACAGTAAACAGTAAACGGTAAACAGTAACATTATGGATTGGTTAATTAGTCTTTTCACCGACTCGGATTCCATTGCGCACATCGTGCTGCTGTACGCGATGGTCATATCGGTGGGTATCGCCCTGGGACGAATCAAGATTTTCGGCATCTCGTTGGGCGTGACCTTCGTGCTTTTTGCCGGCATCCTGGCCGGGCACCTGGGTCTGACAGGTACGACGAATGTCCTTACGTACATCCAGGATTTCGGACTCATCCTGTTTGTGTACTGCATCGGTCTGCAGGTGGGACCGGGTTTCTTCGAGAGCCTCAGGGATGCGGGAATCAAGATGAACCTGATGGCCGTCAGCATCATTCTGCTGAACGTGGCCTGCTGCATCGGCCTGTTCTTCATCGTCTTCTATAAGGGCGGCCCCATCGTGGGCGAAACGGCCAAGGAGCTGGCCATGATGGTCGGTGTGCTTTGCGGAGCCATCACGAACACCCCCGGACTGGGTGCTGCCAACGAGGCCTGTGCAACGGTCTTCGGAACCGATGCTCCCCCCATTGCCAACGGCTATGCCTGTGCCTATCCCCTCGGCGTGGTGGGTATCATTTTGGCCACCATTGCCATTCGTTTCATCTGCAACGTGAAGTTGAAGAAGGAAGAGGAACAGCTGGAAGAGGAACGTGCCGAGAACCCACATGCCAAGCCCCATAAGATGACGCTGGAGGTGATGAACCGAGCCTTGGACGGTCGCACACTGTTGCAGGTGAGCCAGTTCCTGGGGCGCGATTTCGTGGTGTCTCGCATCCTGCAAGAGGGGCATGTCAGCATTCCCAACCGCGACACCATCCTGCACACGGGCGACAAGATGTTCATCGTCTGTGCCGAAGATGCCGCCGAAGCCATCACGGCCTTTATCGGCGAACCTGCCGAGGTGGAATGGGAGGAACAGGACGTGCCTCTGGTGAGCAAGCACATCCTGGTGACGCAGCCCAGCATGAACGGTAAGACGTTCGGTTCGCTGCACTTCAGTTCCGTTTATGGAGTGAACGTAACCCGCATCCGCCGTAACGGCATGAACCTCTATGCCGACCGCAACCTGCGCATGCAGGTGGGCGACAAGATTGTCGTTGTGGGTCCCGAGGATGCTGTGGACCGCGTGGCCAGCATGATGGGCAACTCTGTCAAGAGCCTCGACCATCCCAACCTCTCGACCATCTTCGTCGGCATACTGGTAGGTATCATCTTCGGCATGATGCCCATTGCCATACCCGGCATTCCTACGCCCGTGAAACTGGGCCTGGCCGGTGGTCCCCTGATTGTCGCCATTCTGGTCGGCCGCTTCGGCTATCGTGCACACTTGGTGGCATATACCACAACGAGTGCCAACCTGATGCTGCGCGAGATAGGACTTGTCTTGTTCCTGGCCAGCGTGGGCATCAAAGCCGGAGCCTCGTTCTGGGACACTGTGGTGGCTGGCGACGGACTGACCTACGTCTGGTGCGGTTTCATCATCACTGTCCTGCCCATCCTCATCGTCGGCACCGTTGCCCGTCTGCGTTACAAGTTGAACTACTTCACGCTGATGGGTCTCATAGCTGGTAGCACCACCGACCCGCCAGCACTGGCCTATGCTACGCAGACGGCCAACAACGATGCGCCTGCGGTAGGCTACTCTACGGTTTACCCCTTGAGCATGTTCCTGCGCATCCTCACGGCACAGCTTATCATCCTGCTGCTTTGTGCGGCGTGATAGATGGAAGATTGAAGATTGAAAATTGAAAATTGAAGATTGAAGATTGAAGATTAGGGATTAGGGATTGAGATGCGTTATTTCATCCAGTTGTCGTTCGACGGCACCGCCTATCATGGTTGGCAGATACAGCCCAATGGGGTGAGTGTGCAGGAGACCTTGCAGAAGGCCCTGTCCACACTGCTGCGCCAACCCATAGAAGTGGTGGGGGCAGGCCGGACGGACGCTGGTGTGCATGCCCGCATGATGGTGGCGCATTTCGACCTCCCCCTAACCCCCTCCCAAGGAGGGGACTTGGTTTACAAACTCAATAAACTTCTGCCTCGCGACATAGCCGTGCAACGCGCGTGGCCCGTCCCTGACGACATGCATGCCCGCTTCTCGGCGACCTCGCGCACGTATCATTATTATATACACACGCGTAAGGACCCCTTCCTGCGCGACAGAAGTTGGCTGGTGACCTTCCCCCTCGACTTCGACCGCATGAACGAGGCCGCCAGCCGTCTGTTGCAGTTCGAGGATTTTACCAGCTTCAGCAAGGTGAATACGGACACGAAGACCAACTTGTGCCATATTACAGAGGCAAGGTGGAATGACGTCACCCCTCCTTGGGAGGGGCAAGGGGGAGGCCGTTGGATGTTTACCATCACTGCCAACCGGTTCCTCCGCAACATGGTGCGGGCCATTGTGGGCACTTTGGTCGAGGTGGGGCGCGGACGCATGACGGTCGATGAGTTTTGCCGGGTCGTAGAACGTAAGGACCGTTGTTCGGCCGGTGAAAGTGTTCCTGCCCATGGCCTGTTCCTTGAGAACGTGGAGTATGGTGCAATCGGAACTGAAACAGCGAATTAGCAGAATCGACAAATCGTAAACAGATTGTAAATCGTAAATAGTCAAACAGTAAATGGCCTGGCTTCTCTTTGCATTCCTCAGTGCTGCCCTTCTGGGTTTCTACGATGTCTTCAAGAAGGAGGCGTTGCGCGGGAATGCTGTGCTGCCGGTGTTGTTCCTCAACACGCTGTTCTCCTCCCTCATCTTCCTGCCTGTGGCCCTGATGCCCGAGGTACCTTTTGGCGGATGGGAGGTGCAGAAGTACATTGTGTTGAAGAGCCTGATAGTGCTTTCGTCGTGGATATGTGGCTATTTCGGCATGAAGTATCTGCCTCTGACCTTGGTTGGTCCCATCAATG
>CACZRZ010000234.1 GCA_902783655.1 uncultured Bacteroidales bacterium
AACCAGATAATGGTTCCCTATATGATTGCAGCCAACGAGCTGAAGTCGATAAAAGCCTATTACATAGAGGTGCACGGAAAGACGGAAACCAGCAAGAGTGTCGAGCTCGAACCGGAGACATCGGGCTTTGTGTGGATGCCTGCCGAGACATGCATTAAGGACTTCTATATTGAAGCCGTTTACGTGGACAGCGAGAAAAGGACGCAGACCACCCAGTCCGGCAAGGTTGACCTGCCCATTATGCACCACCCGAAACACTTGTCGGCTACCATGCAGGGGAACGGTAATGTGATGATCAGTTGGGGCGTGAACAACTCTATATGGAGCGAGATTTCGAAGTCGGACACTTGGGAGATTCAGCGCAACACGTCGGGTGACCCCACGAACAATCTGTGGCAGACGGTGGGACAGATGCAATACAACGAGAAGACCTCAACCTTCTCCTTCGAGGATGATAAGTTCCTGGCTGGTTTTCAGGGAGAGGATGTCTATTATCGTGTGCGTCGTGGCATCACAGCCCTTTGGAACTGGAGTGCCAAGAGCGGTTACGCCTCCGTAAGACTGCCTGCCACTATGGCTCTGCCTGCCGTAGGCTATGCCTATGCCAGTCGGAACGGCACTTGGAACGATAATGCTCACCCAGTAAAGTTGGATTTCAGCATAGGTGCTCCACCACAGAAGTATGACAAGGATGGGCGCTACGTGCTGCGCTGCAGACAGGACTGGGAAGATTTTTCAGCATTGGTGCACTCAGGGGTGAATCCACTTAATGCCGTTATGGCCAACGATATAGACCTGGGCGACAGCAAAGTTGTAGTGGGAAAAACCCTGAATGCGCGTTACAACGGAACCTTTGATGGCAACGGACACACGCTGAAAATAAACTATGTAACAGATTATGACTCGCCATTCCGCTATGTCGGGAATGCCACCTTCAAGAATCTGCATATAACGGGAAGCATCACGAGTACAGATGAATACAGCTCAGGATTCGTTGGCAATGCTATTGGCAATATTACTATACAGAATTGCCGTTCTTCTGTAGTTTTCAACACTTCGGCAAAGGGTTGGACCACCAATGTGGGATTCATTTGTCAGGGAACATTTGCAAAAAATAATAAGATTATCTTTCAGAACTGTCTCTTCGACGGCAGTTTCATCGGAGAGGAGAGCAATGGTAATTGCGGATTTGTGGGCCAGATGCTGTCAAAAGATATCACCATGCAGCATTGCCTGTTTGCCCCGAAGGAGCTACGTACCAGTTTTGCTAACTGCCACACCTTATGCGGATCTTATTTGGGTAACTTGGAGAGCAACTACTATACCAAGACTTACGGTGAATCTCAGGGAACCTCGGCAATCGGTATGACGCCCGATGAACTGGCAAACGCCCTGGGAGACCAGTGGAAGGTGGATGGTACGGATGTCGTGCCCATAATGACAACTGGAGCAATTGCCTACAATAAAGTAGAACACGAATACGACGGTCAGAACCGCCTCGTGCTGCGCGACTCTACGGACTGGAATACTTTCATACAGTTGGTGGAAGAGTCCAAGGGAAAGAGTAAGGTTGATGCCGTGATGGCAGCCGACTTTACCATTAAATTGCCCGTTGGCCAGGAGAGTTATTACGGCACCTTCGACGGTAACGGACACACGCTTACGGTGGATATGGACCAGGAAGAGTCGTATGAACTTACATATTATGGAAATTGGGCGCCCTTCCGCTTCGTCACCGGCTACACGACAATCCGTAACCTGCATGTTGTGGGTACTGTCGTGGGTGGTATACACTCTGCTGGTCTGGTGGGTGGTATTGGTAAATATGAAACAAATCTTAAGATTGAGAACTGTCACGTCTCAACCAACGTCAAAGGCACGGGCTACAGTAACAACCAGTCTCACTTGGGCGGTATCGTCGGCCATGGGGGCGATGCCACAATCGTTGTGCAAAACTGCCTCTTCGATGGTACACTTACAGCCATCAATATACCCCAAAGGGATAATATGGACAACACATACGCCGGAGCCTTCGTGGGTTGGCAGGACTCTGGTGCCGATACAGATGTACGGAACTGTCTGGAACAGGGAACCTACATAAACGTCAAACATGCAGGTGCAAACTACAAATTCACGGGTAGTCCCCAGTGCTTTGGCGGCACGAACAACTACAACTCAAACAACTGGGGCGAGTGCAGCAAGACTATCGACATGACTGCCAGCGAGATTGCTCAGGCTCTGGGTGCCCAGTGGGAGGTGATAGGTGCTACGGCACTTCCCGTTTTGACCTATTCGACGGACAGTCAGTTGAAGAACCTCATCTGGGACAATCGTGCCAAGGTGGTGCTCAACATAGAGAAGAGCGTTGACAACGAGGTGCGCTACACCGAACGCCGCGAATTGACCGACGACGAGCGTAAGGCTGGCAAGCTGAACCTCGACCTGAAGACGGCCTGTGTGGACCACAATTTCATTATGTCCATAGAGCGTGGCGAATCGACTTTGCCACTTTCCTACGAGGCGGGCTTTACCGCTGTGAAGACGGAAACGGGCGAACAGGCCATCTATAAGTTCGACAATAATGTGGTGATGGGCGACATCAAGGCCGACACCTTGCAGAATGCCGTTTCCCTGACGTGGAAGACGACGCGGGGACAGGCCGACTACTTCCGCATCCTACGCTACGAAAAGGTGAACCCCGACGAGGTGGTGGTGCTGGAGGAGAACTATTCACAGATGGCATACATTGACCACAACGTGCGTCCACAGCACAACTACATCTATGTCGTTGAGGGCGTGACCCAGTGTGAGGGCAACAACGTCAGTCGTGCTCAGAAAGAGGCTGGCTGCTGTCCGACAGGTATGGTGCGCGGCTACGTGCGTCTGGCCAACGGCATCGGTCTGCCCGGCTACACCGTTACGGCAGAGCCCGTTGGAAACATCAAGGATGCCCAAGTGCTGAGCTGCAAGACCGACAGCACGGGTTACTTCGAAATCGGAGGTCTCGTATATCAGAAGTTCGGCGAGTACACGCTCACCGTCAGTGACACCACCCGTGTGGCTTCGTTCGACCCACAGCTCATCAGCTTCGACGAAGATATCAATCTGCAAACCAACATTATC
>CACZRZ010000235.1 GCA_902783655.1 uncultured Bacteroidales bacterium
GAAATCGCTAATTTCGCAGGCAGAACTATATTATTTTATTATAAACAAACACACAAAAGTATGAAAAAAACACTTCTTATGGTGGCCGTTGCAGCGGTATGCAGCATGGCCCAAGCGAAAATCCTCAGAGTGAACAACACAACTGGTTCGGGTGCGCCGTACACTAAGGTTGACGATGCACTGACTGCTGCCGAAGTGGGTGACACCATCATGATGGACGGATCGAATGATTCGTATGGAAACATCACGATAAACAAGAAAGTCGTGCTGATGGGCCCCGGCTACTGGCGCTCGGAGAATGGAGTATCGGGACAGGGAGAATCAGATGCCACGCTGGGTACTATCACCATCAACGCAGCAGCCCAAGGTACTGTTCTACGGGGACTGAATATGGAATTCATAAAGATAAATGCCAGCAACGTTGTTGTCAATCGCTGCCACGTGGAAAAAGACGTAACTGTTCAAGCAGGTGTAAGCACGGTTGCTGATAATTGTATTATTCATCAGAACTTCATTGGAGGCTATGTACGTGGATATTCCAATAACTCATACGCCAATTTCACGCAGATTACCAACAATATATTCTCTTACCCTGGAGGCCCTCTTGTTGACAACATAAACCAAGGTTATATTGCCTATAACACGTTTGCATCTGCAAGACAATTAGACAGGGATATAAACGTAGGAAGCCACATATCAGGCTGTACCGTTGAAAAGAATATCTGTGTCGGTGGTGAATATAGTATTGAAGGAAATGTCTTTAAAGACAATTACTTCTCTGGTAATGTATTCTCCTCCATATACAATACGAACGCATATTCCTTTGATGGAACTGACTTGACCATCAAAAACAAGCAGCTGAGCGACGAAGACGCTGCTGCCATTGCCGGCAAGGGTGCCTTCAACGGCGACGACCCCTATGTCATCTCGGGTATTCCCGCCGGTCCTGTTATCCAAGACGTGACCGTACCTGCCAGCGTAGAGCAGGGCAATAACCTGAACATCACCATTAAACTGGGCGTACAGAAATGAGAATCGGAAAGAGAACGTTGCTCTGCCTGTGGCTCCTGCTGGGCGCTGTCGCGACAAACGCGCAGCAACTGGTAGGCCTGGAGTACTTCTTCGACCACGACCCAGGACACGGACAGGCAACAAAAATACAACCGGTGACGGAGGGCGACAATGCGCTTTCCATCCCCACCTACAGCCTCACTCCTGGTTCGCACAGGCTTTGCCTGCGAGCACAGGATGAAAATGGTGTGTGGTCCACCACCGAGACCCATTCGTTCTACCTCATCTCCACAACGTCGGCAAACTTCCGACGCCTGGAGTACTTCTTCGACACCGACCCCGGATACGGCGAGGGACGCACGCTCGTGGAGATTCGCGAGGGCGAACAGCAGTTGGCCCTCAGCACCGACGGACTGCAACCCGGCGCACACATCCTTTTCCTGCGCACGCAGACTGATGACAACCGCTGGTCCAGCACCGAAGTGCATCCGTTCTACGTCAGCAAGTCGCTTGCTACAAGTCCCACACAGGTGGAATACTTCTTCGACACCGACCCAGGCTTCGGGCAGGGCCGCCACCTGGCAGCCACCGAGGGTGAGCAAAGGCTCTCCCTGTCGCTGGACGACCTGGGCTATGGCGCCCACATCCTCTTCGTTCGTGTCAGCGACGACAAGGGCGGATGGTCCAGCGTAGAAGCTCACCCCTTCTTCATCTGCGACCGCGAGGGCTTCGTGGCTATGGAATACTACTTCGACACCGACCCAGGCCACGGACTGGGCACACCGGTGACACTGCCCCTCTACTTCCGCGACAGCGACCCGCTGGTCATCAGCGCACCCACCGAAGGACTGCTGCCTGGCGACCACACCATCAACCTGCGCGGAATGGACAAGGAAGGCAACTGGCTGGAGGTGACTACACGCACCTTCCGCATCAACGGTCCCGAACTGGAACTGGCTAAGGAGGTACAATATGCATACAACGGCCGCTTCGCCACCATGAGCAGCGAGACGGAAGGAGCCACCATCCGCTACACATTGGATGGTTCCACCCCCACAGCATCGTCGCCTGTTTACGAAGGGCCGACCGATGTCGGCGGTTTGGCCACCATTCGTGCCATAGCCCTGAAGGAGGGCTTCAATCCCTCCGAGCCCACGCAACTGGCCGTGCCTTGCTACTACGACGGCACACTGGCTCAGGTACGCACTGCCGGCACCCTGGTGGATGCCTTCGGCTGGTGCGACGCTCAGGAGATAGAACGCCTGACCGTGAAGGGCAATCTCGACGACACCGACTTCGCCACCCTGCGCACACTCGCAGCCCTGCGCCATGTGGACCTGAAGGAGGTAGTGACCGCCAACCAGTCGCTGCCTGACAATGCGCTCATTGCAACAGGTCTGGTAACAGCCGAACTGCCTGCTAATCTGACCTCAGCCGGCGCCACGCTCTTTGCCGGATGCGAGCGCCTGGCAGCCATCGGATGGAATGCCGACATCAATGTTCCGTCCGTCACCCTGCAGGGCATCGACAATCCCAACCTCCTGCTTTATGTAGGTCAAGCCGCCCAGGCACAGCAAACGGGCATCCGCAACATCGTGGCCAACGGACAGGCCGAGAACATCACGCTGAGCGACGCGGAAGGCAATGCCAACTTCTTCGCCCTGCGTCCGTTCGTAGCCGAGCGCATCAGCTATGCCCACATCTATGGATTGGAGACGGGCTACAACAGCCTCTACGGATGGGAGACCCTGGCGCTGCCCTTCGATGTGCAGACCATCACCCACGAGACACGCGGACGTCTGACTCCGTTTGCCCAGGCTACGGGCAGTCGCGACGAACGTCCCTTCTGGCTCTGTCAGCTTACCGCTGGCGGTTGGCAGGAGGCTCCCTCCGTACAGGCCAACGTCCCCTACATCGTGGCTATGCCTAACAACGAGGTTTACAGCGACCAGTATCAACTGGCCGGACAGGTAACATACGCTGCAACGAATGCCAACATTCCTGCAACCGTTGCCAACGAGGCCCAGTCGGGCACCACACGGTTCCTGCCCACGACACTGAGCGTAGCAGCCTCCGACCAAGTTTATGTCCTGAATCGCGACCGCTATGAGGAATATCGTGAGGGCAGCGTCTTCGTGCGCAACCTCCGCGAGGTGCGCCCCTTCGAGGCCTACTGCATCAGCACCACGGCAGCTCCGCACCTGATTCCCATCAAGAGCGATATGCTGACAGGCATCGGTTCACTGGACAATGGGCAATGGAGAATGGGCAATGCCCAGGGCGATGGCGCTGTGTATGACCTGAGCGGCCGTCGCGTGCCTGTGTCCTCTGTCTCCTCTGCACGCTCTGTGCTTCCGAAGGGATTGTATATCGTAAATGGTAGAAAGGTATTGATTAAATGAGAGAAGACCTGAGCTCGCTCGAGTCTTCCGAACGTGAAATAGCTCGAGCAAAGCTCAAGGTTTTGATTAAGTAGACACACTATGGAAAGAAAGACAATATTCGGGATGGCGCTGTTCGTCGTGTTGCTCATGGGCAACATGACGGCGGCTGCCCAGAACCCGCGACAGCAACAATATAAAAGTACGGAGGAAACGAAGGCATACAAGAATCGCCCGGCAGAGACATCCAAGAAGCCCCAGATAAAGGCCTACGACCTGTATTTGGGTGCTGGCTACACGGTGGGCTCGTTCAGCGGTGTCACCTTCGTGGCTTCGGGTGTGCTGAAGAATCACGACCTGCAGGTCAACTACACCCTGGGACTGAGCAAGACACCCACGCTCTACTGGTACGACGCCCAGGGCGATGTGGACGGCTCCCTGAGGTTCAAGCGCAACTCGCTGGAGATGAAGTATGGCTATCAGTTCCTCCCCTGGAAACCCCTTGCTCTCACTCCTCAGGCTGGGTTCAGCTACGAACGTCTGACGGGCAGTCAGCAGACGGGCCTGTACGACAAAGGCAACGGAGCCGATGCCTGGTGCGTGGCTGTAGGCTTCAAGGCCGTGTACACACCTGTTCGTCACCTGAACATCTTTGTGGCTCCGGAGTACAAGATTCCAATCCGCGAAAATGCATATTACAAGGATGTAATGTCAACGACCGACAAGGCCAGTGGCGGATTTGCCATACACATGGGTCTGATGTATAGTTTCCAATTCAAGGCGAAAGGAGGGAAGAAATGATGAAAAAGATTATATTCAGCAGCATTGCCCTGCTTTGTGTCTTTGTGCTGGCATCGTGCGTGAAGACCGACGACGTTGTGGAGGACACCTCCAGCCTGTGGTACCATGAGGCAGGCAACCTCGTCAACATCAGCGGCGACGAGACGCAAGCCGAGTTTCAGATTACATCCGACTGCCCTTGGCGCATCGAGACGGAGAACGGCAGTTGGGTGAGCGTACAGCCCCAGTCGGGCAACGGCAGCCAGAAGGTGACGGTCGTGGCCAACGGCACAAACCCATCATCGACGGAGGCACGCCGTTCATATTTCGTCCTTGTCACTCAGGATGGTGTGCGCAAACGTGTGACGGTGGAACAAAGTCCTTCGACGGCAGTGATTCCCCCGACGCCTGCACTCGCAGTGTCGCCCGCAGCAATCGCCTTTGCCGCCAACGACAACAGTGCTAAGCAGATAACCATCACTTCCAACACCGCATGGTGGGTCAACTACGAAGCTTGGGTGCACGTTTCCCAAGACTCCGGTACTGGCGACGCCACGCTGACCATCACCTGTGACAACAACCCCACGCCGACCCCACGCACCGCTACGGTGTACTTCACGTTCGGACCGGCAGAAAGCTACTACGGTGAACCGGCAGGCTTCGTGACCATCACCCAGGCGGCAGGACAGATGCAAACGGTGGGAGCCACGACGGTTGGCGAAGTGGACGAGACCAGAGCCTATGTGAGCGCCATGGTCACATTCACCGAATTCCCAGTGACGGATTGCGGATTCTGCATTGGCACGGAGAACAACCCATCGGAAACAGGCACGCGCTTGCCGCTGCCTAACACACCTCAGACGGGCATTCCCTTCGGAGTCACACTGAACAACCTGACGAAGAAGACACACTACTATGTCTGCGCCTACGCCACAACGGCTATGGGCACCGTCTATGGACCGGTCAGCGACTTCGAGACGCTGAGCATACCCAAGGAGGGCGACCTCGACAAACCGAACCACTGATAACCGCGAACTGAGGTTTTCCGAACCACGAATTACACGAATCTCACGAATTTTTGTAGGACCTCCTATTCCTATTAAAAATAATTCGTGTAATTCGTGTAATTCGTGTTTAAAGAGAAATTCGTGGCGCCCAGATGCTGTCCACGTGCAGAAAAAGTTGTACCTTTGTGGCCAAATTCCTTTTTTTACATTATTACATTATGAATTATACACTGAAACCTCGTCTCATGGACTGTCTGAAGGGCTACGACCGTGAGACGCTGATGAAGGACCTTATGGCCGGCATCATCGTGGGCATCGTGGCCCTGCCCCTGGCCATTGCCTTTGGCATAGCATCGGGCGTGACACCGGAGAAGGGCATCATCACGGCCATCATCGCCGGATTCATCATCTCCGCCCTGGGCGGCACAAAAGTACAGATAGGCGGCCCGACGGGTGCCTTCATCGTGATTATCTACGGCATCGTGAACAATCCGGAATACGGACTGCAGGGACTCCTGATAGCCACCATGCTGGCAGGCGTCATCCTCATTGCACTCGGCGTGTTCCGTCTGGGAGCGGTCATCAAGTTCATCCCCTACCCCATCATCATCGGCTTCACGGCGGGTATCGCTGTCACCATCTTCACCACACAAATGGGCGACGTGCTGGGACTGACCCAGGAGGCCGTGACGGAAGCAGGCGATGTGGTGCGCATACCCCTGAAGACGCCTGGTGACTTCATCGGCAAGTGGATTTGCTATGCCCAGAACATCCAGTCGTTCAACCTCTGGAACTTCGTCGTGGCCATCGTGGGCGTGTTCATCATCATCCTGTCACCGCGCTGGCTGCGCAACACACCCGTCCTGAACAAAATCCCAGGTTCGCTGTGGTGCATCCTCATCGGCACCGCCGGCGTGCTCGTCCTGAAGCACTATGGCATCACGGGCATCGACACCATCGGCGACCGCTTCCACATCCAGTCGCAGCTGCCCCCAATGCAGGTGCCCACCATCACCTTCGAAATGATACAGCAACTGATGCCCGTGGCCTTCACCATCGCCATCCTGGGAGCCATTGAGAGCCTGCTCTCTGCCACCGTGGCCGACGGTGCCATCTCGGACCGCCACGACTCGAACATGGAACTCATTGCCCAGGGCGTGGCCAACATGGTCACACCCATCTTCGGCGGCATACCAGCCACGGGAGCCATCGCCCGCACGATGACGAACATCAACAACGGCGGACGCACTCCCATCGCAGGACTCATCCACGCCGTCATCCTGCTGCTCATCCTGCTCCTGCTGATGCCCTATGCCGAGTACATCCCCATGGCCTCGCTGGCTGCCGTACTGGTCATCGTCAGCTACAACATGAGCGGCTGGCGCACGTTCCGCGGACTGCTGAAGAACCCGAAAAGCGACGTCACCGTTCTGCTCGTCACCTTCCTGCTGACCGTCATCTTCGACCTGACCATCGCCATCGAGATGGGTCTCATCATAGCCTGCGCCCTGTTCATCAAACGTGTGATGGAGACAACAGAAATCTCCGTCATCAAGGATGAGATAGACCCAAGCGACGAGGCCGACATGCACCTACACGACAAGAGCCTCGTCATCCCCGAAGGTTGCGCCGTATATGAGATCAACGGGCCTTACTTATTCGGCCTCGCCAACAAGTTCGACGACCTGCAGACCAACCTCACGCACGGCAAGAAACCTCGGGTACAAATCATCCGCATGCGCAAGGTGCCCTTCATCGACTCGACGGGCATCCACAACCTGGCAAACCTCATTGAGATGAACCACGAAGGAGGCACCCACGTCATCCTCTCCGGCGTAACACCGAAGGTGCATAGCCAACTGGAGAAGGCCGGTTTCTACCAGCGCATGAATCCCGACCACATCTGTCCCCACATCGATGTTGCCCTGCAACGGGCCCGCGAGTTTCTTGCTAAGGAGTAAACTAAGCCTAAATTAGGCTGCGCCGTAGCAGCGTCTCAATCTGGCTGGAGGATAGGCATTTTTCGCTTATCCTCCAAGCTTATGGGTCAAATTCTTAAGTTTTTTGCCATTTAAGATGTATTATTCCCATTAACACAAAGTGATTTTGTGTCAGAAAAATAGGCATCGTTGAAAAAAGTCTACGCTATCCTTTGCGGTAGTCTTTTTTTTACTAACTTTGCTGTCGTGGATGCCGTTTTTGGCGGATATTCACAGCATGGCGGAGGCTGTGCATGACATATTAAAATAAAGGCAATAATATAGCAGTTGGCACAATTAATTCTTAAAATGCAGTCAGAAATGGCTGCATTTTTTGTTTATACAGATATTTATATAGAAAAAAGAGCAACACGATGTTGCTCTTACATATGAGTGCAATGAACAGTCTACTGCTGAATTACAGAAGCTTCCTGTATTCCATACCACTGTCACATATGCAA
>CACZRZ010000236.1 GCA_902783655.1 uncultured Bacteroidales bacterium
ACCCTCAACGAGGTGCTGACCAAAGAGCAGCCCACACACATCGGAGTGGCCTTCGACCCCAGCGGACCTACCTTCCGCAGCGAGGCCTTCCCCGACTATAAGGCCCAGCGCGAGGCCACCCCGGAGGACATACGCCGGGCTGTGCCCATCATCAAGGACCTGCTGCGTGCCTATCGAATCCCCATCCTACAAGTGGATGGCTTTGAAGCCGACGACGTGATAGGGACACTGGCAGACAAGGCAGGAAGGATGGGCATAGAGACCTATATGCTGACACCCGACAAGGACTACGGACAACTGGTGGGCGACAACGTCTTCATCTATCGGCCCCGTCACGGAGGCGGCTACGAAACGATGGGCCCGCGCGAGGTTTGCGAAAAATACGGCATACCCTCCACCGAGGCCGTCATCGACCTCCTGGCCCTGATGGGCGACTCGGCAGACAACTTCCCGGGTTGTCCTGGGGTGGGGGAGAAGACGGCTGTGAAACTCATCAACGAGTTTGGCAATGTGGAACAGCTGATAGCACGCTCCAGTGAGATTAAAGGCAAACTGCGCGAAAAGGTGGAGGAGCACACGGAGGACATCCGCATGTCGTACTTCCTGGCCACCATCCGCCGCGATGTGCCCATCGAACTCGACATGGAAGCACTGCGACTGGTGGAGCCCGACGAGGAGGAACTCAGCAGGTTGCTCCTCGAACTGGAGATGAAGTCGTTCGCCGAACGTGTGCTGAAGAAAAAGCAAACGGTGCAGAAACCTGTCAGCCACCAGCTCGACCTCTTCGGCTTTGATATGGAGAGTACAACAAAGATCACAGACGTCATCAACTTCGAGACCTTGCATACCACCAAACACGACTATAAACTCGTCGATAGCGAGGAGGAAATGCGGAAGCTGTGCGATGCTCTTCTCGCCAATAAAACGGTATGCCTGGACACAGAAACCACCTCCACCTCGGCTATTGATGCAGAACTGGTGGGCCTGAGTTTCGCCGTCCGTGAGTTCGAGGCTTTCTATGTCCCTGTGCCTGCCCAACGCGACGAGGCTCAAAGAGTGGTGGAAATCTTCCGACCCGTCTATGAGCACGCAGAGACGCTGAAGGTGGGACAGAACCTGAAGTACGACCTCGAGGTGCTTCACAACTATGGCATCGAACTCCGAGGACCGATGTGGGACACCATGATTGCTCACTACCTCATACAGCCCGAACTTCGTCACAACATGGACTACATGGCGGAGATTTACCTCGACTATCAGACCATCCACATCGACGAACTGATAGGGCCCAAGGGGAAGAACCAACGCTCGATGCGCGACCTCACTCCCGCCCAGGTTTACGAATATGCCGGCGAGGATGCAGACATCACACTGCGACTGAAGAATAAACTGGAAGGCGAACTGAAGAAGTTCGGATGCGAAGACCTCTTTTACAATATAGAGATGCCATTGATGCCTGTTTTGGCAGAAATGGAGATGAACGGCGTATGCCTGGATACGGCTTCGCTGCAGGAGACATCGACCGCCCTGACCAACCGCATGAACGAACTGGAAAGCCGCATCTACGAGTTGGCAGGCGAACCGTTCAACATCGCCTCGCCCAAACAAGTGGGCGAGATTCTCTTCGACAAACTCCAGATTATGGAGAAGGCAAAAAAGACCAAGACGGGACAGTACGTAACCTCGGAGGAGGTGCTGCAACAACTGCGCAGCAAGCACGAAATAGTGGCAGACATCTTGGAACACCGTGGCCTGAAGAAGCTCATCGGCACCTACATCGAAGCCCTTCCCAAACTGATTAATCCCCGAACGGGACATATCCATACCTCATTCAACCAGACGATAACCGCCACAGGACGACTGAGTTCTTCCGATCCCAATCTGCAGAACATTCCCATCCGAGGCGAGGACGGCAAGGAAATCCGCAAAGCCTTCGTTCCAGAGCCTGGCTGTCTGTTCTTCTCTGCCGACTACAGCCAGATTGAACTTCGCGTGATGGCCCATCTGTCGCAGGACGAGAACATGATTCGCGTCTTCAGCGAAGGCAAGGACCTGCATGCAGCAACCGCTGCCAACATCTACAAGAAGCCCATCGAAGAGGTGACCCGCGACGAACGTACCAAGTCGAAACGTGCCAACTTCGGCATCATCTACGGCATCACCATCTTCGGTCTGGCAGAGCGACTGGATATTCCTCGTGACGAAGCAAAGATGCTCATCGACGGCTTCTTCCAGACCTTCCCACAGGTTCACGACTACATGGAGGATTCCAAGGTGGTGGCCCGCCAACAGGGCTACGTCACCACACTCTTCGGACGCCGCCGCTATCTGCCCGACATCAACAGCCATAATGCCACCGTCCGAGGCTTCGCAGAGCGCAATGCCATCAACGCCCCCATTCAGGGCACTGCTGCCGACATCATCAAGGTGGCGATGATTCGCATCCACCAGCGCTTCAAGGCCGAGGGCATACGGAGCAAGATGATTCTGCAAGTTCACGACGAACTCAACTTCTCAGTCCTGCCCGAAGAGCGGAGTAGGGTAGAGGCCATCGTCCTCGAAGAGATGCAACGTGCCATCTCCCTCAGCGTTCCCCTCGTTGCCGACTGCGGCTGGGGCAACAATTGGCTGGAGGCACATTGAATCAATTGAGGATTGAGAATTGAGAATTGAAGATTGACAAACCATGAACGACGAACAGAATATCATCATATATCGTACCGCTGACGGACGAGCATCTGTGGCGCTCTATGCCAAAGACGGGAAGATTTGGCTGAACCAGCAACAGATGGCAGAACTTTTTGCCACCTCGAAGCCAAACATCAGCATGCACATAGCTAATATTCTAAAAGAAAAGGAGTTGTATGAAAATTCAGTTGTTAAGAATTACTTAACTACTGCCGCAGATGGAAAGAACTATAACGTCATCTTCTATTCGTTGGAAATGATTATTGCCGTAGGCTACAGGGTGCGAGGTATTCGTGGTACCCAGTTCCGCCAATGGGCAACAGAGCATTTGACAGAATATTTGGTCAAAGGCTTTACGATGGATGATGAAAGGCTGAAGAACCCCGACGGTAGGCCAGACTATTTCGATGAGTTGCTGGCACGTATCAGGGATATACGGGCTTCGGAAAAAAGATTCTACCAGAAAGTACGCAACCTCTTTGCACTCAGCAGCGATTATGACAAGACGGACAAAGCCACTCAAATGTTCTTTGCAGAAACACAGAATAAACTGCTTTATGCTGTCACCCATCAAACAGCGGCAGAGCTAATCGTCTCTCGGGCAGATGCTACAAAACCCAATATGGGGCTGACCACATGGAAAGGAAGCATCGTACGTAAAGGTGATGTTATTGTGGCCAAGAACTATCTACAAAGCGATGAGATTGACTCCCTGAACCGCCTCGTAGACATCTTCCTCACCAGTGCGGAAGAACGCGTGAAAGGGCGTCGCGACCTCACACTTCAATATTGGCGTCAAAATGTAGATGGTCTTTTAACCTTCCAAGATAAGGATATTCTACAAGGAAAAGGCAGCATTTCAAACACTGAAATGGAGACTATTGTCCACAAAGTCTATCAGGAATTCGATATAAACCGTAGGCATATCGATGCACAATTAGCCGACGCAGAAGATATCAAATTGTTAGAGGACCTGGAGAAAGAGATAATTAATCAAAACAATAATGCATAACTAAAATTAAACACCATGAAACGAGTATTGCTTTACATTTTACTTTTTACTTTTTGCATTGGACTATCATTGACAGCGACTGCCCAGCGCACACCTACCATGGGCTGGAGCTCGTGGAACACGTTTGCACTGAACATCAACGAACAATTGATTCGCCAACAGGCCGATGCCATGCACAACACAGGACTGCAGAAGGCCGGCTACCAGTTCGTGAACATCGACGACGGCTATTGGGACGGACGTGGCGAGGACGGCAATCTCCGCCTCAATACCAAACTGTTCCCCTCGGGCATGCGTCCACTGGTCGACTACATCCACTCGCTGGGCCTGAAGGCTGGCATCTATAGCGATGCCGGCGACAACACCTGCGGCTCGGGCAACGTGAAGCCCGACGGCCTGAACGTGGGCTTCTAT
>CACZRZ010000237.1 GCA_902783655.1 uncultured Bacteroidales bacterium
GAACGTGCATATCGACAAGCTGCTGTGGAACGTCACGATGTGTGGCACACCCGATGCCCTCTACCGCGTGGTGTCGAACTACACCGACGGCTTCCAGAGCCGCATTGCCGTTGCACGCACCCCCGACAACACGTTTAAACCGCTGGAAGATACGCCCCACGTACTGACCGACCGCCAGCGCGATCGCATACAGCAGGTGGCCCATCTGCTGCCCCTGATGGCGGGCGAGGTGGTGCTGCCGAAACTGGAGGCGAAGGGTAGAAAGTGGGTGGAGCGCATCCGACTGGAAACGATGAAAAACGACGACCGCACCCGTGCCCGTCAGCGCTTCCGCGTCTGCGTTACGGCCCAGCGAATGACCTGTTGCCTGATGCTCTGCAAGGTCTGCGAGACACTGATTCAGAAGCACGGACTGAGCGGTGCCGAACTACGCCTGAAGCAAGAACCCGGACTGTGGAAGGGAATGCTGCTGAAGGCGCAGACACCCACCATGATGGAGGTCTACGACGTACTGGCCGACTCGCTCCTGGAGAACGCCCTCTACTTCTTCCGCGACCGCATAGAGAACGCCTTCGCGAGCCGCAATTATGCAGGCTACCTGAACGGCGAACGACAGAAGCGAGGCAAGAACGACTCCATTTTTGAGCGACTTGACCCGCAGTTCACGTTCGAGCAGGCTATGCAGCAATCGGTAGCCGTGAAGGGTGCCAACGTGAATCACAACACCGTACGGCAGATGCTGAAGAACTGGCGCAAGCAGGGACTGATTTTTCTGACTGACGATGGAAAGTACAGGAAAAGATAAAAATTAAAAGATAAAAGATAAAAGATAAAAATTAAAAGAGAAAAGATAAAAATTAAAAGATAAAAAGTAAAAGATAAAAGAGAAAAATTAAAAGATAAAAGATAAAAATTGAACGTGGTCAAAATGGTCAAGGTCATTTGGTCAAAATTGCGATTAAGCGAGAGCTATGATGCTTGCATCAATTGCCGAGCGTGAGCAATTCCGAATGAAATTCAAAATCAAAATACAAAACAACTATGAGAAACTATACTGCCTCCCGCGGATGGAGGAACAACAATCCGCTCAACATTCGCCGTACGGGCGAAGAATGGCAGGGACTGGTGTCCCGCGAGAACCGTACCGACCTGGTATTCTGCCAGTTTCTGAACAAGACGTGGGGCTACCGAGCAGCCGCCAAGCTGCTGAAATCGTATGCCCGACACTTTGCCCAGCGTGGACGCCCCTGGGCTGTAGACAATGTGGTGCAGCGCTGGGCTCCGCCTTGCGAGAACGACACTACGGCCTACGTGGCCCGTGTGCTGCAGCTGATGGGGCGCACCCGTGCCGACGACGTCCGACTGGCTCCCCTGTGGACGAAGCCTGGACAGCGACAGGCCGCCATGATGCTGGCCGCCATGACCTGCGTGGAAACGGGTTGTCCGCCCTACGAAGTGCCTGTCCAGCACCTGAATGCTGGCTTCCGCCTGGCCGGTCTGGGCGACCCGAAGCTGGACGGAAACTGGTGGAAGTGATGAAACGGGAGGGCTTAGTTGTCCTCCCGATTTCGTTTGTTAAGCAGCGATGCTTATTCCATCAACGAATTACCCGCTTTCGTCCGTCTATAATGTATAGGCCGGGCTTCGGAGTACCCGTGATGCGGCGACCACTCAGGTCGTAAACTTCATTTTGAATTCTGGAGTTTGAATTCTGAATGGTTTCCACATCCTCGATGCCGTCGATGACAACATCGGGCTGTTTCGAACCGAAGTTCAGGCAGAAGACACCCCTCGACAGGCCCCAGGCATCGCCGTCGGGACCGAAGCCTATGCGCCGGCCCGTGTTGCCGTTGGAGGTTATGTCCTCGACATCGCCACCTGTCTGGTTGCAGGGATAGTAGAGGCAGAGATGGTAGTTGACATGCCCGCCCGAGATGTATTCCTCATAGTCCTCGAGGGGCTGGTTGCAGAGCCCCTGGATGTTGCTCCTCGACATCGTGCACCGCCACACACGGAACTCATCGATGGCGGCTCCTGTCATCTCTGCCGACGAGGTTCCGAGGCAGAAGGTGGCAGGACGGGCCAGAGTGGAGCCTGCACCGCTGCTGACATTGGTTACCAGTTCACCGTCGCGGAAGAACTTGACGGCTCCCTTGTTATAGACTATGGCATAGTGGTGCCATTCGCCGGCAACGACATAGCCTTCGCCACTCTGTACCTTCTTGTTGCTGTTGTGGAAATACATGACACCCTTCGAGTCGGTGCGCAGCAGGAAGGAACTGGTGCTCTCGCCGATGCCCAGACAATAGTCGACAAGCTTGCTGGGATTCATCCACCAGTCGAGGGTCAGGGCTTGCGTAGTCTCTTCCTCGAAGATGGGCTTGGACATCGACACATAGGCACCGGACTGGGTGAAGTTGAGTCCGTTCTGGCTGTCGGCATTTGTGACGATGAGGGCCCTGTTCTGTGTGAAACTGTCAGAACCCTTGTCGTTCGTGGCCTTGAGGGTGATGTTGTAGATGCCTGGTTCCTCGGGGGTGAAGTCGAATGTCTCGGCACCGTTCACGATGGTCTTCTGCACCGTGCCGGCCAGTGTCCACTGGAGACTGGTGGGCCGATGTCGGGAAGTGCTGACGAGCTTCACGGGACTGCCCTTCAGGACAACGGCTTCGCTGATGTCGAAGTCGGCCACGGGAACCACCTCGCTGACGGTGATGGTCATGCTCTGGCGAGCCTCTTCGCCTGTGGGAGCGGTGACGACAAGGGTAACCTCGTAGGTGCCGGCACCCTGATAGACAGCTCCTGCCGTTAGCGTTCCTGCCGTCTCTACATCAGCACCGGGCATGAGCCAGCGATAGGCATAGCCCGAGACCGGATTCCGGACAGAGAAGCTGATACGGTCGCCGCTGGCCACATCGGAGGCAGTAGCCGTGAAGGAAGCATCGAGTTCGGGAGCCTCGCCCACGACGACAGAACACGTAGCAGAAACCTCTCGTGCAACTCCGTCGGGGCCGTCGTCCTCATAGTCGGAACCGACACAGCTGACTTCGTAGGTCCCGGCCTTGGGGAAGGTGATTGTGGGCTGAGCCACACGCAGGTTTTCGATGCCCAAGGCAGGCACGCTCCAGGCAAGCGAACGGATGCCCATGCTGCGCTTGGCACTGAGCACGACGGGTACATTGGCCCGGAGAGCCTCGGAGGGTTCGTTGATGGCAAGCTCGTTCTCCGTGTCCTTCGGGCGATAGAGTTTGGGCTGACGGGCAGGAACCTCACAGAGGTAGTTGGCATTGGTGATGAGGGCATGGTGACCACCCACACAGTCGCGCAGATAGGGGGCTCCGTTCTGTTCCACGATGTCGCCCTTGTAGTAGGCCATCAGTCCGTCGGGCATCATGTCGCCATAGTACTCGCGATTGTACGTAGCCTTGATTTCGGTCGATGTGAGGGCACGGTTCCAGATACGGATTTCATCGTACGAGGCATCCTGATAGTTGCTGCCACCGTTCTTGAACTCGAGGTTGCCGAAGCCACCGATGCCGCGGAACGTATTGCTGGTGATGGTGCCCACCTGGTCGGTGCCGAAATAGAGCTTCATGTTGTTGCCCTTGACCACGATGGCCACATGGGTCCATGCGCTTGAGGAAAGCGATTTCGACGAGGCATCGATGCGGTGTCCGCCGGTGTTCCAGCCCACGGACATGGTGCCGCCCTGGTTGCAGTGGGCGTAGAAGGTGCCCCAGCCCGGCCCGAACATGTTGTTGTAGTTAATCATGCTATTCGGCTTGATGAAGTACTCGATGGTGCACTCATCGTACTTGGCATTGAAGATGTCGGGGATGATGAAGCCGCCCTTCTTGAAGTTCGTCACCAGATTCTCCTCCTGCTTCTCGACAGGTGTGGAGACGGTCTTCTGGCTGCTTTCGTTGCCGTTCTCATACAAGGCGGTCACACCATAGGTGCCCGTAGCGGTGACAGCATAGCTGCATGTCGCGGCATCGACCTTATCCAGGAGCCGACCATCGTGGTAGATGGCATAGCCCTGCAGCTTATGTCCCGATGTGACTGGAGCCTGCCAGGTGAGCATGTCCGAGGCGACGACCAAGTTCTCGGGAGTGTTGAAGGCAGCGCCATAGACAATGACACTGATGATGGTCTGTTCGCCTGCGCTCTTCACCTCCACCTGCCCCGTCTCTCCCAGGTCGAAAGGTGTCTCCACGCCTGCACGGTCGTGTTCGTAGTCCATGATGCTGGCACCGTAGATGTGCCCTTCGCCCTCGCCCCACGAACGGGTGTTGACGATGAAGAAATACTTCAGGGGCTGGTTGCGGTCGAAGCCGCTGGTCAGGTCGGTCAGGTCGTAGCCAAACTCCATGGGCTCCTTGTGCATCTTGCCATCGGCCCATCGACCCAGCATAGGCGTCTCGGGTGCCGGCTGTGTGTCGCCGTTGTGTCCGTCGCCGGCATATTTGAAGTGGTCCATCGAGATGACGGCATCGGGCTTCGTGGCCGATAGGTCGGCACTGATGCCTGCCTGCAACAGCATTTCGCTTCGCCGCGTGTAGTCCATCTTCAACTTGATGGTGCGCAGGGGGCGATAGTCCTTGCGGGTGTGGTAGAGCTCGCCTGTCCACCAGCCATTGAGCTTGCCGTTCTTGAACGCCGGACCTGCGTGGGCATAGGGGCAATAGATGAATCCATTGTTGCACCAGCCGCCCCACGAGTTGACGATAATCCAGGCGCCCACCTCATCCTTGCTTTCCTCGCCGTAGATGCCGTTGCCGTCGAGGTCGAACTCGATGCGGTCGTCGTAGCCCACCATCGTCAGGGCATGGTCGACCGATTCGCCCCAAGCCTTGACATAATACATATTGGTGACACCTATCTCGTCGTTGCGCTCGGTCTTGGGAATGCGCTCCCACTTGCCGCCCGAGGCCACACCCAGGCCTATCACACCACCAGCCTTGAACGAGTTGTCGCCGCCGTGATTGTAGAGCCACGATTTGGCTGCCAGACGGCCCTCCTCGGTGCCCAGGTTATAGGGCACCTGCGTGGGTGTGGTCATGCGGTTGGCAAAGCCCGAGAACCATTTGTCGTAGCCCTGCATCCAGCCGAAGACTTCGCTGTTCCAGTCGTAGTTGCCATAGATGCGGCTGTAGGTGCAGCCTCCGTAGGTCTGGGAGGATGGCACACCCACGTTCGTCACAAAGTCGTCCTTCGACGAGTTGCCGTAGGTCAGCAGCCACACGAAGTGGGTCGGATAGTTGTGGTCCATGGTGCTGCCGTCAACGTCGCGATACGAATTTATCTCATGGGTGAACATGTAGTAGATGCGCGAAGCCGATCCGCAGGAACCGCCGTCCTGGTTGATGACGGGTGGGAAGAACTTCGTCTGCGCATTGTTGACATGGTCGGGCAAGCCCGCTGCAGCGGCCAGGGCACGTGCCTTCTTGCGTGTGGTGGCATGACCATATTTTATCAGACTGGGTTCGGGAGTATATCCATTAGGATTGTAGTCGGGATATTTCTCACGATCCCATTCCTGAGCCGACAGAAAGCCTGGCAATGAGAGACATAGAGCCAACAAAAAAACGGGAATGTGCTTCATAATATGGTACTTTAAGGTTTAATATACTCTACAACGAGGCAAATTTAAGCAAAATCCACGATTATTTCATATTTCTCCACTGTTTTTTTAATTATTTAACATGGATAGCACCCCAATGAGAAGGTGACTCAACAATGCATGACGGGTGTGCGAAGAAAGGGCACCAAAGGGGATAAAAAAGCGTTCTGGAGAGCAGATGCACGAGACTTCCGAAGGGTTCTTGACATAAAAAGAGGGCCGATAGATGTTTTTTTGGCAGAAAAGTTTCGCGATGTCGATTTTTTTATGTTATTTTGCAGTGGATTATGCAATATGTCCATAAGAGAGAATTAATATTAAAAAACATACTATCATGAAGAAGTACATTGGAATCCTGCTCATCGTGCTGGGCGCACTGGTGCTGTTAGTTAGCTACTTTGCAGAGTGGGTTGACTACAACCCCGTACAGTTCACAGGTCTGGGCCTGATTATTGCCGGCCTCATTGCTCACATTCTCATTACGAAGAGAATAAAGGAATAACGCAGGTACACACAAACAAAAAGGAACAGGGGCAGCGAAACGAATCGCTGCCCCTGCTCCTTTTTTTGTTTCTTATTCTTTGACTGTCACGCCATTGGGAACAATGAGTTTGTAGCCTCGCCCATGCACATTATTGATTTCGAGCGTGGGGTCTGCCTTCAGATGCTTGCGCAGCTTGGTGATGTACACGTCCATCGAACGGGCATTGAAGTAGTTGTCGTCGACCCAGATGCTCTTCAGCGCCAGTTCGCGCAGCAGGACATCGTTGGCATGTGCGCACAGCATGGCCAGCAGTTCGCTCTCCTTGGTGGTGAGCTTGGCTTGCTGCTCGTTGCCGATGGTCAGCGTCTGGCGCTGTGTGTCAAAGACAAACTTACCCAGTGTGTACTGCGAAGGCATGGGTGCCTGGGGTCCCTTGACGCGACGCAGGATGGCTTCCATGCGGAACACCAGTTCGTCCATCGAGAAGGGTTTCGTCAGATAGTCGTCGGCACCAATCTTGAAACCTTCGATGATGTCCTCCTTCAGGTTCTTGGCCGTCAGGAAGATGATAGGGACTTCGGCATTCACGCCACGAATCTCCTGAGCCAGCGTGAAGCCGTCCTTTTTAGGCATCATGACGTCGAGCACACACATGTCGTAGTGGCTCTTCATGAAGGCCTTGTAGCCAGCCTCGCCGTCGAGATAGAGTTCGGTTTCATAACCCTTGGCCAACAGATAGTCGCGCAGCAACATGCCCAGACTCTCGTCGTCCTCGCATAACAAAATTCGTTGTTTCGTCTCCATAGTCATAATTATATTTTTAGATGTTAATTTTAATGCTTAATAGTCAATGCTCAATGTTCAATCTTCAATCTTCAATCTTCAATCTTCAATGGGTTGAATTTTTAGTTTTTCAGTGTTGGTAATGTTATGGTGAACGTGGTGCCCTGCCCTACTTCGCTCTCCACCTTGACGGAGCCCTTGTGCTGACGCACCATGTTGCGCACGTAGGCCAGGCCCAGGCCGAAGCCCTTGACATTGTGCTGGTTGCCAGTGTGTACACGGTAGAACTTCTCGAAGATTCGCTTCTGGTCCTCCTTCCTGATGCCGATACCATTGTCCTGAATACTCAGCTGATACTTGTCGCCCACATTGCGGCTCTGCACGGTCAGGTGCAGGGGAACATCCTCGCGACGATACTTCACGGCATTGTCCAGGAGGGTGGAGATGACGTTCGTCAGGTGCATCTCGTCGAAGTACACGTTGGAGTTATCGGCTTCGAGCAAGGGTTCAACCAGTCCGCCCAGACGTTCCACCTTCAGGGCAAACGATGTGGCAATGACGTTCTCCACCAGTTCGTCGGCATTCAGTTCCACGGGTTTCAGGGCGATATTATTTTGGTCGTAGAGCGACATCTGCAGCACCTTTTCCACCTGATAGCGCAGACGCTTGGTCTCGGTGTCGATGACCTTGCCCAGATTGTCGTACATGGCAGGCGACTTCTTCACACTCTCGTCAGCCAGCATCTGCGCGGCCAGCGACAAACTGGCAATGGGGGTCTTGAACTCATGGGTCAAGTTGTGGACAAAGTCGTTCTTCATCTCGCTTATCTTGCGCTGGCGCACGAAGAGATAGATGACGAACATGAAGAGCACGAAGAGCACAAGGGTGAATATCATGGCTGGCATCATCAGACGGCTGACACCCATCACATATTTGTTGCGATCTGGGAAATGCACCCTGACGACACCCATCTTGTTGGACGGGTCGTTGCGGAAGAGGGTCTGCGTATAGGTGTAGTCCGAACCGCGTTCGTCGTAGTCGGAACAGCGGTACACCTCGCGTCCGTCGCTGGTGTTGATGGTGAAGTGGAAAGGCAACGTCACACCGTTTTGTTCCAACGCCATACGCAGGCTGGCATCCAGGACCTTTGTATTGATGCGTTCCTCGAACGAATTCTCGCTGGCGCTGTAGAGGATGCTGTAGATGACCTCGTCGAGGATATTCTTCTGGTAGAGGTAGGCATTGCGCACAGCCATCTGGAACTGTTGGTTCGAGACGCCCATCGTGGAGCGTTGCTGCATGCCTATGCCAAACGACAGGCGGGGCATCATGTTCAGCGTATCGAACCGCTGTACGCCCAGCAGCGAGGGGTTGCCCAGCACCTTGTTGCTGTGAGGGGCGGCATCGTCGTCGTCCACCTGGGTCAGTTCCTCGACGTAGTTCGACACGATGCCCTCCAGGTAGTTGAACGTCTCGTTGCGCTCCAGGTCGTGCGAAGCCTGGTCGAGGCTACGCTTCACACTTTCGTCGAACTGGTCCTTGCGCATCTTCACCATCATCTGTGTGTACTGCCCTTGCAGCAACAGCAGGACAACGAAGCTGATGCCAATGCCTATGCTTATGATCCAGAGTACGGAGCGTTTCATATTATTGTTCTTCGTTTCATGTTGCGAAGTTAGTGAAAAATGTTTAGACGAAAAAAGGGAGCACGACATTTCGCGCTCCCTTTTTAACATTATTAACGATTTGAGCCCTATTTATGCACTTTTTTGCATTACGGAGGGCATCGTCGGGATTAAGATTCGGCTGCTTCCTCCTCGTGTTCCTTGATGAGCTTCTGCTGAACGTCGGCAGGCACGAGTTCGTAGCTGGCGAAGTTCATGATGAAGCTGGCACGACCACCCGTCAGGCTGCTCAGTGCGGTGCTGTACGACGACATTTCCTTCAGGGGAGCCTTGGCGGTCAGCTTCTCGTAGCCGGCCTCGCTGGTCATGCCCATAATCATGGCACGACGGCCCTGCAGGTCGCTCATCACATCGCCCAGTTTGTCGCTCGGCACGAATACCTCTACGTCGTAGATGGGCTCCAGAATCTTCGGACCAGCCTCGCGGAAGGCTTGTGCGAAGGCCTGGCGACCGGCCAGCATGAAGGACAGTTCGTTGGAGTCAACGGGGTGCATCTTACCATCATATACTATTACGCGCACATCGCGAGCGTAGCAGCCCGTCAACGGACCTTGTTCCATGCGCTGCATGACACCCTTCAGGATGGCAGGCATGAAGCGTGCGTCGATGGCACCGCC
>CACZRZ010000238.1 GCA_902783655.1 uncultured Bacteroidales bacterium
ATAGGCTGCCAGGTACGAACCTGAATCTTGGGATTCTCCTTGTCAGTGAAGTCCCATACGAGGAACACGATACCCTGGTCTTTATAGGAGTCGGTGGCCCAGTCCTGCACCAAAGTCACACCATAGTAGTTGGGTTTGGAACCGTGACGCTTGATGTTGTAGTCCTTGAACTGCACATTCACCGTACCCGTCTTGGGGTTGTTAAAGACGCGGCGCAGGTTGGACAGATACTGAGTCTTTGTCTGCTTAGTGTACTCATAGTCCTTTTGGGCGATGCCAATCTCGGGCTTCATGCGCATAACCACCTTACCCGTTACAATCAATGCATCATCGCTGAACACTGCCTCCAAATATTTCAAGTCCTTACGACGATATGCATCGGCAAAGTCCTCGCAGAACTTGATAATCTGCCAACGTTCATCGGCATCTTCGATGCTTGCGCCCTCACGCATCAAGCGTGTGTACGTCTGAGTGTCCATCGAGATGTTGAAGTCGACAATCTTTCCGGTAAGGTCGAAGCAGATGTTCACCTCCTGATTGATGTCGTCGGTGTATGCCTCGTCCAGGGGGACCATCTCCACAGGGATGTTTCGTACCTGATACTGGAAGATTCGTCCGTTGCGCTTCAAGGCCAGACCATGCTCCACAATGTCGTCGTCGACACAGCGGAAACGGGCATTGGCCCACAGAGAAGTCAGACTCTGTGAAGCCATGTCGCTGATGTTGATTCCCGAGAAGTTCACGTCTGCCGACTGACTTTCTGCAGTATTTACAGCCGTCAGCAAGCGTGACAGCTGTGTCTCGATGCGCTGCTTCAACGAGGCATTGGAAATGCCGTCAGAGATTTCTACATTCACCTGATTCTGTGCTGTAGCTGTTGTACAGAACATACAGAGAAGACAGAGAGCACTGAGAAATTTACATTTTAGGTTTTTCATATGACTATATACATTATTATATTATGCATTTTCTATCTCATTTCGCAAGCATAAACCAGATGGCGGTATTGGCATCATAGTTGTCCAACGTATCGGCTGCCTTTGTACGCAGGTTGGTACGCTGTCCGTCACCTGGGCTAAGTACCGTCTTCAGTTTGCCCTCCGCATCACCAACCAAAAGATAACAAACCGCAGGGTCTGTACATGTACTCATATAACCTGTCCGCTTCACACGATATTCTGCTTTCAATCGATTGAGCATGGCCTTTCCTTGCGACAGTGTCTCACATGCCAACAGGTCGTTGATGACTTTCTCCTGCCAAGAACCTGCCATAGTCTGCGGAAGTGGCTGGGAAAGCGGTTTCGATTGCGCAGGTGTCACCTTCGCTTCAGGCTTTGCTGAAGGTTTCGGCTCAGCCTTCACCTCCGGCTTAGGTTCGACTTTGGGTTGCGGTGAAGATGCTGCAGTTGACAAGACATCCGTCTTCGCAATGTAAACAAACACACGCATTTGCTCTCCACGTGCCATCTGCATACGTTGCAAGCGGTCAACATTCTTCTTTATCAGTTCATGGTCGTCGTCGGACAACTCTCGCTCTCCCTGTGCATATTCCACCATGAAGCTTATCAGTAAATCCCGGGCCATTCCGAAAGCCTTTTCGGCATCACGATCGGTGGCCTCAGCATAGATGTAACTCTCGTTACGCTTAATGTCGTTAATCTCCTTGCTGGTGTTCTGCGCCATAGCTATCGAGGCCATCAGGGCAGCACCTGCCAACATCATGTATCTTTTTACGTTCATCACAATTTAATTTCGTCAAACAAATACTTCACCTTCGTTGTGCCGACGAAGCTGTTCAGGCGTCCGGAGACAAGTCCTTGCCTATCGTCCAGCGTCAAAGCATCAAAGGTAAGGCGCATCAGATGGATGTATCCCATGTCGGGGTTCCACATGATCAGTTCACAATCGGCCACTCCATCATTCATCCCGATAAGTCCGAAGTAGGGTTTGCAGCCGTTATCCAAACAATAGTTAATCCACTGGTTCAGGCGCACCTTTACGGTGTCCTGAGCAAAGCCATACTTCACCAGTCGGATTTCCAATGTATAGTCGTTCTCCAGCTGCCCCGTTGTCAACAAGTTAGCAATGCTCTCTGTCATCAAATTGGTGTTGCAGAGCAGTCGCAAATAGTCCTGTCCAACGCGCTCGTAGTAACGATTTGCATTAATCTGGGGCAAATAAAAATCCTCACCGGGCAGAATAAAGTAGCGTCCTTGCAACGTGGGCTTCAACAGGGCTGTATCGGGTTTCTCGGCTTCGCGCAGCGCCGCACTCCAACGAACGACATCGGGCAGAAGGCGGCGTTCGTTCTCGCCCATGTTTGTGCCTGCCAGCAGGTTGTATTCGATGGGGAAATTCACAGCCAACCGATCTTCGCCATCTCGCATCCAATGGACTGTATATCGCTTGCCGTTCAGGTTCTCCACGGAGACGGACAGCGTGGTGTCGCTGGCCACTTCGTGCAGGGTGGCCATATTGCCACCACGAAAGAACACACCATCTTCGTCCAGATGACGGGCCACACTGCGTTCGCGCTGCAAAGGCAGGTCGAGACAGAGAGGGTAACGCTCCACGAAATCGAGGGCTGGCGAAGGCATTGCCTCGCGCAACTCTTCGGAGAAGAACGAATAACCGATGTGTACGACAGTGCTGTCCGCAACGACAACAGTGACGGGATGTGTCTTGTACTGCAGGAGACCGACGTATCGTCCTTCAGGCAACGTGTCCAACCGTTCATTCGCAGTCAATGCCTCAGCCATACGCTGCAGCAGGTCAGTGCGATAGCGGTTTCCCGCCATCGCCTGACCTGTTTGTAGCATCGTGAGCACAAGTGCCCAGAAGATTATGTGGCGTCGGCCCAACATTGTCAGTTATGCATTGTGCATTTTGAATTCTTGCTCCTCTTTGCTTCGCAAGCGAACAAGTCCGAGCAATGAACTATACATTAAATCAGAGGCCGGAAACAAACTTACGTGTACCATCGGCAAAGCGAATCTCGCCCTGACGCAATTGTCCATTCTCGACCTTGGCATTCACAATCTTGTCGCCACGGTTTACGGTCACGGTCTCGCCAGAAGCCTTCTTCAGGTCGATGGTATAGGTCTTGGTGACAGAGATTTCGCCACCTATGCCACTCTTACCGCCCGACACTGGACCGCTGTAGGTACCCCAACCAAGATTGATGGTATTACCGCCACCAGTGGTCACCTTCTCTGCACCTACCCAAGCTGCATTGATAGCGCTCTCCAGTTCGTAAATCTTGGCTACATCTTCGGCCTCAACAGCCGCACGCAAATCGGCCACCAGGCTTTCAATCTTCTCCTTAGCCTCCTTTTTCAAAGTCTTAGCCTTGTCGGTAATCAACTTCTCGTTGGCAGTGAGCACAGAGTCGGCACGCATCTTCACACGAGCCAGTTCGGCTGCACGTTCTTCTTCGCTACCTTGCAGAGCTTGCTCAGCCTCAGCCTTCAGGCGCTCAGCTTCGGCAGCAGCAGCCTCGGCCTCCTGGCGTTGTGCATCAGCCTCAGCAGCAGCACGTTCAGCCTCCAGTTTCTCCTGCTTAGCCTTTTGGTTAGAGTCGTAAATACTGTAGCCACCATAGCCCAGACCGCCCAGGACCACTAAGGCACAGAGAATCATACCGATGAGTTTGCCTTTAGGCTTCGAAGTGCCGTCACCACCAGTGGTGGTTTTCTTGCCACCTTCTTCCTCCTTATAAGGTTCCAGCGGTTCACCACATTCAGAACATACGAACTCAGCATCGTCATCAGTTATCACTTGCGGTTTACCTACCTGACTGCAGATTCCCACATTGTTGCAAATACCTTTTCTTTCCATTGTTTTTTATTATTTTTATTTCAAAATCCTATCAATTAAGCCATCGGTGGAAGTGGCGGGGGCGTGTTAGTAGCAAAGAGACAGCCCAGTTCGGCAACATCGCCCGCAGCTGTCCATCCAGCCATTCCATTCTTCCACACGAGTGTTTGCCGTGTCAGTGTCCCCTGTGCTGCCATTTGTTGTAAAGTTGGCATATCGAAAGGACCTGCTTGCTGCCCGTTGAGAGCAACATAATAAGAAGCTGTTGGAAGTGGAGGCGGCATAGTGGTGCCCGTATTGGCAGTTGTTGTGCTGCCGCCGGCAGGTTCCTGCTGTTCTTTCTTTCCGCCCAGAGAAGCACGAATCTTCTCGATTTCTGGCACTTCACGGTCAGTGGGTTTATAGAGTGAAGGCAGTTTATGCAGTTCAATACACTCGTTCATACCCATAGGAATGAATCCCTCGTAGTCTTCCAACTGAGTTTCGAAACGGGCCACCTTGCCTTGCTTCGAGTTCATCAAACGGTCATAGCTTTGACGCAGTTTGCCCACAACCTCCAGATAACGCGGAGTGAGGTTGGTCTCGAGGTTAATAATGACGATCTCGTTCGAATTGCCTCCTCGCGAAACCTTCACTTCGCCTTCCTTAGTCAGGCTCTTAATGAGGTCTTCCACCTTCTGGAGGAAAGCGGGATTCTGATCATAATCAGGCAGAATGACAAACATGCTGGAACGAACCTTCGGCCCCATGTTCACCTCCACCTCGTTATGCTTGTTGGTAATGGCTGCATGACGTACGAGCCGGGCCAGTTTTTCCTTCAGGCCTTCATCGTTTCCACTAAATTCTTTCTCCAGTTTCTCAATGATGTTCACCCCAATAAGTTTCTCGTAGTTGGGAATATAATCCTTGCCCACCTCGTTGGCAAAGAATATATTGGCCTGTTTCTGCCCTTCGTCCTCCACCATAGCGATGACATTGCCGGCCTTCAGTTTGTCGGCAACCTCGCGGAAGTTACGCTTTTCGGGATTGAGCATACCCATGAGGCTGGCCATCATCAACTTGATACGCTCCTTGTTGTCGTGCTCGTTGGTGATAGTTCCCGAGACGGTATCCTGCACCTTCTTCGGGTCATAGTTCTTGATGACCACACCTTTTAGGCTCTGCTTCTCTTCGCTTTCGGCAATGCATCGGCTATTGACAGCACCCAGCAGGGTCTCCTGCGCTGCTTGGAACTGTGTGAGGGTTGAATCGATATCGCCCTTCGTCACCTGTAGCGTTCGGCTCAAGTCATCAATAAGCAGTTTCGCAAATTCATAGCTGGCACGCCATGCCATGAAGATATATTTTTCCTTAACGGCAGATGCGTAGCGTGCCGAAAGGTCATCCTTGCTGTTGCTCACACCGAGTGCTGCTGCTCCGCGGCTCAGCATACCCATCGACTGCCAGTCCTTGTTAATAGAGTCCATCAAGGCATCGCGCCTCTTGATTTCGTCTTGTGCATTGGCGCCCATTTTCTCCAGATTGGCCTTTTCCTGCTCCAGATAGTCAAGCAGAGTCTTTACGATGCCACTGAGCTGGCAGAGCGACTTGTCGCCATTCTCCCATAACTTCAGCAGGTCGTCGTTGATGGCCTCGGTTATCTGCTTCACAATGGGTTCGCGTCCATAGCGTGCCTTTTTGTCGTAGAAGTTTTCTACGCCATTCATGCCTGCCTCGGCAATGGGACGGAAATCTTTGTCATAGAAGCGTTTGGCCAGATTCCGGATAGCTATAAGTTTGTCGGCATGCTTCAGGTTTTCGTCAGCCATCACTTTCTTGCGCATATCATCGACCACGCCGAATTCGTCGTTGATGCTCTTCCAGCCTTCCTTCTTATTTTCGGGTGTGATGGGCAGCGACAGACACAGGTGTGCACGAGTGATGTTCCACTTCTTCTGCTGGTCGGGCTTGGTCACGAAGGCATAGTCGTCATTCGTAGGAGCCTCACCCACGAAGCCAGATTCGCGGGACAGGTTGTTGAACATCATCTTCAGTACTGCCTGGTTAGCAAACGAATAGCCGAAGTATTCCTTGATTTCCTGTTCGGGAATGGCCAGGCGCTTGATGCCAAAGCCATTGTACTTGAAGCAGTGAGGTGTGTCGTAGTCGGCATACTTAGGATTCTCGCCCTTCTCCACATTATTGAAGAAATGAGCCGAACTTTCCGTACCTCCCTCGCCAAGTTTGCGATCACTGAGGGCAACGCCTACGGTCTTCTGGTAGATGAGTTCAGCTATTGTGGCAGGCATCACCTTGCCCACGTCAAACCGCACATTGGCACGGTTGGTGTCTGTGACGAGATAGGCCGAATAGAAAGGCAGTTCCAGTTTCAAACGTTCCACATCATAGTCGCGCTCGCTGACGTTCCACGGACGGAACACTCCCAAATCCATAGCGCTCAACTCTCCCAAAGCCACATAGCCGTTGGGCTGATAGTTGTCGGTGCTGGCCCATGCGGGATTGGGGCTCTCTTCGGGCAGGAGCAGATAAAGAAG
This sequence comes from uncultured Bacteroidales bacterium, assembly GCA_902783655.1. GTDB lineage: Bacteria > Bacteroidota > Bacteroidia > Bacteroidales > Bacteroidaceae > Physcousia. The sequence goes on from CACZRZ010000238.1 coordinate 6,351, forward strand.
AATCTTGTTGTTGGCTTGATTGGGGAACTGGCGGCGCAACTGGGCAACCACATCCACGATGCTTCCCGAACCCGTACCACCAGCCAAACCTGCCACTACATGGTACGTTATCTTGCTGCCTTCGGGGTTGTAGCTCAGTTTCTGAGCCTTCACGCCTACCATCTTATTGAACTCAGGAGAACCGTTGGCAAAAAGCAGGCGTCCAAGGCGACGTTTCTGTCCTGCTGCGCCTTCGCCTATTTTAGGATCATTTATGATATTGCGCCAGTCTTCGCTGTTGCCCAGCCAGGGTTCCAGATACGGGAATTGCTTGCGGTTCTCCACATAGGCACGCAAGTTTGCAGCCGGAATACGTACCACCGAGTCAGCATCCAGGGCTATGCTTTTGCCCATGATGCTCCACTGTGCCGGGTCGCGCATCTTCAAATCCTGTTCACTGGAATCCATGTACAGGTAATCGATCCACATGTCCTTAGGCTTCACATCGCCGTCGAACTTCTCGAACATAAGTTTCCTGAATGCGGCCAGCACGCGTCCGCCTGTACCGCCAAGTCCGATAATAAGATGGTTTTCCATAGATGTTTTTGTATTATGTTAGTTAATTTTTATTTTCAACAGAAAGGCTATTCATAACTGTAGTCAGGCGTGTAGTCACTATCGTAAGACGAACTATATGACGTTTCTCCAGATGTGTCATATTCGCCCCACCCTGCTCCCGAAGAAGCCATGCGGCGAGCCGTCATTGCCAGAGCCACCACCCCAAGTACGAGGAACAGTCCACCCCAGAACAGGCGCCAATGGATGAACTCTGACAGGCTTGCGCGTATTGTATCTCCCACGATGTGAGGAACTTGTTCCACCGTGTGTCCAGCCAAAGCCGCCGCATCGACATACGATGTCAAGATGGGATATTCCTTCACCAGGGCCTCAACAGCCTCTCCGGCATCCGTCTGGGACAGGTTGCTACTCACCAACGAGACATTTTCCGACACAATTCCGCTCACCCGCGCCTCAACGTCATTCACAAGGTTGCGAACCCGAAGGGCACCGCACAACAATGTCGTCTGCATCAGCAGCAATATAAAGGCCACGCCCAGCGCAACATACCCCAATGGCACAAACCGACGCTGGCCGCAGCACAGTCGAACCACCAGCACCAGACCTGCCATCAAGCCCACTGCCATCAGCAGCCCCCAAAGGAGACTGGAGAACGAATATGATATCAGTGTCCACCACATAATATACTATATAATTCGCTTTTTATGACATAGTTTGCGTACAAAGTTAAGAAAGAAATCTATGCGATACAACTTTTTCCCTTTTTTTTTGCATCATCATCGCTTATTTTGCCTTGGCAAGCAACTTTATACATCCTGGGAAGCGACAATATATATAATGTATTCGCGCGCGAGGAAGGAAAAATCCGACGTAATGTCAGAAAACTGCGACATCTGCCCATATCCTGCTCGGGCGGAACGGATTCTATGCCGAACGGACATCCACATGAAACGCATTTACTGGACTTACGCCCCATCTCAAGTATGCAATATTGGCACAGAAGAGCAAAACGTCGGGCAACAATGCCGCATTGGCAAGGTTTTTGTAATGAAGAAAGCGTAATAAAATACATTCAAACATCATGAAAGAAGAAAATATCACAGAGAACGCAGAGATGGCAGAGGACACAGAGAAGGTGAACATGGAGAATGCCGATACTGAAAAGGCTGATACCGAAAAGGCTGATACCGAGAAGGCTGACATGGAGGCTGCCGATGCCGAAGAGGCTCAGGAGGGAACCATCGAGGACCGCTTGGCATTGGCCGAGGCCCGCATTGCAGAGCTGGAGAAGGAGCGCCTGTACAAGCAGGCAGAGTTCGACAACTTCCGCAAGCGCATCATCAAGGAGAAGGCAGAGCTCATCCTGAACGGAGGCCGCAAGGTGCTGGAGGCCATGCTGCCCGTCATCGACGACCTGGAGCGCGCACTCGCCCACATGGGAAACAGCACGGAGGGCACGGAGAAGACAAAGGACACGGAGGACGCCGTCAATGCGGTGCGCGAGGGCGTCGACCTCATCTACAAGAAGTTCCTGAAGGTGATGGAGGCCCAGGGAGTGACACAGATGAAGACCGAGGGCGTGGACTTCAACACCGACTTCCACGAGGCCGTCACCCAGTTCCCCGCTCCCACGCCCGAACTCAAGGGCAAGGTCATCGACTGCACCGAGAAGGGGTATATGCTCAACGACACCGTACTGCGGTTTGCCAAGGTGGTTGTGGGCATCTGAGAGAAAGAGAAGAGAGAAGAAGATAAAAAAGAAAGGTTAATTGAACCAAGCAAATGGCTAAAAGGGATTATTATGAAGTGCTGGGCGTGCAGAAGAACGCCACACCACAAGAGATAAAGGCTGCGTACAAGAAGATGGCCATCAAGTACCACCCTGACCGCAACCCCGGCAACAAAGAGGCTGAGGAGAAGTTCAAGGAGGCTGCCGAGGCATACGATGTACTGCACGACGAGCAGAAGCGTGCCCGCTACGACCAGTTCGGCCACGAAGGTCTGAACGGCATGGGCGGCGGCTTCAGCGGTGGCGGCATGAACATGGACGACATCTTCTCGATGTTCGGCGACATCTTCGGCGGGCGCACGGGCGGAGGCGGTTTCGAGTTCAACTTCGGAGGATTCGGCAACGGCTTCGGCGGCGGAGGCAATCGCGGCGGACAGCAAGTCTATCGCGGCAGCGACCTCCGTCTGAAGGTCAGCCTGACGCTGAACGAGGTGGCCACTGGTGTGACCAAGAAGTTCAAGGTGAAGAAGTCGGTGACCTGCGACCACTGTCACGGCAGCGGCAGCGAGGACGGTCAGACACAGACCTGTCCCACCTGCGGCGGCAAGGGCTACACGGTGCGCACCGTGAACTCGATGTTCGGCCGCATGCAGACCCAGCAGGCTTGCCCCACCTGCAACGGCGAAGGCCACACCATCAAGAACAAGTGTACGAAATGTCATGGCGAAGGCGTAGTCACAGGCGAGGAGGTCGTCGAAGTAAAGATTCCGGCTGGCGTGGCCAACGGCATGGTCGTCACCGTTCCTGGCAAGGGCAATGCCGGCAAGCACAACGGCGTCTCCGGCGACATACAGGTGTTCATCGAGGTGCAGCCGCATAAAGAGTTTGTGCGCGAAGAGCAGAACCTGGTTTACAACCTGTTGCTCGACGTGCCCACAGCCACATTGGGCGGCACCGTGGAGATTCCCACCCTCGACGGAAAGGCACGTATCAAGATAGAACCTGGCACACAGCCTGGCAAGGTGGTCCGTCTGCGTGGCAAGGGACTGCCTGCCGTACAGGGCTATGGCTACGGCTACGGCGACATCATCGTCCACATCAGCGTCTATATCCCCGAAACTCTCAGCCACGACGAGAAGCAGGCCATGGAACAGTTCGCCAAGAGCGACAACTTCCGCCCCTCGGACTCGTGCCGCAGCAAGGTGTTCGAGAAGTTTAAGAGCTTCTTTAATTAAGTGGACAATTCATAATTCACAATTCATAATTCACAATTCATAATTCATAATTAGGCCTCCGGCGAAAATGAGTACATGGGCACCTCGAAGGAGGGGTGTATATACAATCTAAAGATGAGAGGTGACAACAAAATACCAGCAACAGTGACTACTCCCCTCCCTCGGGAGGGGCAAGGGGGTGGGGCCACCTATCAGGATGCCATCGACTACCTCTTCAACGTTGCCCCGCTGTTCCAGAACATCGGGGCTGGTGCGTATAAGGAGGGATTGGAGAACACACTCCTTCTGGACGAACATTTCGGCCATCCGCACCGTGCCTACAAGACCATCCATGTGGCAGGCACCAACGGCAAGGGCTCGGTCAGCCACACGCTGGCGGCCATCCTCCAGTCGGCTGGTTATCGCGTGGGCCTCTACACCAGTCCGCACCTCGTGGACTTCCGCGAAAGGATTCGCGTAAACGGAGAGCCTATTCCCGAACAGCGGGTCATCGACTTCGTGGAACAGGAACGGGCGTTCTTCGAACCCCTCTGCCCTTCGTTCTTCGAGCTCACCACTGCCCTCGCCTTCCAGTATTTCAAGGAACAGCAGGTGGACATCGCCGTCATTGAGGTCGGTCTGGGCGGGCGCCTCGACTGCACCAACATCATCACCCCCCTCCTCTCCGTCATCACCAACATCAGTTTCGACCACACCCAGCTCCTGGGCGACACGCTGGAAAAGATTGCTGGCGAGAAAGCCGGCATCATCAAACCCCATGTTCCCGTCGTCATCGGCGAGACCAACGGCCACGAGGAGGTGCGCAATGTCTTTCTCAGGAAGGCCGAGGAAATGTCCGCCCCCATCACGTTTGCCGACGAGCAGGACGAAATCGTCAGATGGACAGACGGAACCTACGAAACGCGCCACTTCGGCACTTTCCATGCCGAACTCCGCGGCCTTTGCCAGGAAAAGAACACCGCCACCATACTGGCAGCCCTGAGAGCCTTGGAAACCGTGGAACCCTTAGGTCTTGAGCCCATCCGCCAAGGCTTTGCCCACGTTTGCTCGCTGACAGGTCTCATGGGGCGCTGGCAGCAGCTCCACGTCTGCCCCACCGTTGTCTGCGACACTGCCCACAACCCCGGCGGCCTCCAATACATCGCCGAGCAATTACGCAGCATCTACAATCAATCCTCAATCCTCAATCCTCAATCCTCAATCAGAATCGTCCTCGGCATGGTCGGCGACAAGGACGTCCGCACGTCGCTCTCCCTCTTCCCCCGCGAGGCCATCTACTACTTCACCCAGGCTTCGGTCAAGCGCGCCATGCCGGCAGAAAACATCGCCGCCATCGGCAAGGAATTCGGCCTCCTCGGCGACACTTATTCCACCGTTGCCGAGGCCTACCAGGCTGCCCTCCGCGAAGCATCGCCCGAAGACCGGATTTTCGTCGGCGGTTCGTCCTTTATAGTGGCCGACTTGCTCACCTTTTTGCAAAAATAAATTAAAGTTTCTTACTTTTTGGCCCGAAACGTTGCACACTTCGAAAGTTTTTGTTAAGTTTGTGGCAATATTCATTAAACTTAACTCTAAAAAACAATGACACCACAACACATCTCGGGCCTGAAACGCGAAGATTTTCAGGCAAAAATACAGGGCAAAGACACTGACCTGTACACCCTTGTGAACGAAAACGGAATGGAAGTAGACATCACCAACTATGGTGGTGCCCTTGTGTCTATTATGGTACCCGACCGCAACGGCAAGTTTGCCAACGTCATCCAGGGCCACGACAACATCCAGGACGTAGTCAACAGTCCCGAACCTTTCCTCTCCACCCTCATCGGTCGCTACGGCAACCGCATCTGCAAGGGCAAGTTCGTCATGAACGGCAAGGAATACTCCCTCGCCATCAACAACGGACCCAACTCCCTCCACGGCGGTCCCACCGGAGCTCATGCCCGCGTCTGGGATGCTGAGCAGATCAACGAGCGCGAACTCGTCCTCCGCTACATCTTTGCCTATTACGAGGAAGGATTCCCCGGCGAACTGAAGATGACGGTGCGCTACTCACTGACCGACGACAACGAACTGGTCATCGACTACCGTGGCATGACCAACAAGAAGACCATCGTGAACATGACTCACCATGGCTACTTCTCACTCTCCGGCATCGCCAACCCGACGCCCGAGGCCACAAACGTCATCCTCCGCGTCAATGCCGACCACTTCGTGCCCATCGACGACACCTCCATTCCCACGGGCGAAATCCTCAAGGTCGACGGCACTCCCTTCGACTTCCGCACACCCAAGCCCGTAGGCCAGGACATCGATGCCGATGACGTCCAGATCAAGAACGGTGCCGGCTACGACCACTGCTTCGTGCTCAACAAACAGGAACCCGGCGAACTCAGCCTGGCTGCCGAGATGACGGAACCCGTCAGCGGACGCACCATGGAAGTGTGGACCACCGAGCCCGGCGTACAGTTCTACAGCGACAACTGGGCCACAGGCTATCCCTTGCAGGTTGGCGCTACGGCTCCACGCCGCTCCGCCCTCTGCTTCGAGGCACAGCACTTCCCCGACAGCCCCAACCGTCCCTACTTCCCCTCCGTGGTGCTCCGTCCAGGCGAGGTTTACACCCAGAAGACCATCTACAAGTTCGGAACGGACAAATAAACGGACTCACTCCCCCCTTCCCCCTCACTCCGTAGCGAGGGGGAACAGCCACAATAAACAAAAGAAATCATAATAATAACACAAAAGTAGAATACCTCCCCACAAAACATTCTACTCTCCCCTCAAGGGGAGCGGGGAGGGAGTCTTTATGAAACAAGAAAAGAAACAATGGGGCGCCATCATCGTCATGATAGCCCTGTTCGCCATGATTGCCTTCGTGACGAACCTCTGTTCGCCCATGGGCGTCATCGTGAAGAACCAGTTCGGAACCACCAACTTCATGGCCATGATCGGCAACTACGGCAACTTCATGGCCTATCTGGTCATGGGCTTCCCCGCAGGCCTCATGATTAAGCACTGGGGCTACAAGCGCACTGCCCTCGTCGGCCTTCTGGTGGGCATCACCGGCATCATCGTCCAGTGGCTCTCGGGCTGGGGCGGCATGGCGGTTTACCTCATCGGCGCCCTCATCTCCGGCGGTTGCATGTGCATCCTCAACACCGTTGTCAACCCCATGCTCAACCTCCTCGGAGGCGGTGGCAACAAGGGCAACCAGCTCATCCAGACCGGTGGCGTGTTCAACTCCACCGCTGCCGTTGCCGTGTATATCATCATGGGTGCCCTCATCGGCGACGCTGCCAAGGCCAAGATCTCCGATGCCACACCTGCCCTGATGATTGCCCTCGCCATCTTCGTCATCGCCTTCATCGTCATCCTCTTCACCAAGATCGAGGAACCCCAGCAGGCAGCAGCCGTCAAGAAGACTGAGAAAGACCCGCACAGCGCCTTCTCCTTCCGCCACTTCAACCTCGGCATCCTCGCCATCGGTCTCTACGGTGGCGTCGAGATGGGCATCCCCGGCTACATCCTCCAGTATCTGACCGCAGCCGGCGACGCACCCACTCCGGGTCTCGGCATGGACGCTGCCTACGTAGGCACCCTGGCCTCCATCTACTTCCTCTTCATGCTCATCGGCCGTTTCATCGGAGCCAGCGTGGGCGGTAAGGTCAGCACCAAGGCCATGATCACCTTCGTCAGCACCTCGGCTGTCATCCTCATCCTCCTGGGCATCTACCTGCCCACCACCACCACAGTCAGCGTTCCCGGCATCGACTACACCAACATGGCAGTCCTCTGGGGCGACGTGCCCGTCGGCATCTTCTGCTTCCTCCTCGTCGGCCTCTGCGCCAGCGTCATGTGGGGCGGCATCTTCAACCTCGCCACCGAGGGCCTGGGCAAGTACACCGCCATCGCCTCCGGCGCCTTCATGACCATGGTCTGCGGCTTCGCCATCATGGTGGGCATCCAGGGCCTCGTGGCCGACTGGACAGGCTCCTACCTCACCTCCTACTGGGTACCCCTGTTCTGCGCCGCCTACATCCTCTACTACGCGCTCTGGGGCTCGAAGAACGTGAATACGGATATTCCCGTGGACTAAGACTCACCCCCCTGCCCCCTCTCTGTCAGCGAGGGGGAGCAGTCACTCATGAACATACGAACATTTAACAATAACATCTAAGTAGAATACCTCCCCACAAACCATTCTACTCTCCCCCTAAAGGGGGAGCGGGGAGGGGGTCTAAAATGAAACTAACAATCGAAGATGTTCGGAGTCGCTTCATCAAGCACTTCGACGGAAGCACTGGAAACGTCTATGCCTCTCCCGGCCGTATCAACCTCATCGGTGAGCACACCGACTACAACAACGGTTACGTATTCCCCGGAGCCGTTGAGCAGGGC
>CACZRZ010000239.1 GCA_902783655.1 uncultured Bacteroidales bacterium
GCCGGAGTTGGCAGACGAACTGGAATGCTGGGAATAAGAACGTTTTTATTTCTGCTTCACGATACTCGTCTGGGCATTGCGAAGGCCTGTGGCTTTCTGCAAATAGGCCTTGGCGATGCCAAAGCGTAGGAAGAGATCGAGGCGGACAGGAATGTGGTTCAGGTCGTCGGTGATGTAGAAGGTTACAACGTCCTTCTCCTTGCCCTTCTCATTCTTTTCGACATAGGAAAACACAAGGCAACGGTAGGTGATGGGATGCTCATCCTCGGTGGTGAACTGACGAATGCCGCGATAGATGAGCGTCTCGGTCTTCAGGTTGGCATTGTCGACGTATTGGAAGGGAATGCGTTGTCCCACAGCGAACTGATTGGGATTGTAGGAACGGGCATGCAGCATCATGGAGAGCATATCGTAGGCACAACCCACGACTTGGTTATCCACTTCGGTGATGTTGCCTTTGGGGCTACGGTAGAACTGGTGAGTCTGCGTCTTTCCGCCCTGATAGTTATATGTGATGCGGTTGAAGCGGTTCTTGCCTCCTTCGTTAGAAGCCTTGTGATAGTAGAGGGGAACAATGTCGTCGCTGACGATGGCTCGCAAGGTGTCTCGCATACAGAACCAGCGGTCGATGCGGCCAGAGGTGCGTGTAATGAGGTCGCTCTGATAGACGGAACGGCCCTGATAGGTGGACTTGCGTGTAGTGAGTGTGGCTGAGCCTGCGGTTTTCCAGATGAATTTCCAGTTAAAGAAGAGCTTGTAGTCCAACCGCTCGCCGTCCTGGAACGCTGTGTTCTGGACAGGACACTGGGCCTTGAGGATTGAGAATTGAGGATTGAGAATTGATAATTGGGCTGCGCACAGCAGCAGTATGAGCATACATTTCTTCATAGTCTACGTTTTTAATGTTTTAATATAATCCTCTATCCTAAATCCTAAATCTACTTCCCCTTCCTCTTCTCTTCCTCTCGCTTCCGGTTCTTGTCCTTCACGGTCTTTTCCTTGTCAGCCTTCTGCTTGGTGATTTCCTTGGGCTTCTGCTTGGTGAGGGGAATACCCAGATGGTTCCAGTCCTGTTCTATCTCGAACTTGGCCTTCAGGGGTATAGGCTGCGGGAAGTAGTAAACCTCCTCAGGTGGGGTGCCAGTGCTGTATTCGCCAGTGTCCCACTTACCATTGCGGTTGCGGTCGACGATAAGCCGCATGTAGTAGTCGGCAGCCTTCAGATAGTAGAAGTCGGCACGGCCATCCTTGTTGGCCACCAGTTCGGCCACGGGTTTGTCGCTCTTGTTAAGCAACTGCACAAGGTAGTCGGCACTGTCGGTAGGCTCAATGTGGGTTAGGTGGACGAAGATGGCTCCGAATTCGTCGAGCGAACGGACACGGAATTCCTGACTGACGTTGTTGGCATAGTGTCCGAGGACTCCAAGGAAGGTGATACTGTCGGCCACCAGTTTATACTGGGCCTGCGGCTCCCATTCGGCATAGAGACGCCATTGGCGCACTTGCCCCTCAACGGGCTGAAACAGATAAGGAGCCGGAAGAAAGAGAGTATCTACTTTCATCAGGAATTGTATGCGTGAGGTATCAACCTGGGCAATGGGTTCGGAGAAGGTGAATGTGATGTTCTGGTCGGGAGATATGCCGCCACTTGGCGAGACCTGCATGGTCATGTAGGTGACCTCATAAGGGTTCTCTTCGTTGGGATTGACAGCCCTTCCTTTCTTCAGCGCTTTCTCACGATCCTTCACCCAGTCCTCGCTATTCTTCAAGCGTTCCTTCTCCAGTTTGGCGTGGGTGTCCTTTGCCACCAGTTCCAGTGTATCAGTGCGCCACTGGTCAACGCCCAGTGTATCGGTGTCGAGATAGGTAAGGGCAAAGGCCAACGTATCGGGATAAGAAACGAGGGTATCTGTAATCCAATAGGTTATGGTGTCGTTGTGTTCTGAGGGTTCAGGCAACAGCACACTGTCGGCATCGAAGCCGAAGCCTTCGATGCGTGGCAGCGAGTCCTGCGGAGCCGTAAAGTATAGGGTGAACGATTCGGGTGTTTTGCGTTCTTCCTTCAACCGATGTTTGTCCTGTCCGCCTTCGAGGAAGGAACGCAGGACTATGTTGTCGGGATAATAGTGGATGTAGGGCACCATGCGAATCTTCTGGATAGTAGAAGTGTCGAGCCAGACGGTATCGGGACGGATGTCGGGCCGCTGCGAGGTGACATAGATGGCCGTGTCGAAAGCCACGACCTCACTCTTCTGGTTGAAACGGTAGTTGCCGTCCATGTCCTGTAGGGCAAAGGCACGATACTTGCCAGGTCGTACACCCTTGACCGTGAACTGTCCGCTTCCGTTGGTACGAGCCACACGCATGAGAGGCTTCGTGCGAAAGAGCGAATCGTCGTAGGTAGAATCGGCTGGATGCAGACCCACGAGTATGCCCTTCACAGGCTCCAGGTTCTCGGCACTGAGTACAGCACCTGAGACCTCCATCGTGTCAATGGTGGCACCCGTGCTGAACGAATAGGTGTACTTGCCCAACGGGTTGCCCTCGTTGTTATCGACGATTGCGTCGCTGAAGTCAACGGTGTAAGTAGTGTTTGCCTGCAACGAGTCATAGAGGTCAATCTTCACCCGCTTACCCACAGCACGGATGTTGGGCATCTCGATTTGTGGAGGCGACACGACGACCTTCTCGCTGGCATTCTCCATCTTTATGTATTCGTTGAAGAGGATGCTTATCTTCTTGCGGTCGACATTGACATCCTTGTTCCCAGGCGAACATTCCACCACCATTGGCGGCTTCTCGTCATACGGTCCACCATCGGGAGAGCCCAGACTGGCACAGCCTGCAATAAGAAGCAGAAGTCCCATCCCCAATCCCTTTCCGAGGAAGGGACGTATATATGCTCGCAACTTATGTACTATATTCATTATACTAATTACGAAATTTGCAAAGGTGCTTATGACCTGGTTCGTAACTACTCCCCTACTCCGCTGGGAGAGGTCAGTGGGTGGGGCTGTTCGTTCATTATTCCCTCTATTATCTTCCTGTCGTTCGACAGGCGGGGTATCTTGTGCTGGCCACCCAGTTTACCCTGTTTCTTGAGCCAGTCGTCGAACATACCCGGACGGGCAGGAATGACCTCAAGCTGCTGCAGGGTAATATCCTTGTAGCGCTTGGCCTCGTAGTCGGAGTTCAGTGTTTGCAGGGCAAGGTCCAGACGGTGAGCAAAAGCCTGAAGGTCCTTGGGCTCCCGCACGAATTCGATGAGCCACTGGTGACGACATTGCCCGCGCTCGTCCATGAAGACGGGAGCGGCAGTGTATTCCCGCACCTCAGCATCCGTAGCCTTGCAGGCCACTTCCAGTCCGCGCTCGGCATTGTCAACGATAAGTTCTTCGCCAAAGGCGTTGATGAAGGATTTTGTACGGCCTGTGATAATGAATTTGTAGGGATTGGTACTGGTGAAGCGCACGGTGTCGCCTATCAGGTAACGCCATAGGCCACTCGAGGTTGTGATGACCATCGCATAGTTGCACCCTTTCTCCACTTCCCACAGAGGTACAATGGCAGGCGACTCTTTGCCCAAGTCGCTTATGGGGATGAACTCGTAGAATACACCATAGTCCACCATGAGCGTCATAGCGGGGTCTTTCGGATCATCCTGCAAACCAAAGAAACCTTCCGATGCATTGTACGTCTCCATATAGTGCATACGCGGATTGGGAATGATGCGACGATATTGTTCGCGATAGGGTGTGAAGGCTACACCACCATGGAAGAACACTTCCAGGTTGGGCCATACCTGACTGATGTCCGGCTTGCCCGACACTTCGAGCACGCGTGTCAGAACCGACAACATCCACGAGGGCACACCACTCAGGTTGGTGACATCCTTGTTCATGGCCTCGTGAGCTATGCGGTCGCGCTTCACCTCGAAGTCACTGAGCAGGGCCGTTGCCTTCTGAGGCACACGAACCAGGTTGACCAGCGGATTGATGTTTTCGATAAGAATGGCACTAAGGTCGCCCACCAGCGAGTGGGGCAGATTGTAGTTGGGGGCATGACTGCCTCCCAGGATGAGTGCGCGCCCGTCGAAGACGCGACTCTGCGGATTGTTTCTGAGATACCAGGTCACAGCATCGCCGCCTCCACGATAGTGCGTATCATGCAGGTTATCGTAGCTCACGGGGATGAACTTGCTCTTGTCATTCGTTGTGCCACTCGATTTGGCATACCACTTCACCTGTCCTGGCCACAGCACATCGCGCTCGCCGTGCCGCATGCGATCGATGTAGTCCTTCAGTTCCTCATAACTGTTGACCCCCGACGACCGTGCAAACTGCTCGTAGGCCAACACCTTTTCGTACCCATGCTCAGCTCCCCACTGGGTATGTTTACCCTTTTTCAGCAGGTTAATCAGTACCTTACGTTGCAGGTACTCGGCATCCGTAGCATAGCGGTCGAGCTGATGCATACGTGGCACGAACAGGTTTCGTATCAGTCTTGTCTTATTCACTTTCTTTAATTCATAATTCATAATTCACAATTCATAATTATTTGGCTTCGCTGTGGCAGAATTGTTCTCAGTCCCGCCGAAGGCTAATTATGAATTATGATTTGTGAATTGTGCATTATTTGAGTCTTGCCAACGTCTCCTTAATGCGACGCATGGCCTCTACAATGTTCTCATCGCTGGTAGCATAACTCATGCGGAAGCACTCGGGAGAACCGAAAGCATCGCCGCCGACAGTGGCCACATGGCCCACTTCAAGCAGATACATAGCAAAGTCTGTGCTGGTGTTTATCACACGCTCACCATCACGTTTGCCAAAGAAACTGCTGCACTTGGTGAACAGATAGAAGGCACCCTGCGGGTCGTTCACCTCCAGCCCGGGAATCTCACGAGCGAGACGTACGATGAGGTTCTTGCGACGTTCGAAAGCCTGACGCATTTCCTCCACACATTCCTGCGGACCGGCAAAGGCCACTTCGGCAGCCTTCTGGCTGACGCTGCACGGACCGCTGGTGTACTGGCCCTGCAGTTTGTTGCAACCTTTCACGATCCATTCGGGGGCAGCGATGAAGCCGATGCGCCAGCCTGTCATGGCATAGGCCTTCGACACTCCGTTGATGATGACCACGCGGTCCTTGATTTCAGGGAACTGAGCCATCGAGGCATGCTCTCCGATGTAATTGATGTGCTCATAGATTTCGTCGGCAATGACAATGACACGATCGTGTTTCTGCAACACGTTCTTCAGTCCTTCCAGTTCCTCGCGACTGTAAACTGCACCCGTGGGGTTGCTGGGCGAGCAGAGAATCAAAGCTCGTGTCTTGGGCGTGATGGCAGCTTCCAGTTGCTCAGGAGTTATCTTGAAGTCCTGCTCGATACCAGCCTCCACGACAACGGGCTTGCCATCAGCCAGCAGCACCATCTGCGGATAGCTGACCCAATAGGGAGCAGGGATGATAACCTCGTCGCCCTCGTTTACGAGAGCCATGATGGTGTTGCAGACACTCTGCTTGGCTCCATTGGAACAAAGGATTTGGGCTGGCGTATAGTCCACGCCATTCTCTCGCTTCAGTTTCTCCACGATGGCCTGACGCAGACCAGGATAGCCAGGAACGGGAGAGTAGCGGCTCCAATTGTCGCGAACGGCCTGGATAGCAGCTTCCTTGATATGTTCAGGCGTGTTGAAGTCGGGTTCGCCCACACTCATGTTGATGATGTCGATGCCCTGTGCCTTCAGTTCACTGCTACGCTGGCTCATGGCCAGTGTGGCGCTGGGCGAAAGTCTGTTAAGTCTCTCAGATAAAGTTTCCATATTATTAGTTTTGATTCTTAATTCTTAACTTTTAATTCTTACTTACAACCTGTGTCCCATGCGATTCTTCTTTGTCTCCAGATATCGACGGTTGTATTCGTTAGGCTCGATAACGATAGGCACGTTTTCTACTATTTCCAGTCCGTAGGCTTCCAACCCGACGCGCTTCACAGGATTGTTGGTAATGAGCCGGATTTTGCCTACACCTAAGCTACGCAGTATTTGGGCACCTACACCATAGTCACGTTCATCAGGACGGAATCCAAGATGGATGTTGGCATCCACTGTATCGTCGCCCTGTTCCTGCAACTTATAGGCTGCAATCTTGTTCATCAGACCTATGCCTCGACCCTCCTGACTAAGGTAGACGACAACACCCTTGCCCTCGTGTTCGATGAGTTCCATGGCCTTATGCAGCTGTTCGCCACAGTCGCAGCGACGACTGCCGAAGATGTCGCCCGTCATACAGCTCGAGTGCATCCTGACCAGTATGGGCTCATCTTCGCTCCACTCTCCCTTGAACAGGGCCACGTGTTCCAGTCCGTTGCTCTTCTGGCGGAAGGGCACGATGCGGAAGTGTCCGTGCTCAGTGGGCATATCGGCCTCTACGCCTTTCTCCACCAGCGACTCACGCTGCAGACGATAGGCTATGAGGTCCTTGATGGTGATGATGCGCAAACCGAACTTCTTAGCCACCTCCTGCAACTGGGGCATACGGGCCATGGTGCCGTCTTCGTTCAGGATCTCAATGAGTGCCGAGGCAGGATGCATGCCAGCCAGATGGGCAAGGTCTATAGCCGCCTCTGTGTGCCCGGCTCGTCGCAGTACGCCTTTGTCTTGGGCATAGAGGGGATTGATGTGTCCTGGCCTTCCAAAGTCGGCAGGTTTGCGGTTGGGGTCGGCCAAGGCGCGTATGGTGGCAGCACGGTCGTGGGCACTGACACCCGTGGTGCATCCCTCCAGCAGATCTACGGTCACCGTGAATGGTGTTCCCAGCATCGAGGTGTTTTCCTCCACTTGGTGGGGCAACTGCAATTCCTGTGCACGGCTGATGGTGATGGGGGCACAGAGTACTCCACGACCATGTTGCAACATGAAGTTCACCTTCTCCGGCGTAATGGTCTCGGCTGCCGTAATAAAGTCTCCTTCGTTCTCACGGTCCTCATCGTCAACCACAATGACAAACTTGCCTTGCCGGAAGTCCTCAATGGCCAGTTCAATATCTTTCTCCATATTTATTTATGACTTTTACTTTTTTACTCTACTATTTGCTTTCAATTTTGTTTCCCGATGCGGTCAACAATCATTTGCGACTTCTCCTGAATGACGTTCATGTCGCGCAACAGCCGCAGTCGGTAGCGCCAGATGCGCAGGAACAAGAAGAGACCCAGGGGCAGAAAGATGCCAGCCGCCATATTGCGCCTTGCATTACGGAACGGCCGCGTGTGGGCATCCGGCACCAGTATGGGCAGTTCGTTCAGCGCCCCCAGGATGAACCGGTCCCTGCTGTTATGCAGTTCCCCGACAATGTATTCCAGCCTGTTGTCGATGTCGATGACAGTCGTGTCTTCCTCGTACTCGAAGAATATCTTCCAGTAGTTGGGCATGCGTATGAGACTGTGTTCCTCGGTATATTGCCTGCAGTCGGACTGCAGCTGGAGCAGTTGGTCGTGCAAGGCAGGATAATCGGGATCGTTGATGATGACCTCCTTACGGCTGAGCTTTCGCGATTCGCGCAGTCCGAACAGTCGCATCAGGAACATGCGGTAGCCGTCGATGTTGAACACGGCTGAGTCTTGATTGGCTTTGTAAGTAAGGAAAGTGCCAATAGGCGCCAACACCATGCTGCTCAGCCAAACGCCGAAAGTGATGTCCCACGTTCCACTTTTGGCCAATTTCTCTCCTCCAGCGTTTACGATGTAATAGAAGATGAAGATACTGACACCTATCACCACTGGCAACCCCAGTCCGCCCTTACGGATGATGGCTCCCAAAGGGGCACCGATGAAGAAGAAGATGAGACAGGCCAGCGAATAGGTGAACTTACGGTGCTGCTCCACCTTGTGGATGCGCAGTTGACGGTTCTCCTCATCCGAGATGAGGGCACGGAACTCGTATTCCGCCTTCAGTTGCCGAACCTTCGATGTTGCCGTGCGTATGGAGTTCTGCAACTGATCGTGCGTCAGGTGGACATAGAGCGAATCGTAAGGTTCCGTCTTGCCGATTCGTGCCACCACGTTCGTAGAGTCTTTTCCTCTTCTCATAAAGAGGTCACGCTGCATGACACCACGCAGTTCCAGATTGTACAAGGCCCGCCCGGTGCTGTCAATGCGATGTTCCAGCGAGTCGATGCCCCGCCAAATGCTCTTCAGCCCTTTGGTCTGGGCATTGCCGGCAAAGAGTGTGGCATCCATGACGTTGAAGTTTCCGTCGAATTCTATCAGATCCACCTCGTGGGTAAACGTCTCACGCATATAAGGCACTTCTGCCCTCATCATGTTTGCAGAACGGGCATCCATGTTGCGGAAGCGCTCGCCGTTATACAGCGTTAGCATCAGGTGCATCTTGTCCTCCGTGCTTTGCAGCCGGGCCGAATCAGCCAGCACAATTTGTGTGTCCTCCTGTGTGTTCGTGTTGGTGTATATCATCACACCATACAGCATACCTGTCTTGCCGTCCTTGTGCTCGACAAAGATGTTGTAACCGGGTATGTCGCTGTAGAACTCTCCCTCGGGAATTTCCAGTTCGGGCGACTTCTGCTTCATCGACCACAGCAGGGCAGCCAACTGTTTCGTGGCCTCCGGGCCAATGTTGTTTTGGAAATAGAAACTTGCCCCAGACATGAGCAGGACGACGAACACGAGGGGCAGGAATACACGCAGCAGAGGAATGCCGGCAGCCTTCATCGAGAGCAGTTCCAACTTCTCACCCATATTGCCGAACGTAATAAGCGAAGCCAGCAGAATGCCGGGAGGCATAGCCAGAGGCACGAAGGTCAGGCCCATGTACCAGAAGAAATTCCCCAGCACCTTCATCGACAGCCCCTTGCCGATAAGTTCTTCCAGAAAGCGCCACGTATATTGCATCATGTACACGAACAGACACACGAAAAACGTCGCTGCAAGCAATTGCAGAAATGCTTTCATCGTAAATGCATCCAAACGTTTAATGATTCTCATGTGTATGTGCGCGTACTTTTAATAACGGGTGCAAAGGTACGAATAAGCGAGCGATTTTCCAAATTCATTTGAGAAAATCCGAGTGAGAGTATCTTCGACCAAAGGTCAGAGGTACGAATAAGCGAGCGATTTTCCAAATTCATTTGAGAAAATCCGAGTGAGAGTAGTGGTTAAAGGTACAAAGAAAAAGCCGATGATAGAAGTAAATGAACCTTAATAATAAAAAAAACGTCATATTTCTTTGCAGATTCAGATTTTCTGCCTACCTTTGCAACCGCAAACGCAAAAGGAGGCGGGATAGCTCAGCTGGTTAGAGCGTCGGATTCATAATCCGAAGGTCAAGGGTTCAAGTCCCTTTCCCGCTACGAAGAAGGCGAC
>CACZRZ010000240.1 GCA_902783655.1 uncultured Bacteroidales bacterium
CATAGAGGTGAAGGTACCGCAAACGACACCCAGAATCATAGCGAATGAGAAGCTGATGATGGAGTCGGCGCCCTTGAAGAACAGGCCTCGACAAAAGCCTGTGACCGTATGTTTGAGCGCAGTGTGGGGCGGAAGCCTGCTTCCCGGGCCGAGGCCTACAACTGGCTGCTGGCCTTGTAGCCGCCGATGCTGGGTAGTTCAGTCCGGCACGGGGTCGTAGCCGCTGCCGCCCCAGGGATGGCAGCGGAGGATGCGACGGATGGCAAGGTATAGGCCGCGGATGGGGCCGTGTTTCTGTAGGGCCTCGATGGCATACTGGCTGCACGTTGGGGTGAAGCGGCAGGAGGGGGGTGTCAGCGGTGATATGAAGCGCTGATAGAAACGGATGGGGGCAATCAGTAAGAACGAGAGGGCCCTACCGATGGTGTGAAATGTATGATGTGAAAAGTGAAAAGGGTTGCGTGTGATATGGTGCATGGTGCATTGTCAATTGTCAATTGCAGAAAGGTGCTCTCCGATGCGCTGCAAGAGGTTCTTCACCTTGGCCTCGACGGTGGCAAGGTCGCTCAGTTGGTCGCTGATCCAGATGAAGGCCAGGTCGATGTTGTGGCCGGCAAGCTGTGGGAGCAGCAGGTGCTTGTTCAGCCGGTAGGCTTCGCGGATGAGGCGTTTGGTGCGGTTGCGGTCCACTGCGTGCTTGAATCGGCGTTTCGAAACGGAGATGAGGACGACGGCGGGGGCGAGGGATGTGGGTTGAGAGGCAAGGGGGCGCTCCCTATAAACGGCTCGCAGGGGATAGGCCGCGAATGAGTGGCTATCTCCTGCAAACAGTTGTTCGATGTGCTTCTTGCTGCAAAGTCGCTCGGACTTAGGGAATGCGTAATTCATAATGCATAATTCATAATGCATAATGCATAAATCAGGCTGCGCCTTGCGTAGCTTCAATCTTCAATCTTCAATCTTCAATCTTCAATTTTCAATCTTCAATCTTCAACTCTCACCCGTTCACTTCCTTGATGTAGTCGGCCAGGGCTGTGGTTATGCTGGCATATTTGGGCGTGGGAGCCTCGAGCTGCACGCTTAGTCCGGCTTCTTTGGCAGCCTTGGCGGTGTGCACGCCAAAGGTGCCCACGGCAATGTTTTTCTGGGCAAAGTTGGGGAAGTTCTTCAGCAGGGCGGTGATGCCGCTGGGACTGAAGAAGATGAGCATATCGTAGTCGAAGGGTTCGTCCTGTGCAAAGTCGTTGCTGACGGTGCGGTACATGACACCCTGGGTGAACTGCAGTTTCTTGCTTGACATGAGTTGTTCGATTTCATCGTTGTGAACATCGCTCATGGGAATGAAATAGCGTTCGTTTTTGTGCTTGACCATTGTGGGCAGGAGGTCGTTGATTTTGCCCGTTGTGCCGAAGAATACCTTGCGCTTGCGATACTGGACGTACTTCTGAATATAGAGAGCTACGGTCTCGGTGATGCAGAAGTACTTCATGTCCTCGGGGATGATGATGCGCATCTCCTTGCACAGGCCGAAGAAATGGTCGATGGCATGGCGTGAGGTGAAGATGACTGCCGTATGTTCGAGTATGTCTATCTTCTGTGCGCGGAACTCGCGAGATGTGAGACTTTCCACCTTGATGAATGGGCGAAATACGATTTCTACACCATATTTCCTTTCTATATCGAAATACGGAGATTTATCTGAAGAAGGTTTTGGTTGTGACACCAGAATCTTTTTAACCATGACTTACACCTACTTTTTGTCCTAATATTTTACTATCAAATTATCCGTTACGATTGCCAATGTCTTCCAGATTGCGAGCAGAGGCATAACTTCCAAGGCGCAAAGGTACACAAAAAGATGGAAAAGACCATAACTTTTTCTAAAAAAGATGTAATATGTCTTAAAAGCGAGTAGGATTTTAATGATAATGAAGATGAAAATGAAGAGAGAGAGGGCTGTTTCGTAGGATAGTTGAAAATAGACGTATGCCAGTGCAAGCGGGAAAAAGACAATGGACTCGACAGAGACAATGTAAGAATAAATGTCGTTCCATGTCTTTTGTTTGCTTTTGGGGAAGAGGACCCAGTTGACGAACGAAATCAGGAGTCGCTTTCCGAGTATGCATACGAAGAATCCGGCCAGATAGATGAACAGCAGCATGCGGGGGGAGAGCTGGCCCAGGAAGTTGTCGAATTTGTTCTGCGAATAGGCAAATATCATGACTCCCCCTAAGATGCAGAGCTGAAGGTAGAGGTAGCGGCGCGAAGAGCTCTCGATGCTGGTTTCGGCGGCAAACATCCTTGAGCGCTGGCGTGGGGCGAAGAAGAATTTCTTGGTCTGTTGCACCAGTTGGCGGCGCGTCTTGTTGACGGCATAGACCAGAAGAATCAGGCACACGAGCAAGGAACCTGTCACCAGATTGTCGTTTCGGAGCATGTAGGGCAGCGAGACGGCGCTCTCGCCAAAGTTGCGGTAGGGCAGTTCGGGATGGAGGTTGGTGTTGTCGCGGAAGAAGCCTGCATACTGCTGGGGGTCGAACCGTTGGGCACGGGTCACCTCATAGCCTTTCCGTCCGGGCAGTCCGGGCAGCGAGAGGGTGTCGGGGCGGGTGCTGAGGAAGCGTTCGCGAACGGGCAGGTTGGCCTGGACGGCGGAGTCGAGCTGCTGCGGTGTGCAACCCGGCATCTGCTGATAGATACGCCAGACGCTGAAGCCGTGGCGAACGGACAGCGAGTCTTGTCCGGAGGCGAGCCCCGGGCTTCCCGACAGGGTGTCGGCAGTGGTGGTCAGCGAATCGGGCTGCATGGTGTTTTAGATTTTGGCAAAGCGCCGTACGCTTTCGTCGATGAGCGGTGTGGTGAAGACAAGGTCGATGGCCTCCTCGGCAGTGGTGGCCACCTTCCAGATGTCGCGATGCTCGTTGCGCATGAAGTTCTCCTCCATCGAGCGTTCGAGGTGCCGGATCAGATAGTCGTAGTAGCCCTCGACGTTCAGGATGACGATGGGCTTGAGGTAAACGCCCAGCTGTTTCAGGGTGATGATCTCAAACAGTTCGTCCAGGGTGCCGCAACCGCCAGGCAAGACGATGGCGGCGTCGGTCATTTCGTTGATGGTCTGTTTGCGGCTGCCCATGTCAATGGTCTCGATGATTTCCGTGAGACCTGTGTGGTGCCAGTTCTGCTCAATCATGAACGAGGGGATGACACCGATGACACGCCCTCCGGCCTCGAGGCCAGCATCGCTGGCAGCCTGCATCAGTCCCATGTTGCCGGCGCCGTTGACCTGAGTCACGCCACGCAGGGCCAGTCCGCGACCCAGTTGGCGGGCCACCTCGTAATAGATGGGTTTTATCTTTGTGCTGGATGCACAGTAGACAGCCACGGATTTGATGTTATTCATTGTCTTTGCGAAATCTAAATTATGAATTAAGAATGAAGAATTATTTCTCATGCGCAAAGGCGGTAGCAAATTCTTCATTCTTCATTCTTCATTTTTTAATGTTAAACGCTTCGCGGATGCGGTCCACGTAGTCCAGTTTTTCCCACGTGAAGAGCTCCACCTCCAGGGTCTTTGTCTCGTTGTAGAGCGAGGTGTAGGTCTTGGTCACCACCTTCGGTTCGCGCCCCATGTGTCCGTAGGCAGCCGTTTCCTCGTAGATGGGGTTGCGCAGTTTCAGACGCTGTTCGATGGCATAGGGACGAAGGTCGAATAGCGACTTGATTTTGTCGGCAATCTCGGCATCGGACATCGATACGTGACTGCGTCCGTAGGTATCGACGAAGATGCTCACGGGCTCGGCCACGCCGATGGCGTAGGATATCTGTACCAGCATCTCGTCGGCCACGCCGGCTGCCACCATGTTCTTGGCAATGTGGCGTGCGGCATAGGCAGCCGAGCGGTCCACCTTCGAGGGGTCCTTGCCCGAGAAGGCTCCGCCGCCGTGAGCACCCTTGCCACCGTAGGTGTCGACGATAATCTTGCGTCCGGTGAGTCCCGTGTCGCCGTGGGGACCGCCGATGACGAACTTGCCTGTGGGATTGACGTGATACGTGATTTGGTCGTTGAAGAGGCGCAGTATGTGCTCGTCGTGGATGTCCTGCTTCATGCGTGGGATGAGAATGTTGATGACATCCTCGCGAATCTGCTGTTGCATGGCCTCGTCGCTGGCGAACTCATCGTGCTGGGTGGAGACGACGATGGTGTCGATGCGCACGGGCTGGTTCTGCTCGTTGTATTCGATGGTCACCTGGCTCTTGGCATCGGGTCTGAGATAGGTCATCACGCGGCCCTCGCGACGGATGTCGGCCAGCGTCCTGAGCAGTCGGTGAGCCAGGTCCAGCGAGAGGGGCATGTAGTTCTCGGTCTCGTTGGTGGCATAGCCGAACATCATGCCCTGGTCGCCGGCGCCCTGGTTTTCGCGGTCTTTGCGGTCCACGCCTCGGTTGATGTCGTCGCTCTGCTCGTGAATGGCCGAGAGCACGCCACAGGAGTTGCCCTCGAACATGTATTCGCTCTTGGTGTACCCGATGCGGTTGATGACCTCGCGTGCAATGCGCTGCAGATCGACGTATGCCTTCGATTTCACTTCACCTGCCATCACCACTTGTCCAGTGGTGACGAGCGTTTCGCAGGCCACTTTCGATTCGGGGTCGAATGCCAGCAGTTTGTCCAGCACGGCGTCCGAAATCTGGTCTGCCACTTTGTCGGGGTGCCCTTCCGACACCGATTCCGATGTAAATAAATAATTCATCTCTGTTCAATTTAAAATTATACAATTCAAAATTGAATGCAGGGTAGAGAAGGCTGTGTAGGGAATGCAGTGGACGCGATGCGTCCTTTTTAGCATTTTTTATTGTGGTTGCAAGCAGCCCAAATCTGTCCACATTCGTTTTTCGGCTGCAAAGATACGATTAAGCGAGTAAAATGCCAAATATTTTTGAGCATTTTCGAGCGTGAGTATCTAAAACGTAAGTTAAAGATAGTGTAAATCGAGCGAAAAAGCAGATGTTTGTTTGATTTTTCCGAGATGCAGCCTATCTTCGAGGCCTACGCTACTCCTTCTTCAACGTATAACCCCGTCCGGCACAGCTTGGGCAGTCCTCGTGGCGGTGGC
>CACZRZ010000241.1 GCA_902783655.1 uncultured Bacteroidales bacterium
CGCGCCGATGGTACTGCGTAAGTGGGAGAGTAGGTAGCCGCCGTTTTTCATGGAGAAGCCCCTGTGAGCAAACGCTCGCAGGGGCTTCTCTTTTTATTGTTACTTTCTTATTTTCCCCAAGATGAATCGTTGTTGCTCATCAAGAATGATTTCCTCGTTACAACACATATCTCGAGCTACGGCAATAAAATGATCCTTGTTATAACCTGTTGAATCAATGTCGCGAGGTGCTACGGGTCCTGCTTTCAGCTGTTGTATCAGATGTTCTCGTATGGCCTCGACTTCTTCCTTCTTAGGTGGTTTGCCTTCCATGCAGATATCGCAGCGGCCACATTTTTCTGTTTTTTTCTCACCGAAGTAAGACAGCAGGAAACGGCTGTGGCAAATGTCTCGGTCTATGACGTATTGAATCATTGATTCGATACGTTTCTTATATTGTTTCTTTCTTTCGCCGTAGATTTCCTTGGGTAGGATAATTTCGTCCTGTTCGACGCGTCTGGTAACGAAGGTAATGAAATTGGTTCGTTTGCGTGGAATGTATCGCAGTATGCCCAAATGTGCCAATTCTTTCAGGCTTAGATAGACATCGTTATATTCCACGCCACTATCCTTTGCAATAACATATTCGTCGATGTTTATGAATTCGGAGAATATCCCACTATATCTGCGAAGCATGGCTTGTATGATTCGTTCCTGTTTTTCGGGCCGCTCCTTGAGACGATACAATTCGTCGCGGTTTAGTGTGAACATAACGCGGCTGATGATTTCGTCGTCCTCAGTGTAACGAATGTATCCAGCCTTGGCTAACAGGAGCAGGGCGTTGTGTGCTTGTACTGGGAAATGTTTGAATTTATAACAGAATATCTGTAAGTTAAACTCCCGTGTGATGCCCGTACCGTCGCCCATTGCCATCTCCAGGTAGTAGCACATATCTTGGTAAACACGCTGGATGTATTTCTTTTCGGGATAGGTTTCATCAACACGTTTCAAGACTTGTTTACAGTCCTTCGTGTTGTAAAGTAGTACGGCGTAGGCCAACTTCCCGTCTCGTCCGGCTCGTCCTGCTTCTTGGAAATAAGCCTCTGGTGAATCTGGAATATCGAAGTGTAGCACCAGCCTTACATCAGGTTTGTCGATGCCCATGCCAAATGCGTTGGTAGCCACCATGACGCGATATTGGTCGTGTTGCCATGCGTCCTGCCGTTCATCTTTCTTTACTTGAGGAAGTCCTGCGTGATAGTTCGTGGCTGTTATGCCCTCGTGAATAAGGTATTCGGCCAAATCTTGTGTATGTTGCCTGTTACGGGTGTACACAATGGCAGAGCCGGGTATGCTGCGCAGAATATGTACCATTTCGGCGAACTTATCGGGTGTCTGTCGAACGCAATATATAAGGTTCTTACGTTCGAAACTCATGCGGCAAACCTTTCCATTGCGGAATTCCAACTGTCGTTGTATGTCCTCCACAACTTCAGGAGTGGCACTGGCTGTCAAGGCCAACACGGGAGCGTTGGGCACGAGGTGCCGGATGTTGACAATCTGCAGATAGCTTGGTCGGAAATCATATCCCCACTGCGATATGCAGTGCGCCTCGTCGACGGTAATAAAACTGACGTGCATGTGCCGCAGTTTAGCCTGAAAAAGTTCGCTGCCGATGCGCTCTGGTGATATGTACAGAAACTTGTAACCTCCCAGGATGCAGTTCTCCAGAGCTGTCAAAATCTGGTCGTGTGTCATGCCGGAATACACGGCTGCTGCCTTTATCCTACGTCGTCGCAGACTTTGCACCTGGTCCTTCATCAGTGCTATCAGCGGGGTGATAACAATGCAAATACCTTCCATTGCCAGTGCCGGCACCTGGAAGGTAATGCTCTTGCCACCACCTGTGGGCATCAGTCCCAGGGTATCGTGCCCTGCTCCGATGCTTTGGATGATATCTTGTTGTATGCCTCGGAAACTTTCGTATCCCCAGACTTTTTTTAGAATAGATTGATAATGGGCAATGGACAATGGAGAATTGGCTGGCGCGTATTCTGCACCTGTCATGTGTTCATTTTCCATTGTCCATTCTTCATTGTCCATTATCAATTGGGTGTGTTCTCCTTCCCCGTAGGTTGGATATCCTCAATCTGCAATTGCACCTCACCTCGTTTGTGGGTATTCTCCTCGATGGCATAAACGATGTCGAACGACTGTTTTGTCTTGATGTATCGTGCCTGACTGCTTTGTCCGAAAGCGATGCCATTCATGACGTTGGCGCTCTTTCCATCCACAAGTTCCAGTTTGATGTGCTCTTGTTCACGTCCCACTACCTTGCTCGTGCCATAGTCGTAGACCTGCCGTGTGCAGAAGATGGGTCGTGGGTTCTCTGGTCCGAAGGGATTGAAGCGCTTCAGGTCGGTGAAGAATCGGTGTGTGATGTCGCGGAAGTCGATGGTTGCCTCGATGTCCACCTGTGCCAGTGTCAGTTCCGGGTCCAAGTTCTCCTCGACGTATTGCTCGAATCTCCTTTTGAACTCCTCGACGTGTTCCACCTTCATGGTCAGTCCCGCAGCGTATGTATGTCCGCCGAAGTTCTCCAGCAGGTCGCGACAGCTTTCTACAGCCTTGTAAACATCGAAACCGCCCACCGAGCGTGCCGAACCTGTTGCGAAGTCGTCGCTTCGGGTCAGAACCACCGAGGGACGGCAATAGATTTCCGTCAGCCTGGAGGCCACGATGCCAATGACTCCTTTGTGCCACTCAGGGTTGTAGATGACGATGGACTTGCTCTCATGGCTGTGGTCCAGGCTTTCCACGATGTGGTTGGCCTCCTCAGTCATGCTCTTGTCCAAGTCTTTGCGCTGGTCGTTGTAGTGGTTGATGAGGTTTGCCTGCATACGTGCCACCTTCTCGTCCTTCTCCACGAGCAGTGTCACAGTTTCTCGACCGTTCTGCACGCGTCCCGATGCATTGATGCGCGGTCCCAGCTTGAAGATGATGTCGCTCATCGTAATCTCCTTGTTCGTCAGTCCGCAAATGTCCATCAGCGCCTTCATTCCCACACTGGGGCTGGCGTTCAACTGACGGAGTCCGTGGTAAGCCAAGATGCGGTTCTCGCCCATGATGGGCACGATGTCCGATGCTATGCTGACGGCACAGAGGTCGAGCAATGGTACGAGTTTCGAGAACTCGATGCCGTTGCTCTGCGCAAAGGCCTGCATGAACTTGAATCCCACGCCGCAGCCCGACAGATCTTGATAGGGATATGTCGCATCGCGCCGTTTGGCATTCAGGATGGCCACGGCCGGCGGCAGTTCGTCGTCGGGTACATGGTGGTCGCAGATGATGAAGTCGATGCCCTTCTGTTTAGCGTATCCGACGGCCTCTATGGCCTTGATGCCACAGTCGAGCACGATGACCAGTTTCACTCCCGTGTCGTAGGCATAGTCGATGCCCTGTATCGACACTCCATAGCCTTCCTCGTAGCGGTCGGGGATGTAGTAGTCGATGTTCGAGTAGTACTGTTGTATGAACTTGTACACCAGTGCCACGGCGGTGCATCCGTCCACGTCGTAGTCGCCGTAGACCAGGATGCGTTCCTTGCGTGCCAGTGCCAGGTTCAGCCGGTCAACGGCCTTGTCCATGTCGCGGAACAGGAAGGGGTCGAGCAGTTCGTTGAGTTGGGGATGGAAGAAGCGACGGGCCTCCAAGACATCCGTGATGCCTCGGTTCACCAGCAGACGCCCCAACACGGGGCTGATGTTCAGTCCGCTGGCCAGCGCTTTCACTGTTTCCTCCTGTTCGGGTGTGAAGGAAACAAAATTCCATCTGTAGTTCATGGCCGTTTAGATGCCCAGTTTCTTACGGATGTCAGCGGGAATGGCCTTCTTGTTGATGAGGTAGTCCATCGTGTTAGCAGCAATGAAGGCCTTGGTCATGTACCATACGCCTTTGTAGTCGCCGGTCTCGCCCCACGAGTTCTTCACCATGTAGTATTCCTTGCCGTTCTGGTCCTTGGCCAGGCCAAAGATCTGCATGCCGTGGTC
>CACZRZ010000242.1 GCA_902783655.1 uncultured Bacteroidales bacterium
ACGCGTCCACCATGTGGGGTCAGGCAGATTCTGATAACCACATTCGGTAAGTGCCACAAGGCGATTGGCCTTCTTGGCATAATCACACAGTTCAGTGAGATCTTTGTTGAGCCTACTGATGAAGTCCTTCTCACCCCCCTGTTGCTGGTAGGCATCGAGACCTATGATGTCCACTCGTTCATCGCCAGGATAAGTGTCAAAAATGTCGGAAGGATAGCCAAAGTTAGGACTCCAGCTCCAAACAATATTCGTGAGACCATCGGCCAGGAGCCGGTCCTGCAAACAGTTCCACAATGCCTTGTATTCCTCGGAAGAACAAAGTCCCCTGCCCCACCAAAACCATCCACCACTGTTCTCGTGCCAAGGACGGAAGATGAAAGGTACAGGACGTCCGTATTCGTCGCACAACGATCTGAGGAAGGAAGAAAGACGAAGCATCCACAGTTGAAATTTCTGATGCTGTGAACCTTCTGGCAGGATGCTGCGAACGACTTCCTTATTCTTGTTATCCCAAGCCGTGCCTCCTGTCAAAGGGTTACGTGGATGCCACGAAATGGTGGCAATACCTCCACGCCTAATGTGTGCCAATAGTTCCTCGCGAATACGATTAAATGGTACGCTGTCAAGGTTTTTCTCATCACCCATTTCAATCCCGCCGAGTTCAAAACCCATTACGGCAGGATAGTCGCCGCATACTGAAAGCACGTCCGAACGACCGCGATCCCATTGCCAACTGCCGCCGTAGAATGGATCGTCCTGATGACCAAACATGATGCCACGAGCACTAAGACTCTTCAAACGTTGGAGCAAGGTTTCGCGACCAGCGGCAGAAGTTTGCTGACGATAGAGCGGTTGCATCGTAGGAATGGCGGTGGATGCGGCTTGAGTACGGCCAAGAGGTGCGATGCAAACATTATCGAAATATGGTGTGGAGACACTGCGCTGGTGCAGAGGTGCAATGAGCCCTGCCATGCCCCTGCCATAGTGGTCCGAAGTGGCCCGCAAGACTTCAACGCCATCGATGTGGCCTGTAATCTGGTCGCCGTCGAAACGCAGTTTAATATTGTGCCACTGACAAGCCGAAACACCTTTGACATCAGCCTCAGCCAAGGTGTATTCACCACCAATCTCCACATCCTTGCGGGCAAGGATGAGGGCTTGCTGTTCCTTGTCACCGATGAGTTCCTTCTGATCGCGTTTGCCACGAGTCAGGATGAGTGTGCAATGACCAGTGTCGTCCAGTTTCAAATAGTATCCCTTTGCCCATATACCATAACCAGAACCTACATCACAAAGGCGTCCCATCACGCCTGCCTCATCACCAGGATTGAGATAGACGTCCGCACTGATTTCGTAGTCCTTCCATCCTGCATCGCCCAGGATGGTATAGTGGTGCCACTCTGGTGCCCAACTGAGGGTGTGAGCACCGACAGTTTGCTGTATCGACATGCCCTTGCATGCAGGTGAAGGTCTCAGTTCGAAGCATCCGATGAGGTCGGCCAAATAGTGTGGCAAATAACCCCACTCTTCAGGATTACTGTACTGCTCGAAATCGTCCTTATAAGGTATGGGGAAAGGCTTGGAAGCAGGAATGTCGGCAAACGAACCTTTCTGCTGTCCTGTCGTCGTAGAGAAGGAATAAACAGCATCGGGTTTCAGGGTAACAGAGAAGTTTCCACCCTTGGGAGCGATATCCTTCAGACGCACGAACTGTTGCTTGGCATCGCTGTACCAAACACAAAGTCTGCCTTTGGACAAACCTTCATCCACACGGAACTTGATGGTTTGCGTCTTCTTAGCACCTTTTGTCTCGGCAACGATACTGTAGTCGCCTGTTTGTGGGTCGCGCATCGTAACCATGGAACCACCCTGAGGCAGGTTGAGACAACCATCGTCGATGTAGCGCCAGCCCACACGGGTGAACTGGCCGTAGTGGGCATAACCCCAGAGAGCCTCACGAACGACGAAGTGTCCGCTCCAGGGTTCTTGTGCCAACAGCATGGGCGGTTCCTTGCTATAGGGTTCCAAGGGATAGGTGGCACCGATGTCGTACCAGTTGATGACCTTCGTGGCACCACTGACGATGTAGTTGGCATTGAAACACTTGACGATACTAATGAGACAATCGAAGCCAGGCAGATAGACGTGATCCTCGCTGTTCCAAATGGGTTTACCCATGTCCTCGGCCATCTTGCGCTGTTCCGGCGTCAGCTGTATCTCACTGAAGGTGTGAGCACAGACGGCATCGAGAGCATCTGCCAACTCTGGGTCTTCCTGCATGCGTTTGAGGAAATCCATCTTCTGATTACCCCAGTTACCAAAGCCATGAAGTTTCACATCACGAAAACCACGTTCGTTCATAGCCTTGCGCAGGTGCTTGGCAAAGTCGGCACTCCACCCTTTTTCGTTGTGACATCCCAGGGCATCGAGTTCCAAGCCATGCACTTGGCGCAAGCCTTTCATCCAATCGATATAGTAGTCTACCATTTTGTCCGACCAGAAATTGTCCACCCAAGCAGGTGCACTCCAACTGGTGGCATCGAGCGAAAGAGCCGGGTTGCGTTTTTTAGCTTCCTGCATCACCCACCACATATAGCCACGCAAGTAGTTGTGGTCGCCCTGATAGTGGCTATGCGAGGGCATGGAGCCCTGTGTGCTGTTGCCATCGCCTGGCACCTCAACCAGAATGGCACTGACGCTGGCACCGAACTTGGGCCGATAGACCATGTCCATGATTTGCGAACGCTGCGGCTCGGGATAGTCCTTCAGCAGGACACTTGTGGCTCCGCCACCATTCACGGCTCCGATGCCGTCGAACTGCTTACCCGTGGCATTAGCACTCAGCCGAATCGTCTGTGCCGTGGCGGCAGAAAAGGAAAGTGCCAATAAGCCACAAAAAAGAAGATTTTTTCTCATCGTTTCCCAATTTATTATTTTACCAATTCTTCACTTTATCATTTCATCACTCCATCACTTCCTCACTCCATCACTTCATCACTTCAACCGTTCTTTCCCTGCCATCATAATCCACCGTGATGTTTCCATCCTCGCGACCGAAAGGCTGCGGATTGTCGGGACTGACGATGACGACGCGGAAGGAGCGGTGTGCAGCCATGCCGCTGTACTGACCCGAACGACTGCCAATGGTGAGAGTGGCACTGGCCTCGTCCCATGTGATAGGAATAGTGGAGAACTCGTTTCGTTCGTAAGCGTTGGTGACGGCATCGTCATCGTAAAGAGTGAAGTGGGCGTCGCGGCCCGTATATACATAGAGTGTCAGGGGAGCATCGGGATGTTCTGTGGCGTATTGCACGTCTGGCCCCACGGGAAGGATGCTGCCAGCAGGCACAAAGAGCGGAATGCGACCATAGGGAGCGGGAACGTTCTGTCGGCCACGCCCGACTATGCGGCCAGTATAGAAATCGAACCAAGCACAGTCCTCGGGGAGATAGACACTGCGACTGCGGACACCGTATTCATAGACTGGGGCGACCATGAGCGAGGGGCCCAGGAGGAACTGATCGCCGACATTGCGTGCTTCGCGGTCGGCCGTGAAGTCCATCACCAGCGGACGCATCAGCGTGTAGTCGTCGTACCAAGCCATGCCAGCCAGCGAGTAGAGGTAGGGCATGAGGCGATAGCGCAAGCGCAAGTAATATAATATGGATTCATAGGCTGGATGCTGTTCTGGAGCGATGTTCCAAATCTCGCGGAATGGGTATTGACCGTGTGCCCGGAAGAGCGGGCAGAAGGCTCCGAACTGATACCAGCGTGCCTGCAACTCGCGCCATTCACGCAGGTCGTCATTCTCCCGACCAGTGCGGTTGAACTCGT
This sequence comes from uncultured Bacteroidales bacterium, assembly GCA_902783655.1. Classification (GTDB taxonomy): domain Bacteria; phylum Bacteroidota; class Bacteroidia; order Bacteroidales; family Bacteroidaceae; genus Physcousia. The sequence goes on from CACZRZ010000242.1 coordinate 3,835, forward strand.
CCTGAGCGGCATAGTAGCGTCCCTCTACGGAGAAACCTCCTATGTCCATGGTCCAGAAGGGGATGCCGCTGACAGAGAAGTTGAGTCCGGCGGAGATTTGTGCCTTCATGTCCTCCCATCGGGTGCCAATGTCGCCGCTCCATGTGGCCGTAGAATATCGCTGCAGTCCGGCGAATCCTGAACGGGTAAGCAGGAAGACTCGACGGTCTGGGTCGGCCTGGCGCTGTCCTTCGTAGATGGCACGGGCATTCATGAGGGCATAGGTATTGAAATACTGTGTCGAAGGGCCAAGGGCCGTGGGACCGCAGAGAACCTGTCGGTAGGCGAAGTCGGTGCAGTCGGCGATGTTGGGTTCGCTGGCATCCATCCACCAGGCATCGATGCCGAGTGGATAGAGGTGCTCTTGCATCTGGTTCCAGAAAAGCCGACGGGCGTCTGGGCTATAGGCATCGTAGAATGAACCTATATACCCAGGTCCGACCCAGTCGCGAATGCTGTCACGAATGGCCTGGCGATACATCCAACCTTTCTCGTCGAACTCGTGGAAATGGTCTGTGTTGGCATAGAATTTCGGCCATACGGAAATCATCAGATGGGCGTTGTTGGCATGTACGCTGTCAACCATCGCTTTGGGATTGGGGAAGCGTTCGGGGTCGAACTCATGACTACCCCATTGGTCTTCGCGCCAATAAAACCAGTCCAGCACGATGTTGTCGATAGGAATCTGCCGGCGGCGAAACTCACCGAGGGTGGCAAGCAGTTCGTCCTGTGTTTTGTAGCGTTCGCGACTCTGCCAGAAGCCCATGGTCCATTTGGGCATTACGGGGGCTTTGCCTGTGAGTGTTCGGTAGCCGCTGATGACCTTGTCCATCGTCGTGCCGGCCACAAAGTAGTAGTCCATCTGATTTTGCATCTCGCTCCACCAGGTCATCTGCCGGCTTTGTTCCTCCGGAACGGGAGCCATCGCACGCAGACCCAGGAACGACTTGTCACCATCTGGCTGCCACTCGATGCGCAGACGCGTTTTCTGTCCCGCCTGCATTTGGGATTGGAACTTCCAACTGTTGGGATTCCAGGCGGCTCGCCACCGTTCGGGCACCACCAGGACGTCGTCCAGATAGACTTTGACATAGCCGGCATAATAGAGCAGGAAATGATATAGACCGTCCGCCTTGGCTGTAAGTTCACCCTCATAGGTCACGCGGCTGCCACCGAAGCGGAAATTCTCGGGCAGGTTCACGGTACGCTGCAGGTGGGCTGCACGGTCGTTGCACTCGAAATAGAGCGAATCCTCGCGACGCACCAATGTTTCGCCCTGAGCAGGAACATAGGTTCCAGTCAGTGCTCCTTCGCGGCCCTCCTTGTCGGCAAGGTTGAAAACATCACCCAACTGCTCATAGGGCTGCGGGTTGCCAAAGCGACAGAAGGAATAACTGTCCCATAGGATTCCATACCCTTCTGTGGAGACGACGAACGGCACACTCACCTTGGTATTGTACTGAAACAACTCCTCGTTCTTGCCCTTATAGTTAAACTCATCGGACTGGTGCTGTCCCAGGCCATACAGACCCTCATCATCGGCAACAGACTGGAAAACCTGCTGAACAGTATAGGCGCGCCTTCCCTCCACTTCGATGGGCTGGAACGTACGGCCGTCCTCGGCTTCAGTCAGCAGCAGGCGACCACTGGAATCGCTGAAGCGAACCGCCCCCGTCTGCCGGGACACAGCCGCCGTCAATGCTTTCGTTCGCACAAACACTGAGTCTTCGCGCTCTTCAACCATGAAGTCCGTTTTGTTCTCCTGTGGCAGCACCACCAGACTTTCCGCATCGGTGAAATGTCGCTCAGGAGTCGCCGAAACATGGATGAGACAGTCACCCAATACCTGCAAACGCACTTGCCGAGCCTGGCCTGAGGTTGGTTTGTCGATTTGTACAACGACACCATCTGTTGTCCGTTCAACGGCAGCAGGTTTACAGGATGTCAGCAACCATCCGGCGAGGATTATGATGAAAGTGTTTTTTTTCATTATGGTTGAATTTATGGGATTTGCAAATGGCGATGGAGCCTTATCTCACGAGGACTTTCTTTCCGTCGACGATAAAAAGGCCTTTGGGTAGTTTTCCTTTGGGGTATTTGTCATTTGCCATTCTGCGCCCTTGAAGGTCACAGCTATCCCCTTCGCGGACTGCCACTGCGGCTGCGGAGCAGACACCATCGACATATCCGCCATCGCCATAATAGCCTTTTACGATGGCATCGACGATGTCAGGCTGAGTGAAAGCAGGTTTGTCGCGGTCTGCTCCATCGGAGAGCCCCATCCAATAGAACGTACCCATGCCGTTGGCTTTGGTTTGCTCTACGAAATAGCGTGCAAATGCCAAGAGATTGCTACGCTTGTCCGCGTAGGCATTCTCTGTACTGGTGCCCCATTCTCCAAAGATTACGGGTGCCCCCTTCTTGACGAGATGTTCATTGAGGTCCCTGATATTGGCGTCCAGTTCCTTCTTGGCTGTAGCAAGGTTGCTCACGTCCGGATAACTATGAACCTCGAAGATGAGGTGACCTTCGGTCTCGTCCTTGGGCAGTTTCATCTGTTTAAGCGGATCCAGCAGGTGGCTGCTCCACGAGCCTCCTCCATTGCATGCGCCATAGGTGGAGACGATGAGGTTGCGCTGGGCGTTATTGCCTCCAGTTGCACGGACTGTGTTGACGAAACTCTGAGCATAGCCGTTGATGGCTGTGTAGGCAGCCTTGGCCTTTGTGGCATTGTAGTTGCCGGCAGAGGCAAAGGAAGCAAAGCACCACGAACGGTCGCCGTCCAGCATCTCGTTATAGGCTTCGAACAGCAGGTGCTCGTCATAGTCGCGGAACGTCTCGGCTATTTGCTGCCACAATGCCTCGAAGCGTTCGTGTTGGCTGGCGTAGGCAGCCTCGTCGGCGACGAGCCAGGCCGTATTGGATGCACCGGTGTCATGATGGATGTTGAGGATGCAGTACATTCCCTGACCGATGACATAATCGACCACCTCCTTCACACGCTTCATCCAGGCCCCCTGCACCCTGGTCCCGATATCATCCCTGTATGGATACCAAATACTGTTGCTGTTGGAGGAAAACCTGAACTTTGCCTCCATGTGAGGATACCAGGTTACAGGCACGCGGATAGCATTAAAGCCAGCCTCCCTGAACATCTTCATCAGCTCTGGCTTCACTACGGTCTGGCCCCAAGCTTTCTCATATGCGGCAGGACTGCGGTCGGTCCAATGTTCAATCCACATGTTCAGTGTGTCGCCAGAATTGCTGTCCAAGGTGTTGCCCAGATTCCAGCCCAGTCGCATGTTGCCGACAGCCTCGCGTGCCGATTCGAAAGTTGAATCCTGGGCACAGGCTGGCTGAAAGGTGAGGAACGAAAGGACCGCAACAAAGGCCGGCGAATGTCTGAGAAGGAGGTGTAGTTTCATCATTTTTTTATAATCAGTTTACCATTTCTAATATACAGGCCGCTTCTGCCTTCCACCCACGGACGCCCCATGAGGTCAAAGGTTCCTGCAGGCGAGAGGTCTTGTTCGGCTTGCACGGCCTCCACACCTGTCCTGATGTCCTTGAAATCGTCGCGAGAGAGTACATAATCGTTCGAGAAGGCTTCCGTCCACCAAGCAGCATTGCAGCTGTTATGGTCGGTACTCTTGAACGCCTCGCTGTTGGGATTATTTGTGCGCTCGTAGTCGTACCAAGGCATGAAGAACAGCCATTTGGCTCCCGCTCTCCATTGGGCACTGATTTTGGGGACATTGCCACATTCTGTGAGTGCCACCAACTTGCCGGGAGAAGAGTCTTTCAGGAATTTGTAACAAGTGCGATAGATATTCGAGGCACTGTTGTTGTTATAGACATCGATGCTGACGATATCCACGTAGTCGTCGCCCGGATACCATTTGTAACCCTCGCTATAGGGTCTGTTCCAAGCTGCCGCCTGCGTCCACACCCAAATCAGATTGTCCAGTCCGGCATCCTGAAAACGCTGATACATCACTCGCCACAGTTCGTTGCATGCTTCGGCATCCTTGCCCCACCAGAACCATTGGCCGCCAGCCTCGTGCAGAGGGCGCCAGAGAACAGGAATCCGACGGACCTTCAACAGTTTCAAGTACGATGCAATGATGTCGATGTCCTTTATCATCCACTTGTATTCATCGGACTCGGGTTCAAAAATCTTGCGTACATCAAAACCCGTCTGTCCGGGTTCTGTTCCTGGGGTACAGGTATAGTCTTTTCCGTCGTTCGTAGGCACGTTCCAATGCCACATAATGCCAACTACACCTCCCGCCCTGTTCCAGTTTACCACCTCACCGACATTGGTGTAGTCAATCCATCCCCCTTTTTTCGAAAAAGGATGATGAATGTAATCAAAGAAGTTCAAGGCTGGCCATTTGCCCGTATGCTGGTACACCCACTTTGCTTCGTTGATATTCCAGTTGACGTTGGCAATCGTTCCGGCCAGCGTCTTCTCGCCCTCAATCTCTTTCAGGCACTGCAGCAGGGCCTCTGCTTCTGCCGAAAGCCGACGGGTTTCCTGAGCCGTTGTTTTACAAACGAAGAGCAGCAACAGCAGAGCTGCATTTACTATTTTCCCTATTCTCATTTTAATGATATTTTTATTTCAGATAGTTATCAATGAATGCTTCGCGGGGACGGAGATAACGCTGTTCCCACTCGGG
>CACZRZ010000243.1 GCA_902783655.1 uncultured Bacteroidales bacterium
CAATGACAATGGATATCGAAGACACGAGAGAAGTGAAGACGAAAACCATGAGCATGGCATGAACGGGACGCAGGGTGCGTCCCTCCAGGTCGGCATACGTCTGTGCCATCCGGTGCTCGAAATCGTTCAGGTACTTGAATCCCAGCCAAGCAATCAATATCACATTCCCCAGAAAAACCAGTTTGAAGAACTGATGGGCCCAAGCCAAGGCGATACCCGTATCCGACATCAGGCTAAGGCTATCCTGATAGAGGTATTTCTCGATGAAATCGCGTGTTTCTGCGCCATCCATACACGCATACAGCGTGCCATATATCACCCCGCAGAGCACGCAGGGCAAGAGCGTCAGCCAATGACGAGGAAGCAGACGCCCCTGTGTCAGTTGGACGATATACAGCAGATACATGGGATAGACGGCCAGATTGGCCATGCCATACAGGGTGTCCGTGACGGGAAGCAAACTGCTGAAACGCAGGAAGAAAACAGTATGCCCGGCGTAGAGGACGACAGCCGTCAGACAGAACGTCAACAGACGGTAGGTGATGACAGAGCGCTTCAGCAGGTAGTCCAGCAGCAGGTGCAGGCTCCACATCAGGCATACCATCAAGGGCAGTATAGCAAAGAAAAACCTTGTCAAACTAATCATAGCGAGGACAAAGGTACAACAATTTATCGTCACATAATAAGAATTTTTGTAACAATAATGGAAAATATCGCATAATTCCTAATTTGAGACTATTTTTTTCGCATTATGGACTACATCGGATACTGCTTTCGGCTTAACTTTGTCCCAACGATTATTCACAGAACATACAACAATTAATTTAAGTAAAACATGAAAAAGATGAATTTTTGGCTGATTGCCAGCCTGTTCATGGGAGCCGTCACCTTGAGCTCCTGTGGCGATGACGAAGAGACTCCCGGCAATTCGACAGATCCAGGAACTGGGAAGATTGATTACAGCAAGACCGGAGGTTCGGCCGTAGTGAACCTGAAGGATGGCAGTGAGGTTTCCAAAATCACCATCTCCAACTTTGGCAGTGATGAACTGTCGGGCGTGGAGCTTGTCGATGACGAACTCACTTTCGCCTACTACGTCTCCGGTGAGACAAGCGAAGGAGCTTATTACTATAGCGGCTGCAGTGTGACGATTCCCGGCTATTCCGAGGGCAAGACCACGTACAAGAACGTCGAGTTAGGCTTCTCTCAGGGCCAGGGCGATGTGTATTACCAGGGCAACTCGGTTTATTATCGCGATGGAAAGCCGAGTCCTTCTGACCTCACTGCAACGGTGAAGAAGCAGGGCAACGGCACCTACCATGTCGTCGTGGAGGGCGACCTCTATCTGAGTGGTACCAACATCACCAACGACGAAACTCCCAATGCCACCATCAAACTGGATATCGTGGCTCCCATGATAGCCACCTGCAAGCTCCACAAGAATGTCAGCAGCAAGCAATCGTACATGCCTAAGGGCACTCCTTGGCTCGATGGAAAGACCGTTGCCGGTGCCCTGGAAATAAAGAGTCCGTTCGTAGGTTCGGGTGTACTGCTGTGGTACTATGGCACACGTCAGGCCGACGGCAGCTATGACTTGCAATATGCCCAGTACGAGAACCTGAAGGCACAGGCCGTGAAACTCATGGGCGAACCCTTCGAATGCTGGGATGCCAGTGTAGCAGAGGAAGGCGACAGACAGGGAAGTGGAGAGTGGAGCGACGTCGCCTATGCCTACTTCTACAAGGACAAGAAGTACGTCATGGTGTCCTATTGCCCCTGGCGCGACACCTACGAGGGCGAGGAGCCACAATTGCCCCATGGCATATCTGGCATGCACGAGAATCATGCTGCACGCATCCATGTCCACATCCTGGAGGGCATGAACGTCGATTACATGCAGTTCGTACACTCCTTCGGACATTGAGAAGAACCTGATTGAAGAGAACAGCTAACTCTTGCATATAGTTGTGGGGCTGTGTCAAAATGAAATGGCACAGCCCCTTTTTTTTCTTTAACCCGAATCGGCCTAATGACTACAAGACTTCCAGTAGCTGCCTTTGGAACCGTCCGTTCGAAGCCACGATGGCATCGCCGTCGAGGAAGAACTTGTTGCCCTGATAGTCTGTAACCACACCGCCCGCCTCCCCGACGATGAGCGCCGCCGCCATGAAGTCCCACTGCTGGATGTGTCGCTCCATCCAGCCGTCCCAGCGTCCGCAGGCCACGTTGCAAAGGGCCACGGCTGCCGAACCGTTCATGCGGATGCCGCCGCACAGGCCGTAGAAGTGTCGGATGAGGCGCAGGCCAGTGTCGCGATAACTGTCCGCATCGTAGGGCAGTTCCAGTCCCAGCATGGCCTCTTCGAGCGGTTTGTCGCTCACGTGGATGGGTCTGCCGTTCAACCAGGCGCCGCCCCCCTTCCAGGCATAGAAACACTCGTCGAGGCTGACCTCATAGACCACGCCCAACAGGACCTCGCTCTCCGTGCGCAGGGCGATGCTGACGGCAAAGGGATTGAAGCCGTGGATGTAGTTCGTGGTGCCGTCCAGCGGGTCGATGACCCACCGCAGACCCTCCATCCCCATAGAAGAGGCAGGGGGTGAAATTCTCCCCATAGAAGAGGTAAGGGGTGAAGTTCTCCCCCTAAAGGGGGTAGGGGGGTCTGCAGTCCCTTCTTCGGTCAGGAAGGCGGCTTCGGGCAACAGTTGGCGTAGTTGGGCCACCACCTGTCGTTCGCAGGTCTTATCGACATACGACACATAGTCGTGACTGTGCTTTCGCTCCACCTGTTCGGCATGCAGATGGTGCTGTTCCTCTCTCAGATACGCCCCGGCCTCGCGAGCCACGCGGCACACCTCTGCGGTCAGATGCTTTAGTTCGATATTCAAGATACAAAAAAATTAAACGGACAAAGACTAAAATGGCATTCTGGCGACAAAGGTACAAAAAAATATAAAAAGAACAATAACTCTCAATTGAAAAACTGGAGACGATTCCGTTACCGTGCTGCTTCTTTTGTTATATTCTTTCCAGCCAGCGAGAGAGGAACACATTGTATAAAGTATAGGTCGTAGATTGCGGACCAATAGCAGGCAGAATAAGTTCCTTTTCCACCAGGGCGTCAAGCAGTCGTTTGGAGTTCGAAGGGGTTCCAATCTTGTATTTGGAAATGAACTCACCTGCCGTCGGTTGTTCCACAATGTCCTCTTTGGCCACGGCATGCAGGAAGTTCCATTGGGCACGTGTCAGCATGCTGCGCCATTGCATGAATGTTTCCGTGTTTGTTGTCAGGATGAGATCAATGGCACGATAAACGTCCAGCAGGGTTGCCTTCTTGCGGCATTGCATGAATACTGTGTTACATAGCGTCTGGGTGTAGAACGTGTGGATGCGCGTCCAGTCCAAGATATAGTCGATAGCTTCGCGGGTGATGGTCTTGCCGCTTTCTGTGAATTTCTCCTCGATAAAACTTGCGTATGTCTCTCTGTCAATCTTATTAAGATAGATATGTCTCGTACTTTCGTAAAAAGGGCTACGCGCATCCGTGAACATCTCTGCCATAATATGTTTTTTGCTGCCGCAGAAAATGAATTGTACGTTTTTCAGGGGTTGGATATACGAACGAAGCAAAGCCTCCATGTTCACCCCATCGTATTCACGTATCTGCTGAAACTCGTCAATAGCCAGCAATACACGCGTCTCTTGTGCTTCCAGAAAATTGAAAATACTCTGAATGCTTGCTTTTTTTTCCTGTTCATTCGCAAAAGTAAACGAGAGTTTGGCCCTGTGTGTGATGGCATCGTAGGTCAGCACGGGACGGATGTTGCTGATACTTTTAAACAAATTCTTTAGTACCGAACCCTTGTTTAGCACATTTGCCAGTCCTTCGGTCAATTTCTCAATGAAGTCCTCAAGGTTTTGTGTAGCATAAATATCGACATAGAAGGTTCGAAGAGGCAGTTTTAAGTCATTTATCTCATCAAAAACACGATAAATAAGTCCTGTCTTCCCATATCTTCGAGGGGAAATCAGGCTGACATTTGAACCGTTCTGAATGTAGTCACATATTAACTGCAGCTCCTTTTCTCTATCGCAAAATGTTGATTTTGAGATGTAAGGAATCAAAGCAAATGGGTTTTCCATAGTCGTCAATTGTCCTGTTTCGCGCTACAAAGTTACTACTTTTTTTGTGTAACGCAAAATAGGTAGCGACTTTTCTTCCATACATCGTACGAAACAGGGG
>CACZRZ010000244.1 GCA_902783655.1 uncultured Bacteroidales bacterium
AGCCCTGAGTCCCCATCTGCTTTCTTTACAAAAATTCAAAGAGGTTGATGAAGCCTGTCATGGCGAACACCTTGCAGATGTCGCCAGAGATGCCTCTGATGTAAACGTGTCCACCCTTGGCCTTGGTGCTCTTGAGAATACCAAGGAAGATGCGCAGGCCGCTCGACGAGATGTATTCCAACTTTGTACAGTCAATAATGACGTCCTTGCACTCGCTGTCGAGGAGGGGGTTCATCGCTATTTCAGTTTCGGGAGCGGCAGCTGTATCGAGGCGACCCTCGAGGAAGGCAATCATTTTGCCGTCCTTTTGTTGAATCGTAGTTCTCATTTTATATTATCATTTTTTCAATTATCCTATTTTCTTCCTTAATGTCAGCACATTGTGCCCGTCCACACGTTCATAGTTGATGCTGTCCATAATCTGACGTATCAGATAGATACCCAGCCCGCCGACAGGACGTTCCTCGACCGAGAGCGTCGTATCGACTTCGGCCTGAACAGTGGGGTCAAAAGGTGTGCCAGAGTCGATGATGCTGAACTTCAGCCGAGTATCGTTTGCCAGGGCTTCGATGGTCACATTCCCTTGCGTGCCAGACGGATAGGCATACTGCATCACATTGACCACAGCCTCCTCCAGGGCGAGGTTCATCTGCATGGTAGTGCCAGAGTCGAAGCCCACGGCCTCGCACACTTCGTCGACGAAGGCTGCCAGGCGTGTCACCTCCTGTGTGTCGTTTTGCAGTACAATGCTCTTGCGCATCCGTTCGTCACGCTGCTGCTTGATATATTGAATGGCCATCATCGTCAGGTCGTCGCTCTGTTCGGCTCCGCCCACAAATTGATGGACGGCATCGGTCATCAGGTCAAGGAGTTGCTTCGGTTCCCGTTTCTGCTCATCGAGGGCCTGAGCGGCCACCTTGCAGACCCGTTCTTTCTTGAACTGCGCATGGGTGGCATTCTCTGCCTCGGTCAAACCGTCGGTGTATAGGAAGATGGTGGTGCCAGGGAACAATTGTGCCTCCTGGAGCGTGTACTTCCAATCGCGCATGACACCTACGGGAATATTGGTATCGCAGGGCAGCATGCCCACACCCACGCCCACAAGGAGCGGAGCATCGTGGCCCGCATTACTGTAGCGCATGCGCCCCGTCGGCAAGTCAAGCACACCGACGAAGAGCGTAACGAACATACTGGTCTCGTTCATGTCGGCAATCGTCTCGTTCATGGTGGACATGATGTGGTCGGGCATCGACTCGCGCGCCGATACGGTGCGGAAGATGCTTCTGGTGACGGACATAAAGAGCGAAGCGGGCACCCCCTTGCCGGAGACATCGCCGATGCAGAAGAAGAGTTTCTCGTCGCGGATATAGAAATCGAACAGGTCGCCGCCCACATCCTTGGCCGGGGACAGCGAGGCGTAAATCTGCACATCGTCGCGGTCGGGATAGGTGGGGAAATAGTTGGGGAGCATACCCTTTTGGATGGCACTGGCCACATGCAGTTCGCTCTCTATCGCGGTCTTCTTCTCTTTTACTTTTTGATATTTCAACTGGTTCTTGGCCACCACACGGAGGATGAGGATGAGCATGCTGATGCCCAGCAACTGCAGGAACTTCACCAGCAGGCCTATCTTGCGAATGTCCCTGTAAATCTCCTTTTCGGGGATGACGATAGACATCGTCCAGCCCGTCCGTTCGACCCTGGTGGTATATTCCTGTACCTTGACATCCGTTTTCTGTGTACCTTTCGGTTTCACCATCATCTGTCCTTGACGACTGAGCACCACACCGGAGGCATTCTCGTACACCTGCATTTCGTTGACCAAGCGCGAAAGCCACTCCAGCGATACGTCGGCAGTGAGTACTGCTGCCGTCTGTCCACGATAGTCTTTAATAGGAACCGAATAGGTGGTCATCAGCACATTGCCGCCGCCCTCGTCAACGTAGGGCTCTGACCAGTAGCCCTCACCCTTTTCCAAGGGCTGGGTGAACCATTCCTGAGCAGGATAGTTGTATTCCTGCGTGGCCAAGGATTTGATAATGATCCCGGCTCCTTCGCGACAGGCATAGGGGGAAAACAGTGGATGACGGCTGTCGTAGCCAGGAACCAGCGCCACGGTGGAGCCCATCACTACGGGGTTGTCTTCCACCACACGACGGGCCACCACCTGCAGACTGTCAGGAACATCCAGGCACCAACGGGCAATCCAGACGCTGTTGCGCACTGCAGCCTCGGCCTGGTCCACCACATCCAAAATTCTGACGCGAGTGGTCTCCAACTGGCTCTCGGCACGCAGCACCACTTCCTTCCGGATTCCCTTCAAAGAGAAATAATACTGGATGAGCGCGGTCGCCTCCAAGGTGATGACGGCCACTAATATCAACAGCAGACTAGGCTTGGCCAACTGTTTGAGAATGTTTTTGAAGAAAAGTGAATCCATGGATGCTATGTTTTTATCAACACCTTGTCTTCGGGTGTCCCTTTTAATTCAATTTTGTATGCAAAGTTAATAAAAATGTGGCGTGTGGCCAACAAATCGCATAAGAATGTTGCCCAAACACAAGCTACTGAGCAAACGACATGCTCAGATAGGGATTGTGCTGACGCTCATATCCGATGGTGGTCTCAGGCCCATGACCGGGCAGAACAGTGACATCGTCAGGAAGCGAGAGCAGTTGGTTCCAGATGCCGCGGATGAGGTCTTGTACGTCGCCGCCTGGCAGGTCGCTTCGGCCTACGCTCCCTTGAAACAGGGTATCGCCGGAGAACAGAAGTTTGTCGTCGGGCAAGTAGAAACAGAGACCGCCAGGAGTGTGTCCAGGGGTGTGGAGGACGCGGATGTGGGTGTTGCCGAGCTGCAGGAGTTGCTGGTCGACAAGATAATCGCCCACGGGCACCAGCGGAGGCATCTGCTGACCAAACCATTCGCGCACCATAGCTGGGGCTGCATCGTAAACTGGCTGCTCGAGGGCGTGGCACAGCGGTTGCAAGCCATACTGACGATGCAAGAAGGGGAGGCCCATGATGTGGTCGAAGTGCATGTGGGTCTGCAAAGCCATACATGGATGAAGGCCGTTATCCTCAACGAACTGGGCCATCTTAGTCTCTTTCAGTTCATCCCACGCACCGCAGTCGATGATGGCCGTCTCGCGGGTGTCGTCCCAAACAAGATAGCAATTCTCGCCAATAGCGTTAGTAACAAAGCGTTTAACATTCATAACGGTAGGTACACCACTTTCTTGGTTTCAAAGTATTCTTCACTGAAATAGTCGGACAAGGGAGTGATGTCGACACTGTTTTTCATGGGATAGGTCTCATGCTCCAACTCGCCACCCTTTAAGCAGATAAGACCATTGGGCAGAGCGTTGTGTTGCTCCTTGGCAATGTTCTTACGACATATTTTCACCAGGTCAGCCAAGGGCATGACAGCACGGGAGACCACGAAGTCGAATTTACCCTTCTCTTCCTCGGCGCGGCACCATCGGCTGGTGACATTCGTGAGGCCCAAGGCCTTTACCACTTCGTCACAGACCAGTATCTTCTTCTTCGTACTGTCCACAAGGTGGAACGTGGTCTCAGGGAACATGATGGCCAAAGGGATGCCTGGGAATCCGCCACCTGTACCAAGGTCCATGACGGCAGTACCGGGTTTGAAGCGTATGACCTCGGCGATGCCCAGCGAATGGAGTACGTGGTGCTCGTAAAGGTTATCGATATCCTTGCGCGAAATGACGTTTATCTTCGCATTCCAGTCGTGGTACAGTGCATCGAGCATTGCGAACTGCTCCAATTGCCGTTCGTTCAGATTGCCAAAATATTTCTTTATCTGTTCCATAATGTATTTAATTCTTCACTTCATCACTTCTCACTTCCTCACTTCCCCGCTTCATCACTTCCTCACTTCATCACTTCATCGCTTCCCTGTTTCCTCAGCAGGATGCTCATGAGCATGAATATGCCCATGACGAAGGGATAATAAAGGTAGGGTATGATTTCGATGGGATTGATGAGGGCCAGGCTGCTGGCCATAAGCATTTGGGCACCATAGGGGATGATGCCCTGGGCAAAGCAGGAGAAGGTGTCGAGGATGGAGGCAGAGCGGCGCGGGTCAATGCCGAAACGCTCGGAGATTTCCTTGGCCAGATTGCCCACCGTGAGGATGGCGATGGTATTGTTGGCTGTACAAAAGTTAGTGAACACCACCAGTGCGGCGATGCTCAGTTCGGCACCACGACGCCCCCGGATGCGGCGGGTGAGGCCTTGCAGAATGAAGTCGATACCACCCAGTTGGCGGATAACCCCCACCATGCCGGCAGCCATCAGTGTGACGATAATCAGCTCTCCCATAGAGAGTATGCCCTCGCCCATCGCCGTCAGCCATTCGTAGAAGCGATAGGAACCGCGAAGGATGCCGATGGCACCCGTCGACAAAATGCCCATCACGAGCACCATCATTACGTTGATGCCCATGAGAGCCGTGACGAGTACAATAAGGTACGGAAGCACCAGCACCCAATCCAGGATGGGAAGCTCACGCTCCACATATATACCCTGCCCCATCGCTGCATATACCATCAGCACCAACAGGGCCGCTGGCACCACGATGCGGGCATTCATTCGGAACTTGTCGCTCAGCCGACAGCCCTGTGTCTGGGTAGCCACGATGGTGGTGTCGGATATAAACGAAAGGTTGTCGCCGAAATAGGCTCCGCCCACTACAATTGCAACCACCATAGGAGTTGACAGCGGACCATTGATAATGGACAATTGATAATCACCTATTGACTCCGCAATGCCTGTGGCAATGGGGACAAGGGCAACAATGGTGCCTACGCTGGTGCCCACGCTGAAGGAAATGAAACAGGCTGCAAGGAACAGGCCAGCCAGCAACAAATGAGGCGGAACTATCAGCAGGCAAAGGTCCACCGTGGCCTGTATGGCTCCCATTTGTTTTGCCGAATGTGCAAAGGCTCCTGCCAGGATAAATATCCATATCATCATGAGCAGTTGGGAGTGGGCTGCTCCCTTGGAATAGACCTTGATGCGCTCGTCGAGCGACATTCCTCGCAACAGGAAAATGGAGTATGCCGATGCTACCATAAAGGCCACAGTAATGGGCACACTGTAGAAGTCGTGTGCCAACAGGCTGAACACCAGATAGAAGGTCAGGAAGACCAACAGGGGCGACAAAGCCATCCATTTACCATTCAGCCATTTACCATTTACCATTTAGCCATTTTTATGATTTCACCGCAAAAATAACAAATAATCGTCAATTCTTAATGGTCGATTGTCAATTAATTTGTACTTTTGCAAAACAAAATACACATAACTATGGAACAAGGACTCTTTTACGAAATTTGTGGTTGGGTTGCCAGCATTGGCATGATATTGGGCTATCTGCCGCAGGCCATCGAGACCATCCGGACACGTAACACCGATGGCATCGCACTACCTACTTTTCTAATGATGGCCATTGGCGGAATATGCTTCATGCTGCAAGGCATCTTGCACAAGCCCGACATCCTTTGGTCGCTCTTCCTCACCAACCTCGTTACCACTTCGTGCAGCATCATCGTGTTCAGCATCAAAATCTACAACGATTACTTTAAA
>CACZRZ010000245.1 GCA_902783655.1 uncultured Bacteroidales bacterium
CACACCCACCACTGCCTCAGCGCTGCCTTCGCCATGCACGACACCTTCCTGCGCAAGGGCGACATGCGACTGACCGACTGGGCAGAGTACGTTAAATAGTAAAGTATAGAAGAACCATACTGAGAGGGAATCATGCGTCGCATAATCCCTATCCTACTGGCCGCTCTGTTGGGCGGCCAGTTGCTTTTGGCCGCAGCAGGACACGGGGCACCTATTGGGAATGCACGCCTTTTCTAGACGCGATACGTCAATATCTGATAAGATTATTTGGTATTTTGCTCAGAATATCATACCTTTGCGCCATACATAACATAATATTTAGAACTATGAAAAGGATGATTGTAGTCGCAGTTGCCTTAATCTGCACAATCTTGAATGTTGCCGCACAACAGAAGACAAGCGTTCTCAAACAAAAGGGCGACCAACTGGCAAAAGCCGCTGATGCCGACCCGCAGAACTGGCGTAAGCAGTTCGACGCTGCTGAGTTTTTCCTTTCGATAGAGGATACAATGCAAAGCGGGAAGTATGCTCAACGTGCACTGGAAATCGCACAGAAGATGGAGGTCAAGAAAGACACCATCCTACCCAAGTCTCTGGAATTGCTTTCCAGTTATTTCTTGACGAAGAAAGACTTTCCGCAAATGAGCAATGTCTACGACATGGCTATTCGTGCCTACATTGATGAGTTTGGTTATCAGAACAAACTCATTCCCCCACTTATCGCCAATGCAGGTTGTTTTAAATTTATGATGTACATGAATAATATTTACCCCTATGGTGACGTAGACTGCATAAGAAGCCTGCGCGAAGCAACCATGCTGAACAACCAGCTGCCCGAGGGACAGCGTGCTACGGGTATAGAAGAGGCAGAGACCATGTATGCCTTGGCCCAGGAAACGCTGTTGCTGGAACATCGGCGAATAATGAAGGATAAAGTGTGGCAGTGGTTAAACCGTAAAGACAGCAAGTTCTACACGGTTCTGGCCTTCGGCGACTGGACCCTGGAACAGCCCGAAGGCTTCATCGCCACAATGCTCGGATTCATGACGGGCGAAAAAGATGCAGAGGAAATGAAGCATGGACTGATACTGCTGGACGATCAGGACAAAGTGACGGAAATGATACATGGAGATTTTGATTGGAACATGTTGACAAAAGCCCATAACGGAAATTTCAGTTTTAGCGAAACCAGCTCCCTCCGTCTTGTCACTGTCACTCCCGAACGCCGTCAGCAAATGATAAATGCCCTGAACGAACGCCGCCAGCAAATCATGGACGACTTCAAGAATAATTTAGACAAGAAGAAAACCGATACCCCCATGAAGATATCTCCCGGGGTGATGAACTTCAACAGAAAGATAAATAATGGTGTTCTCCGCTTCGGCAGCAAGTAATCAAACCCTTTCCTGTCACTTTTAGTTGCTGTGCCAAATCGACACAGCAACTCTTTTTTCACCCTTCTCTGCACTTTTTGCTTGAAAAAGTACGAATGTGCTTGCCTACACCCTGCGGAAGATTTACGATGGCGACATCGTGCCGACCGACCTCAGTGCCGACCAGTTAAAGCTCGTCAAAGCCTCCGCCCCCATCTGCAGCGCCTCGATGTCATGGGTATTCAGTATCGTCCCCTGCAGACAAAAAGACCCTAAAAATAGGTCCTTAGAGGAATATAAGTTGCACGATGATGTAAACGGGCAGCAGGACTATGATGGAGAACTTCAGCATGTAGCCAAAGAAGGATGGCATCTTGATGCCACTTTCCTCGGCTATGCTCTTGACCATGAAGTTGGGCCCGTTGCCGATATAGGTCATCGCACCGAAGAATACGGCACCCATGCAGATGGCTTTCAGATACACCTCGCTGATGCCGGCAACTGCCTGGCCCACAATGGGCAGCGACGTGGCTGTAGCATGGAACACCATTGCCGTGGGAGCATTGTCGAGGAAGGCCGACAGCGAGCCTGTGGCATAGACAAACTCCCAGGGATGCTGAACGGGCAGCGGGTGCTGTTCGAGGAACATCAGGGCGGGCGTCATGGTGGCAAAGATGCCCAGGAAGACGCATACCACCTCCAGAATGGGTGTCCAGGAGAAGCTGTTGTCCGTGCGCACCTGTTTCTTTGTGGTGACAATGGAGAGAATAATAATCAGGATGAAGGCCCACTCACGCAACAACTTGAGGTACCAGGGAGCATCCTCGGCTCCCATCTGTGGGATGTAGGTGGAATTGATGAACATCGTGCTGGCAACGACACAGAGCACCCACACGATGTTGATGAGTCCCGTGGCTGTCACCTTCACCTGTTCGCGGACATCGGCCGACAGCAGGTGCCAGGGTTCCTTCTTATAATAATAATTGTCTGTCAGCCAATAGATGCCCAGGAGCAGCGCTCCCGTTACAGCCCATTCGGGCAGCATGTTCATGAACCAACCGAAAGGGGCTCCCTTTTGGAACAACAGGAACAATGGGGGATCGCCCAACGGTGTCAACAGTCCACCGCAGTTGGCCACGATGGCGATGAAGAACATCACCGTATGAGCCTTGTATTGGCGCTGGCTGATGGTCTGCAGGAGCAGACGGACGAGCAGCATGGCGGCTCCCGTGGTGCCCATGAACGAGGCCAACACCCAACCCAGAGCCACAATCAAAGTGTTCGTGGTGGGCGTGGCACGCAGGTCGCCTCGGATGCAGATGCCGCCAGTGGTCACAAACAGTGCCATCAGCAGGAGGATGAAGGGCACGTAGTCGTAAATCATCTGATGCTCCAGTTCGTGAGTCATCCCATGCAGGCACAGCCATGCGCCCACGGGCACTCCCAACAGGAGCGATACGTAGAGTTTGTGCAGGTTATGCTCCCACCATTCGCCCCACTTGGTCAGTGGCAGCACGGCAATTATCAGCAGTTGCGCAGCAAAGGGTATGAGCATCCATGCAGGAATCATGTGTTCCATATTCTCATTTGTTTTTAAATTTGCTGTGCAAAGTTACAAAAAAATCGAGAAACGAAGTGGAATCTTCCCCTTTTAATTCTCATTTCTTATTTCTTAATTCTTAATTTTTTTAGTAACTTTGCACCTATAAACAACACATCAGACATCATGAAACACCTATTCTCCCTCCTGATTATGTCCTTGTCCGCCACATGGGCAATGGCCGAAAACTGGCAGCATCGTCTGCCCGACAACACTTTCATTTCGGTGGTAAGCATACCTGGTGCGCACGATGCGGCCACGGGCAGCGGCTGGGAAGAAGGCATGGAGGGCCTGGGCGACCGCTATGCCAAAACCCAGGAACTGACCATTGCCGAGCAGTGGACATGCGGTGTGCGCGCTTTCGACCTGCGCCCTTGCGTCTATGAGACGTACATGAACCTGAACCACGGCATCATGCCCACACGGCTACATTTCGAGGATGTCATGCTGCAACTGCGCGACTCGCTCCTGCAGAATCCGTCGGAGTTCGTCATCATCCACATGTTGCACGAAAAGGACGGCGACCAGGTGTCGGATGCCTACAACAGCCACATCGTGCAGTTCCTGAAGAGCGAACCCATCAAGGACTGTCTCATCGACTACAAGCGCGGCCTGACCGTTGGCGACATGCGCGGCAAGATTCTCATTCTCAGTCGCGACAAATATGCAACCACCCCCATCGGCGGCTTTCTCCTGAACTGGAAAGTGGACAACGTGAACTGGTCGGAACAGACGCAGGGAAAGATTCAAGGCACCAATGCCTCGATGGCGGGCACACTGTACATGCAGGACTATTCCGACACGCACCGCGAAGGTGGCGTGCAGACCAAACTGGATGCCATCAAGAAGATGCTGGACTATAGCACCCGGTACAAGACTCGTTCGGCCACCGGCACACGGTGGATTTTCAACTTTGCATCGGCTTATTCGAAGGTAGAATCGCTCTTCGGCTACGAAATCAGCCTGAGCGACGGCTATCGCGACAATACCTCGCACACGAATGCCTTCATCGTCGACTATCTCCGTGACAACGAGCCGGGCCCCACGGGCATCATCATGATGGACTATGCCGGTGTGGACGAAACAGCCGGCTATGCCACCATGGGCAAGACACTCGTACAGGCCATCATCGACAACAACTTCGGATACCTCGAAGATGCCACCCTTTCTATTCCCCACTCAGTGGCTTCCCCTACGTCCACCGTCCCTACTTACGACCTTACGGGCCGTCGCTCCGGCCATCCAGCTCATGGATTTTATATCCAGAACGGACGGAAACACATCGTACGTTAGCCGAGAACCGTTATTTTATTCGCGTGGGCAAGCATCGCAACTGTCACAGCCACAGTTGCAACTGCCGCAACCGGGATGGCGACGCTGCCGGCGGATGTAGCGGAAGAGGACGGTACAAAATACACCGAGGATGAATATGAGGAGAATGAGGCTTTGGATATTCATTTTATTCAAAGGATAATATTAACAAGCCAGGCACA
>CACZRZ010000246.1 GCA_902783655.1 uncultured Bacteroidales bacterium
AAACAACGCACCAACCACGATGCCCAGCAATATGCCGGCACCGTGGGACGAGGAATTCAAGATTTCTTCTTTCTTTGTATAATGTATGGCCACCTTACGAGTTTTAAAATACGAGTTATTCTATGATGATGCCTTCCTTCTTCATACCATCAACCTTAATGACAAGCGGCTGGGGGAAACGGACGTGACGAACATAGTCGGTCTCGTGGATGGCAGGCTGACGGTCGAGGACCTCCTGTCGGTAGATGCCGTCGTCCATGTAACTGTTCACCGTGAAGTAGGCCACGCCAAAGGAGGTCAGATTCTGGAAGAAGTGTGTACCCTGACTGGGATCGACACGATAGTTCTCCAGCCCAGCCTCAACAATAACCTTCGCCGCCGAGATGGCAGGCCACTTGACTGGCACACCCAGCCAAGGGTCGCTCGAACCCCATCGGCCAGGTCCGACGAGCACATAGCTGCGGGCTGCAGCCGAAGCATCGCCGGCAGCCACAGCCTGGTCTCGCTCGTTCAGGAAGTCGCGGTTGATGCGCTCAATCTCCTCGGCAATGGCTGGATTATTGGAAGCCGAATATTGGTCGGTCTTGACATAGACCACATCGCAGACATCAGTGATTATGCCGTGTCCAATGGCATTATGTGAACGAATGAGAGCCTCATCATCGGGAATCTCGCGGATGTCCTCGTCGAGTTGCATCTTATTGTCCACCATAGGACGAATCTGCAACAGGTAGAATTCGCCCGTGCGGTCGGGGTTCAGTTTAACGGCCAACTCAATTTCCACTGCACGACGCATCTCCTGCTGACCATACTGCATCGACAGGCTGAGCAACTTGGGCAGGGGGAATGTGCCCTGCTGCAGGACGCCACACATGGTGATGACCTTGCGACCGCCTTCGTAGATGCCATCGCGAATAACCTGGTCATAGGGGTCGTAAGTCGAAGCCAAGCCTGCCAGGGAACCGTCCTTGTCAGCCTCGCGGACAGGCAACTTCAACAAATTGAAGCTGTCATCGACGGATATTTCTGTTGAGATATTTTTCAAATCCAACGCATAGAATCGAGTTTGCGTCTCGCGCAAGGCCATTTCCATCTCGCTCGTCTGCAAGACCTTGTCGGGATGAGCCGGACAGACGCGCAGGTTCAGTCCGCCATCTACTATATACTTACCCAAGCCCAGCGCCAGGTTCACCACGCCTTCCTCGGCCTGCTCGTCGCCTATGGGATAGTAGTTGACCGAACGTGCCACACCAGAGATGTGGGGATAGAATCGGTCACCATACTGCATGCCCACCACCTCCTGCAGGATGACGGCCATCTTCTCCTGGTCGATGACATTCGAGGTTGCCGTCATATAGTCCTTCGATGCCTGATAGAACACCGAGGCATAAACACCCTTGATGGCCGAAACCAACATGGCAAGACGAGCCGGACGGTCTTCGCTGTACGGTATCATATAAGTGGAATAGATGCCGGCAAAGGGCTGGTAATGGCTGTCCTCGAGCAACGACGATGAACGTATGGCTATGGGTTGTCGAACGACATCGAGGAAGGCCATCAGGTCTTCCTTCAGCGAATCGGGCAACTTGGCAGCGAGGAAGTGCTGAAGTACCTCTTCGTCACTGGCATTGCTCAGGGCGATGGGATAGAGCTCATTCGCCTCCATGAACTGATCAAAGATGTCGGTACACAGCACCACCGTCTTCGGTATCATCGTGTGTGCTCCCGGCTGCTGGTTCAGGTCAGGATGGCGCTTGATGATGTGGTCGATGAAAGCTATGCCACGTCCCTTGCCACCAAGCGAGCCCTCTCCGATACGGGCAAAATTGGAATAGCGGTCGAAACGGTCGCGATGGAACACGGCCACCACGCCCTGATTCTCCATCTTACGATAGCGCACAATGGCGTCGAAGATAATCTGACGATGCAGGTCGAGGTCGGGCGTCGAGTCCCATTTGATATTCTTCAGGAACTCGGCAATGGGGAAGAGCGCACGACTTCCAAGCCAACGCGACACGTTGTTGTGCGAAACATGGTACAACAGAGAGTCTGCCGGCACCGTGAAAATGTTGTCCTGCAAATCTTTCAGGTTCCTGATGCGCACCACCTCCTGCATGGTCTTGGGATCGCGGAAGATGAAATCACCAAAACCAAAATAGTGATATACGAGGTGCTGCAGATCTACGGCAAGTTTCTTAGAGTTCTTGTCGAGAAACGATGCTCCATAGTTGCGGGCCTCTTTGGCCATCTCAGGTTCACTCGACTCCATGATGAGAGGCAGGAACTCATCTTCCTGACGAATGGCAGCCAACAGGTCTAAACCTGCCCTTGGGTCTTTTACGCCCCTCCGGGGGAAACGGCAGTCACTAATAACGCCCAGGGCATTCTCCTTGTGCTCACTGTACAGTTTCCAGGCTTCCTCATAGGTACGTGCCAACACTATCTTTGGACGACCACGCATACGCAAAGTCTCCAGTTGAGAGTTCAGGGCCTCTGTCGCAAACGACAAGCTCTGCTGCAAGACGAACTTATACAGATTGGGCAGAATGCTGGAATAGAAACGAATGTTGTCCTCTACCAACATTATCATCTGCACACCAGCCTCCGTATCGTGGCTCAAGTTCATCTTGTCCTCTATCAGTTTGATGATGGAGAGAAGCAGGTCGGTATTGCCCAACCAGCAAAAGACATATTCGAAGATACTGAGGTCTTCGTGCTCCATGCGCTTCGTGATGCCATGCGAGAAGGGGGTCAAGACCACAATGGGTACCTTTGGGTTCTTCTCCTTGATGTCGCGAGCAATGTCGAAGACGTCGTTGTTGTCCGTACCGGGCATACAAATTATCAGTTCGAAACTGGTACGTTTCAGTTCACGCTGAGCCTCTTCCTGCGAAGCCACCTGCACGAAGCGAGGCGGATAGCGCAGACCCAGTTTTGCGTACTCGTCGAAGATTTTTTCATCCACGCGTCCATCGTCTTCCAGCATGAAAGCATCGTACGGGTTGGCGATGAGCAGGACGTTGAAGATGCGCCGCCGCATTAGGTTGATAAACTGCGTATCGCGCAACTCCAAAGGAATCCCGTTATATTGTTCTTTCGTCTCCATTATCATCAGGAAAAACGAGGAGGCATGCCTCAAAGGGCACACCTCTTCGTTGTCATTATTACTTAATCACTTTATTTCCATTCACGATGTACACACCCTTTTGCATCCGTTCCACACGTCGGCCACTCAAGTCGTAAACGGAACGTTGCTGAGGAACTACGCTATTCAGTGTCTTTATGGCTGTGGGAATATGACGGCTCTCATAATAGAGTGTGAAGTTGTCAATTTTAAACCAACCGAAGCCCTGACCAGGTTCGTAGACACCATTCAGTTTGGTTTCACCAGTCAGTCCATCCAGATTGTCGGTACGGAATCCGATGGTAGCTGTTCCACTCTCATCCACACCAAAGCACAGGGACAAGGTACGTAACTGCTCGTGTCCCTCGTCTTCCGCATCATAGTCGCCATAATTAATGTATTCGTAGCCTTCCTTTTCGTCCAGGAACATGCCGTTCATCTGTCGTTCCCATGCACGGAATACGTCGTCGGACGATGTACCCTGCAACAGTTCAGGATGGTAGTTGTCTTCCGAACCATACATGCAGATGACATTCTGTGCAAAGATGCGCTGGGTGGTATGGTTGTTACCTGCCCAGCTTCCGCCGTCTGCCATAACATCGGCAGTCAGTGTGTACGTTCCAGGCTTTAGACCTGTAATGGTCTGAGACAACTCAACGGCAGGAATGGAGTTATTCCATATACCCCACAGGCGGGTGCCTTCCGTAGGCTGGTCCTTGCCGGGGTCACCCATATTGCTGGCACACCATGCTGTTACACCCTGTGCACGAATATCGTCGATGGTCTCACATTTCACACCATTCAGATAGAGATTCCACCCCATGGGAGGAGCCTGTACCCCATCGCTATTTGTACCACCCTGTGCACTCTGGTCCTCGAACGAACGGTTGATGATGAGGTCACTCACGTCTGCGCCTTCGTCCACACCACTGCGCAGGCAGGTCTGATATGCCTCTTCCAAAAGTGCAACGGCAGCTGCCACCTCGTCGGCCTTGTATGTACCATCTTCATATTTGTCATTTACCTCACCGACAATATCGGCAAATTCATCAACACCAACATAGCCGGCAGACTCACACACGTTCAGGCGCTCCCAAGCCTGTGCCAAGGCTACGGTCAGCGGCTGATAGGCTTCGGCCTGTACTTTAGCCTCTTCTATCAAGGCAGCATAGGCGATGATACCTTCGTCTATGTCATTATATGTGGCTGTCAGCTTTTCCTTGAACTCAGCATTCATGGGGAAATCGCTCATTTCCAAAGCCTGATCACTTAGATAGTCGTACAAGTTACGGGCATCCTCTTCGATGTAGCCGTCCTTGGTGATGGTGAAATTGTCAACTTTGAACCATCCGTCACCCTGTTCCCCGCTCTCGCGCAAGGCCGCAGCGATGTCTCCATTCGTGCGGACGCCAAAGGTAAGTGTGCCATCGTAAACATATGCACGAACGCTGATCTGCTGCATCGTACGGTCGTCGTTAACCACAGACAGGTCGGCATAGGTCTTGTATTCGGCAGGCAGGATATCCTCTTTGTACTCAAATTCCGAAGCAAAGAGTGTGCTGTTGAGATTTCCGAACAGGCGTTGTGTGGTGCGACGACGGTCCACCATCAGGCCAGCCGTGATGGTATACGTTCCCTTATCCAGTCCGGAAATAGTCTGGCTAATTTCGTATTCTGGTATGGTAGGCATCCATATTCCAAAGCCATATTTACCATCCATGTAACCCGTGCAGTCGCTGTTGATACCATGCCAGTTCGACAGGCCAGCCGTACTACCCTCGTCCAGTTTCTTGCCGTTCACATAAACGTTCCAGCCCGTGGGAGCAGGCTGACAGCCACTGGTTTCATTGCCATTCTGGCTCGAGAGATCCTCGAAACTCATATTTTTACCCATCGATGTGATGTCACCCAGCCCTAGGCTGTAGTCGCTCATGGCCTTGGTCAGAGCCTCCAAGGCAGCCGTCACATCTTCGGTTGCAGTCTTCGTAGAGAATGCCTCGCGGGCAGCCTTGATGGCACTTGCCAAGGCATCGGCATCCAGTTCCTCGGCCTTCTGGATTTGGTTGTAGAGGTCTATCTTTACTTGTATCTGAGCCTTCAGGGCATCGTATATCTCCTGGGTGAAAGGCTCAGCATTGTAGAGGGGCATCACAGCCTCCAGTGTGGCCTTGAATCCATCGGCATAACCTTCGATGTCACAATAGTTCTTTTCGAAGTTATTCATCAGGCTATAGGCACTGCCGGCAAGCGCAAAGGCGGGCACATCCTCAACGAGGACAAAGGCCCAGTTCATGCTCGTAGAGTCGGCCATCACTTTCAGTATCTGCCCCGTCTCCTCGTCTTCAATTTCGATGGGGGTCACGCCATCATCTTCGTACTTGATACCGCCGTAGAAATCGGGATACCACTGACCGCCGTCGTTCGGCTCGTTGACGACAAAGTACTGACCACCGGCATTCAGGTGGAGGTACTTATTCTGGCACCACGGGTTGTTGCCCTCCTGAGGCTCGATGTAGTAGAAGCCCTCATGTATGCCCGGCAGCAGATTGAAGTAGCCAGGTTCAGTGATATCGTTCAGTCCACCGCGGAGGTTGTCCGTCCCACCAGGGATTGCCACATAGGTGTACTCAACCTCTTGTTCCCCCTCTTCATATTGTACAGTCTTCTCGCTTGTCACGAAATACCAAAGGCCGTTTTCATCCTGATGGGCCGTAAAAGCGTAGGTCTCATACTTCGAGTCATCCTTTCCCAGGAAATAGTAGGCACCATCCCAACTGGTGCGCGACATATAGCCCGTGGGTACGGCCAGGTTGCACAACACATACTTGCCGCCCTCGGCGGGAGCCTGGGTAGGATACTTGGGATAACCGATGGCCATGACCATTGTGGCCATTCCCATCATTAGGCTCATGAGAGCCATTCTCACATAGTTCTGTTTCATTTTTTTTTGGTTAGTAATAATTGATTATTAGTTACAAGAGACATCATTTCAAGTCCCTGCGTATCATTCCACTTACCACGAATGTCACCAATGTGCATACACAGACGAAGACGAAGAAACGGAGGAAGTCCATCGTGTCGGCAAGCCAACCAGCCATCATGCCAGGCAACATCATGCCCAGTGCCTGGAAGGCCGTGCAGAGGGCAAACACCGACGTTGAGCGCTCGCCTCGCGAGAAGTAAACCAAGAAGAGCATATAGGCCGTGAATCCGAAGCCGTAACCCAACTGCTCGATAAAGACACATGAGTTAATAATCCACAGGCTTGTGGGCTGGGCGTATGCCAGATAGACGTACACCAAATCGGGCAACGAAATAGCCGCAACCATAGGCCACAACCAGCGCCGCAACCCATGCCGAGACACCAGCCAACCGCCTATTATACCTCCGGCCAATAGGCCAATCACGCCCAACGTGCCATAGGCAAAGCCAACCGTGGCCGTTCCCAGTTCCAGTCCGCCTTCGGCCATAGGGCGAAGCATGAAGGGTTGCGCCATCTTGGCCAACTGTGCCTCGGGCAGGCGGAAAAGCAACATAAACAGCACTGCCGCCCAGATGTGAGGCTTGGAGCAAAACGCCTTTACTGTAGCAACAAACGGCTGAACGATATAATTATTAATTTTTAATTCTTCATTTTTAATTTTCGTTTCTTCCATGCGTGGAAGGAACGTATAGTGCCAGCCAGCCAGTCCCACCATGATAGCAGCCATCAGGAGCATAGTGATGCTCCATGCCAAAGGTACGTTGTAGCATGTCTCCAGCCATCCGGCCACCATCACCAAGATACCTTGGCAGAAGATGCTGCCGATGCGGTAGAAGGTACTGCGTATGCCTACGTACAGTGCCTGATCTTCCTGTGACAGGGACAGAATATAAAAACCATCAGCGGCAATGTCGTGCGTGGCACTGCTGAAGGCCATCAGCCAAAAGAAGGCAAGCGACAGCCGTAGCCACATGGCCATCGGCAACGACAGGGCCACACCAGCCAAAGCCGCTCCAACAAGCAACTGCATCGAGAGTATCCACCAGCGCTTCGTGCGCCACTGGTCGATGAGCGGGCTCCACAGGGGTTTGATGACCCACGGCAGATAGAGCCAGCTCGTGTACAGGGCCAGTTCGGTATTCGTAAGCCCAAGGTTGGTGTACATAATCACGCTGAGCGTCATTACAGCCATATAGGGCAATGCCTCAGCAAAATACAGTGTCGGAATCCAGGTGTACGGTTTCATTTATTTAACTTTTCAACTTTTTAACTTTTAATATTACATATAGGTATAGCCACGAGACAGGAGCCGTGAGCACATCTATGAGGAAAAACGTGCGGAAGCCCAGCTGGTTTACCAGCCAGCCGGAAGTTGCCATTGCAGGTAGCATGACGGTGGCCACAAGGGGAATGTAGAGGTAGTTGATGGTGTTACGATAACGTTCACCACTGATATAACGGATAAAATACATCGCAACATTGAGCCCGAAGCCAAAGAAGAACTGGGCCTGGAACGTGGCGATGGAAAGGGTCATCAGCGACATGGGCGGCTCGAAGGTCATCAGCAGGTAAAACACTGGGGACAATCCCAACGGAATGGCATACCACCAAAAAACGCGATGAACATCAGCCCAACGCATCAGTTGCCGTCCCAGCAACATACCTATACTAAAGGCGATGACACCGACAGTGCCTTGGGCAAAGCCTATCTCCTGCATGGTACAGCCCAATCCACCTTCGGTCTTTGGCATATAGAGGAAAAGCACCCGACTGTAGAACATAAGGCTTTGGGGCAACAGCAGGAGTGCCATCCCGGCGACGTAGCGCAGCCAATGGGGTTTATGCCGGATGCGGTCGATGACCTGCATTTCCTCGCGGACGGCTTTGATGGCACTGCCGTGAAGCCGAGGGTCTGCCACATTGGTATGGTGGAGTGCAAAGAGGTGGTATAGAGCAAAGAGCAGCAGGACACCGGCCATCAGATAGCATCCCTCGTTCCACGAACGCGGTATGCGCCGATAGACGACTTGCAAGGCTCCGACAAACATGATGAGGAGTCCGTAGGTAAGTACCACTGCTGATTGCGATGCGATAATCTTCCGAGTGTTGTAGATGCGCTGTAAATGCGGACGCAACATTCGTTCATAATACATACGCGCCACCAGTTCGTGCCAGGCCGACAGGAACGACAGGACAAACAGACCGACGAAGAGAAACAGGCTGCGATGGGTATAGCGCAGGAAGGTGAAAGCCAACGCCATAAGCACTGCAACAAAGGAGAGTTCGAGCCACTGCAACTGACGACGGAAGTTTCCCATGCGACGAACATAGGAACGCAGGAACGACTTCAGCACCCAGGGCAAAAAAAGAAGCCCACAATAGCACGTAGCTATCGCGGGCGATGTTTCGGTTTGCAAGAACATGAGCACGGCCACATAGGTGACGATGCTGGCGGGTATCTCCTCAGCAGCAAACAGAGTGGCAATCCAAACAGTCCTCGTTGAAGCCCCACTCCCCTGCCCGTCCCGAGGGAGGGGAGCAGATACGTTCGTTGATTGCGACTCTTTCATTATCTATAATATCCTTGACGTCAGTATATACGCCCCTTCCTCGGGAGGGGTAAGGGGGTGGGGTCGGTTAGTACGACCTTGCTATCAGCACTCTTGCCACGCTTGGCTTGCCGCTAACCATATCAACACCTGGCGTTTGTTCGAAGCCGAAGGGCACGCAACGAATAGTGGCCTGGGTGTCTTCCTTAATCTTTGCCTCTGTCTCGGCTGTTCCGTCCCAGTGGCAGAGGAAGAATCCGCCGTCCTTAACACGAGCCTTGAACTCATCGTAGTTGTCGCACTCGAAGATGTGGGCATCGCGATAGGACTTGGCTTTCTGGTAGATATTCTGCTGTATGTCGTCAAGCAATTGGCGAACATATTCGGCTATACCCTCGAACTGACGGGTTTCCTTCTCCAGCGTATCGCGGCGCATGACTTCGACAGTGCCGTTTTCCAAATCACGGGCACCCAAAACAAGGCGAACGGGAACACCCTTCAATTCGTAGTCGGCAAACTTAAAGCCAGGTCGACGGTTGTCAGCATTGTCGTACTTCACACTGATGCCCATCTGCCGGAGTTCTTCAATGACAGGAGCCACAGCGGCATCGACAGCCGCAACCTGTTCGGGTTTTCCGCCAATGGGAATGATGACAACCTGCGTAGGAGCCAAACGCGGAGGCAATACGAGGCCGTTATCGTCGGAGTGGGTCATAATAAGGGCACCCATCAAACGAGTGCTGACGCCCCAAGAGGTAGCCCAAGCATATTCGGCCTGATTTTCCTTGTTAAGGAACTGAACGTCGAAAGCACGACCGAAGTTCTGTCCCAGGAAGTGACTGGTACCGCTCTGGAGGGCCTTGCCATCCTGCATCATGGCTTCAATCGTGTAAGTATCGAGGGCACCTGCAAAACGCTCGGTCTCGCTCTTCACGCCCTGCACCACGGGAACTGCCATCACCTGTTCGGCAAAGTCGGCATACACTTTCAACATCAACTTGGCACGTTCTTCGGCCTCCTCACGGGTTGCATGAGCAGTATGCCCTTCCTGCCACAGGAATTCCGAAGTACGCAGGAACAGGCGGGTACGCATCTCCCAACGCATCACATTGCACCACTGGTTGACCACCAAGGGCAGGTCTCGATACGAGTGAATCCAGTTCTTAAAGGTGTTCCAGATGATGGTCTCTGAAGTAGGACGGATGATAAGTTCCTCCTCCAACTTGGCTGCCGGGTCAACGACCACACCATCGTGGGTCTCATTAGTTTTCAAACGATAATGGGTAACCACGGCGCACTCCTTGGCAAAGCCTTCCACGTGTTCGGCTTCGCGCGAAAGAAATGACTTAGGGATAAGCAGAGGGAAATAGGCATTCTGTACACCCGTCTCCTTGAAACGGTCGTCCAACAGTCGTTGCATCTTCTCCCAAATGGCATAGCCATAGGGCTTGATGACCATACATCCACGCACATCCGACTGCTCAGCCAGGTCGGCTTTTACCACAAGTTCATTATACCATCTTGAATAATCCTCACTCCTTTTGGTGAGAAAATCGAGTTCTTTTGCCATAGATAATGTATAAATTTTATTAATTTGCGTGCAAAGGTACAAAAAAAATCACAATTCACAATTCACAATTCACAATTAATTCTTACCTTTGCAGACGAAAGTTGATATAAAACACTAATTTAACTTTAAAAAGAAAAGATTATGAAAAGTATGAAGATTTTTGCCGGCATCATGAGCATCGCTCTGGTTTTGTCGGGCTGCAACATGAACAACAAAGGTAAGGGTGCCCTGATTGGTACTGCCGCTGGTGGTGCTGCCGGTACTGGTATTGGTGCTTTGATTGGTCACCTGACTGGTAACACCAAGAAGGGTGCTATCATCGGTGCTGCCGTAGGTACAGCTGTTGGTGCAGGCACGGGTGTTTTAATTGGCCACAAGATGGATAAGGCTGCTGCTGCCGCCAAAGCCCTCGAGGACGCTCAGGTTGAGAAGATTAAGGACTCTAACGGTTTTGATGGTGTGAAGGTTACCTTCGACAACGGCATTCTGTTCACCGTAGGTAAGTCAACCCTGAAGTCTGCTGCTCAGGCTTCTCTGAAGAAGTTTGCCGACAACGTGCTGAACGTATACACCGACTGCGACGTG
>CACZRZ010000247.1 GCA_902783655.1 uncultured Bacteroidales bacterium
AGAGTTCGCGCGTTCCGTCTTCCTTGGTATAGCCATCCAGTATGTCACGTATGCCTGGCACGTAGCCATGCACGTCGTTTGTGGCCAAGAACGACAGGGCGTAAGGCACGGCAAGCTTAAGAGGAGGCTCGTCGGTGGCCTCGAAATCGGGCTGCGAGAATGGGTTGATGCCCGCAATGATAGTTAGGGGCTGGTCGGTACCGCCCTTATAAAGAGCCTCCATCGCAGCCAGTTTCATGGGCTGCGTTTGTGCTACCGTATAGGCCGAATGGTGCCCGGATAACATGATTAAAGCCGAGGAGATGAGGCCGAATATGGCACCAATCTTCAGACTCTTGGTGGCAAACTCTACGTGGCGATGCTTCAGGAGATACCAGCTTGACACGCCGACCACGAAGACGGCTCCCAATACCCATGCCGAGAGAACGGTGTGGACAAACTTGTCCACCGCTACGGGCGAGAGGGCTACATCCAGGAAACTTGTCATCTCATTCCTTACGGTCTCAGGGTTGAATTCCTGACCCACGGGGTGCTGCATCCACGAGTTTGCGACCAGAATCCACCAAGCAGAGATGGTTGCACCCAGGCCCGTGAGCCACGTAGATGCTAAGTGAAAGCCCTTAGAGACCTTGTTCCAGCCGAAGAACATCACGGCCACGAAGGTCGATTCCATGAAGAATGCCACGATACCTTCTACGGCAAGCGGCGCTCCGAATACGTCGCCGACGAGGTAAGAATAGTTGCTCCAGTTCGTACCGAACTCGAACTCGAGGATGATGCCCGTAGCGATGCCCATGGCAAAGTTAATGCCAAAGAGGCGCTGCCAATACTTCGCTGTATCCTTCCAGAACTGCTTTCCGGTCCTGTAGTACAGGGTCTCCATGATGCCCATCACTACGGCCAAACCGAGTGTCAGGGGCACGAACAGCCAGTGATAAATGGCCGTCAGGGCGAACTGAGCCCTTGCCCAGTCCACCATCGTCATGTCGATGCTTAACAGATTCATAGTGTTTTGAATGGTTATTGGTTATTGATTATTGACTGTTGAGGTTCTCAGGCTGCAACTGGCTCGCCACGAAGTCGGCCTCGCGGCCCTGCGCGTGTTCCTTTATATAATTAGGAAAGAAAAAAAGCTTCAGTACGACGAAGATGACGAACAGTTTCACCAGTATGACAGCCCAGAGCGTACGTCCGAGTGTCATTGTCCGGAAACCGTCGTAGTAGAGGTCCCATGTCTTCCGTAGCCACTTCATAGGCAACAAAGTTAATCATTATTTTTTATTCCGTCAACACTTTAGCGCTTTTTCCGTCGCGTGTATATGGGATTATTTCGTAAATTCTATTGCAATGTCGTTTTTTTTCCTTAACTTTGCACCCGTTTAACCGAAAATGACAATGAAAAAGATACTTTTTTTCCTTTGTTTGTTCCTTGGCGTCGCGCCTCGGACGACAGCACAGCGGGTGCTCTCGTTGGACAGTTGTCGCCAGATGGCCTTGCAGGGAAACAAGCAGTTGGCTGCTACACGTCTCGGCCAGGATTTGGCACGTGACGTGAAGAAGGCCGCGCGTACAAAGTACCTTCCGAAGGTGGATGCCATAGGTGGGTACTCGTACATGAGCAAGGAGGTCTCTATTCTTAACGACGAACAGAAGTCGGCCCTGAGCAACTTAGGTACGAATGCCGTCAATGGGTTGTCTGCTTCGCCGTTAGGCACACAGTTGGCCACAATACTGACCAACCTCGGTATGAATCCCACCCAGGTCTTGCCGGCTGCGGCTGTTGCTCTTGACCAGACAGGAACGGGCATCGTGGATGCCTTCCGTACCGACACCCGCAACATGTGGGCCGGAACCGTGCAGGTTCGACAGCCCATCTATATGGGTGGTGCCATTCGGGCTGCCAATCGTATGGCCGAAATCGGTCAGTCAATAGCCGACACACGTATCGACCAGCAGACCCAGGAGACGCTCTTCGACATCGACAAAGCCTACTGGCTCGTGGTATCGCTTCGCCAGAAGCAACGCCTCGCAGAGAGTTATCGCGACCTGGTGGGTCACCTCGATGAGGATGTGCACAAGATGATAGGGGAGGGCGTGGCTACCCGTGCCGATGGCCTGAAGGTGGACGTACGTGTGAACGAAGCCGATATGAAGATAACGGAGGTGGAAAACGGCCTTGCCCTGTCGCGTATGCTGCTGTGCCAACTGTGCGGCATGCCTCTTGACAGTGAGTTCACGCTGGAGGATGAGGGCAAGATGAAGGATGATGGCTTAGGTGTGACGGATGAGAATAGTCCGCTTAATTATAGCCTTCGTCCCGAACTGCAGTTGCTGGAGAATGCCGTAGAACTTAGCCGTCAGACCGAGAAACTGGCCTTGGCTCCCTACCTGCCTCACGTAGGTCTGGTGGGTGGCTATACGTTCTCCAACCCCAATGTCTTCAATGGTTTCGAGCAGAAGGTAGGTGGCGTATGGAATGTAGGCGTAATGATTCACGTCCCGGTCTGGAATTGGATGGAGGGAAAGTTCAAGGTCCGTGCCGCCAAGACTGCAACGACGATGGCCCAAATGACCCTGAACGAGACCCGTGAGAAGATAGACCTTCAGGTGGCGCAGAGCCGATTCAAGGTCGTTGAGGCCCGCAAGAAACTGAATCGTGCCCGTAAGGATATCGAGAGCGCCGAGGAGAACCTACGTTGTGCCAATGCGGGCTTCCACGAGGGAATTATGGATGCCACCACCGTGATGCAGGCACAGACGGCCTGGCAACAGGCGCAGTCGCAGAAGATTGATGCCGAGATTGATGTGAAGATGGCCGACGTCGCTTTGCGCAAGGCCTTGGGAACGTTGTCAATTGACAGATAATTCAATAAACAGTAAATAGTAAATCGTTAAATCGTAAATAATATTATGAGTGAGAAAACACAACATACGAACGTGCTGCTTGCCCTATTCGGCTTCGCAGTGGCAGTGATAATAGTAGCCGTCATCGGTTTCTTCACGTTGGGCAACGAACCCGAGTATATCCAGGGACAAATGGATGTGACGGAGTATCGTGTATCGAGTAAGGTTCCTGGCCGCATCCTCAAGATTTGTAAGCACGAGGGCGACTATGTCCATGTGGGCGATACGCTGGCCATACTGGATGCTCCCGAGGTGCGTGCCAAGAGTGCACAGGCCAATGCTGTAGAGGAGGCCGCTTCGGCCATGAGTGAGATGGCCGAGAAGGGTGCCCGTCAGGAACAGATTCAGGGTGCCTATCAGTTGTGGCAACAGGCCAAGGCTGCCTTGGAGATTCACGAGAAGTCGTACCAGCGCGTACAGCGCCTGTTCGACGAAGGCGTGCTGAGTGAGCAGAAACGTGATGAAGCCTATGCCCAGTACACGGCTGCCCAGGCTCAGGCAAAGGCTGCCGAGAGCCAGTACAATATGGCTGTCAATGGTGCCCGTCGTGAGGAGAAGATGGCTGCTGCCGCCAAGGTCGAGCAGGCCAAGGGCGCTGTGGCAGAGGTTCGTTCGTACATCGGTGAGACGGTACAGATTGCCCAGATGGAGGGCGAGGTCACGGATGTCTATCCTCAGGTCGGTGAGCTCGTAGGTACGGGTTCGCCCATCATGAGCGTAGCCATCATGTCGGACATGTGGGGCTCGTTCAACGTTCGTGAGGACCAACTGCAGGGCATGAAGGTCGGTGACGAGATTGAAGCCTACGTGCCTGCCTTCGACAAGACGCTCAAGATGAAGGTCTATTACATGAAGGACCTTGGCGCATACGCTGTGTGGAAAGCCACCAAGGCCAATGGTCGCTACGACCTGAAGACATTCGAGGTCAAGGCCCGTCCCACGGAGCAGGTGGAAGGCCTGCGCCCGGGCATGTCGGTGGTGATCAAGTAAATGAAGAATTAAGAATCTCAAGTTTCGCAAGCTTCACTTGTTGGGAGTTAGAGAAGTGAAAGAAGTAAAAGAAGTTAGGTTGTTGAAACGGATTTATAAGATAGTATTGCGTGAAGCCCGCATTCTGCGGCGCAACCCCATCTACATGGTGTTCATGGTGGCGATGCCCATTGCTGCCGTTCTCTTCTTTACGACCATCCTGAGTAGCGGACAGCCCGTGGAGATGCCTGTGGGCATCGTCGATCAGGACTATACGCCCATCACCCGTCGCATGGCCCGTCTGCTGGATGCCTTCCAGACGACGCGCATCGCAGGACAGTATTCCACCGTGAGCGAGGCCCGTCAGGCTGTTCAGCGGGGCGAGATCTATGCCTTCCTCTACGTGCCCAAGGGAACGTCGGCCAAGCTGTTGGCCAGCCGTAAGCCCACGATATCTTTCTATTACTCGATGACCTCGATGACATCGGGCTCTTTGCTCTTTCGCGACCTGAAGACAATCTCGTCGTTGGGCAATGCCGGACTGATGCAGGCATCGTTGCGCCAGCGTGGGGCTACGGAAGACCAGATCATGACCTACCTGCAGCCCATCAGCATCGACCTTCATCAGGTGGCGAATCCCACGCTCGACTACAATGCCTATCTCTCTACGGCACTGGTGCCGGGTGTGCTCACGCTGTTCATGTTCCTCTTGGCGGCCTATTCCTTAGGCACGGAACTGAAGTTCGAGACAGGGCCCAACCTGCTTTATCAGGCAGACGATAACATCTGGGTGGCGCTTACGGGCAAGCTTCTGCCGTTGTTCGTCATCTCCCTGGCCATCTTCTATCTCTACGAACTTTATGTCTATTACCACCTCGGCTTCCCTCACCTGGGTGGTCCGTGGCCTATGGTGTGGCTGGGACTGCTGACGGTGATGGCCTCTTTGGGTTTCGGCATATTCATGTTCGGCCTGTTGCCTCAGTTGCGTATGTCCATGAGCATCTGTTCGTTGTGGGCGGTGCTCAGTTTCTCGATGGCAGGTTCCATCTTCCCTGTAGCCAGCATGGACGCCCCCTTGAGAGCTATGGCCTGGCTCTTTCCTCTTCGTCATTATTTTATGATATATCAGGCAGTGGTCTTTAACGGCTATCCCGTTGTGGATGTGTGGTTCCATGTCGTGGCGCTTATTGTCTTTGCCTTGCTGCCCCTGCTCGTATTTCCTCGAATCAAGAAGGCCCTGAAGTATTACGTTTATGTTCCGTAGATTCTATGTGATAATATGCGACGTCTGTGCTGTTTGGCGCGACGAGATGAAGACCTTCATCCATGACGAGGGTATCTTCCTTTTCTGCCTGCTCATGCCTGCCGTCTATCCCTTGCTCTACGCTTGGATTTATAACAACGAGGTGCTGCGCGAGGTGCCTGTTGCCGTTGTTGACGACAGCCATTCGTCCCTCAGTCGCGAGTTTATACGGATGGTCGATGGTGCCCCCGATGTTCGGGTTGCCTACCATGCTGCCAGTCTCGACGAAGCCCGGCGTATGGTGGAGTCGCAGGAGGTGCGCGGCATATACTACATCCCCTCGGAGCTGGCCGATGCGGTCTATAGTGCCCGCCGGACCTACATCAGTGTCTATGCCGACATGGCTATGACGCTGCAGTACAAGTCGATATACATGGCAGCCAACAGTGTCGTGACCCAAATGAATAAGGACATCCGCATCAGTCGCATGACCAAACTTACTACCCAGCGTGACGAAGACGTCTCTTCCGCTCCGCTGAAGTTCGAGGAAGTCCCGATCTTCAATCCTGCCGGTGGCTACGGTGGGTTCATTCTGCCCTGTGTCCTGATGCTTGTCCTGCAACAGACCCTGATGCTGGGCATAGGTTTGTCCGAAGGCACACGTCGTGAGCGGCGAAAGCTCATCACTGTCGCCCGCACCATTCCCAGCCGGGGCTACGGCCTTCGTCTGGCCTTTGGCAAGGGCATGGCCTACTTCATGGTTTACAGCATCTGGGCTGCCTATCTCTCGTTGGTCGTTCCCCGGCTGTTCGGTTTGGTCATGATAGCCCAGTGGCGCGACCTCCTGGCCATCATGTTCCCCTACCTGCTGGCCTGCATCGGATTCGGGCTCACCCTCTCCTGGTTGGTGCGTTATCGTGAGAATGTGCTCCTCCTGGTGGTCTTCACCTCTGTGCCCTTCCTCCTTCTTTCGGGCGTCTCATGGCCCCTTAGCTCGATACCCGCTTTCTGGCAGGGATTCGGTGCGCTCATTCCCTCCACCTATGCAGTACGTGCCTATGTCCGCATTGCCACGATGGGAGCAACGGCCTCCGATGTCATGCCCGAGTTCCGCGCCCTGTGGATTCAGGCCGCAGCCTACTTCGTTGCAGCCAGCATCGTGATGTATCGCACGCGCAAAGGTTAATAAACCTAAAAAATTTGCCTGAGTGCGATTTTTTTTGTACCTTTGCGCTGAATTTCGAAATTACATCTCATGGAAAGAACCTTAGTCTTGTTGAAACCCTCCGTTGTGAAGCGTATGCTGATGGGCGAGATTATCAGTCGTTTCGAACGTAAGGGTCTCAGAATCATAGGAATGAAAATGCTCTACATGACCGACGCTTTGTTGGAGGAGCATTATTCCCATCTTAAAGATAAACCCTTCTTCCCCCTGCTGAAAAAGTCGATGCAGGCAACTCCTGTTGTCGCTTTGTGCCTCGAAGGTGTCGAGGTTGTGCGTGTGGTACGTGCTATGGCAGGTGTCACCAACGGTCGAAATGCAGCCATTGGTACCATTCGTGGTGACTATGCAATGTCGAACCAGCAGAATATCGTACATGCCAGCGACGGCATATACGCTGCGAAGGAGGAAATTGAGCGCTTCTTCAAGCCCGAAGAAATATTTGATCTTGGCGATTTGAATTTCAATTCACTTTATGCCGTAGATGAAGTTGACCTGTAATGGATACGGGTCTGTAACCTTAAATCGAATGTTATAGTAATGAATAAGTTAGCAACCATATTTCTCAGTATAGTTTTCTCATTCCCGACGCAGTCTAAGGCGCAAGACCTGATGGCGCGTCAGGCACCCATTGACACGAAGCTGCGTGCCGTTGACTCCGTTGCCATCAATCGCCTGTTGAAGGTCGAGACGATGGCAGATCCTGCCATCGACCTCTATCAGTCGTGGTCAAACGAGTTCGTCAACTACACTCAGGCACTTCCTGCGGAATATCGCATCGACTTGCGCGACTTCCACATGCCTTGCGAAAGCCGTGTCGTGAACTCACACTATGGCTACCGTCGACAGTTTGGACGTAACCACTACGGAACCGACATCAAGGTGTATGTGGGCGACACCATCCGTGCTGCCTTCAGCGGCAAGGTGCGTGTAGTGAAGGACCAGGGCTATCGTAAGGGCTATGGCAAATATGTGATTATCCGTCATCCCAATGGACTGGAGACGATTTATGGTCACATGTCGAAGCAGTTGGTGGACGAAGACCAGATGGTACGTGCCGGCGAACCCATCGGACTGGGGGGCAACACCGGGCGCAGTACAGGTCCTCACCTCCATTTCGAGACACGCCTGTTGGGCGAGAAAATCGACCCCGAGAAGTTGTTCAGCTTCGAGGCTGGCGACATTCGTGGCGACTATTACATCTATCGTCGTTACGGACGTTCTCAGCTGATGGCTGCCCACGATGTTGACAATCTGCCCCAGGAGACGGAGCAGGCAGCTGTGGAAAAGGCCGAAGAGTCGCGTGCCTTCCAGCAGCAGCAAATCGCCAGCCGACAGAACCGTTCGCAGATCTACAAGGTACGCTCTGGCGACACTTTGAGTAAGATTGCCAAGAAGTACGGTCTCACCGTCGACCGCCTTTGTCGCTTGAACAATATCTCCAAGAACAAGACCTTGCGACCGGGTCAGATACTGAAATGCTCGTAACTTCAGCGTAATAGCAAATAGGAAACGGGGCTGTGTCAACATCAAATGACACAGCCCCGTTTTTTTTACCAACGAATCGCACTCATTTCGTCTTAAACACTAATTGTCATTTATCTAAACACACGGCTAATTATTCCACAAATTATGATAAATTCTACCACCAATTACCATTAATTCAACTTTTGCAAGTACTTACGTGTATGATTTGGAGTGCCACTCGTGGCAGACATTGCACAAATCTTATCAAAATCCAACAAATAATGGTATATAGATTCTGTATGATTTATAAAGATTTGACGGGACATAGACAAAAAACCGTAAAAACCCTTTTACTGATTTCAATCTTTTCAAGATTACCGCTTGATATTGTTGCTGCCTACCTGTAAACAAGTTTACGTCATTCAGCATCAATTTCAACCGTCGCATTTCAGCACAGAAATCAGTAAAAGCAAAACGTTGCGAAGCAATGTGTGTTGATGCCATGGGTTGTGCGTGAGCTCGCTCACAGGCAGAAATCCATGACAGCGACACAAAAGCTCGTAGAGCTAAGACATCGTCAGAGGGGTTTTTTGAGGTTTTTTGTTAAATACTATTTCTGCGGGACGAAAGAAAAACATCTTTTCCTTTCGCATTTCACTCGTTTTTTCGTACCTTTGCACCTGTAATAATATAAATGTATGGAAACAGAACAGCAATTCAGACAAGTTATGGCTGAGTGCCGGACGCTCTTCGCCAACAAACTGCACGACTACGGAGCAGCCTGGCGCATCATGCGGCCGTCATCTGTAACCGACCAAATCTTCATTAAGGCCAACCGCATCCGCAGCATCGAGACGAAGGGCGTGGCACTGGTGGACGAAGGCATCCGCCCCGAGTTCATCGGCATTGTCAACTATGCCATCGTGGGACTCATCCAGCTCGAACTGGGCTTTGCCGAGGTGGGCGATGAAATGTCGGTCGAGGAAGCCCTTGCCGCCTACGACCGCTGGGCAGAAGCATCGCTCCGACTGATGCTTCGCAAGAATCACGACTACGACGAGGCTTGGCGCGGCATGCGGGTGAGCAGCTACACCGACCTCATCCTGATGAAGATCTTCCGAACGAAACAAATCGAATCGCTCAGTGGGGCGACGTTGGTGTCTGAAGGCATCGACGCAAACTATATGGACATGATGAACTATGCGGTCTTCGGACTGATAAAACTGACATTCGGCGACGATGAATCCGAAGAGGAAAAAACAACTGAGGTGGCTGGTCGCTAATCTTTGCCGTCTGCTGCTCTCCGTCACTTTCGTCTTCTCTGGTGTGGTGAAGCTCATCGACCCGCGAGGTACGCAGTACAAGATAGAGGACTATGCAGTGGCTATGGGGGCTTACGAGTGGCTGCCGGCTGATGTGCCCTTGGCAATTGCCTTTGTGCTGGCCATGTTCGAGTTCTACCTTGGTTTCAACCTCTTCTTCGGCATACGTCGGCGCACGACGACACGTCTGGCCCTCTGCCTTCTGTTGGTGATGACCCCTGTCACCCTGTGGCTGGCCCTGACCAATGCCGTTGCCGATTGCGGATGCTTTGGCGATGCCTTGCGCCTCACCAACTGGCAGACCTTCGGGAAGAATGCCCTGCTCATGGTGGCAGCGGTGGTGGCGATGTGCTATTACCGACTGCTCACGCGCTTCATCACGGAGCGCAACCAGTGGCTGCTCTCGCTCTATGCTATGGTGTTCGCTCTCTTCCTGGGAATCTACAACATTCGCCACCTGCCAGTCATCGACTTCCGCCCCTTCCGCATCGGGACGGACCTGCCCAAGGCCATGATGGCAGAATGGGAGGGCGAGACAGAGGAGTTTCAGTATGCCGACTTCGTGCTGCAGACGCTTCAGGGCGACGACATCACGATGGACTGGCTCGCCCAGCCGGGTTACAAGTTCCTGCTCGTGGCACCCTTCCTGGAACAGGCCGACGATGGGACGATGGACCGCATCAATGCACTCTACGACTACTGTCAGCAGCAGGGCTATCCCTTCCTGGCGGTGACATCGAGCCTGCAGGAGAGCATCGACCGATGGAAGGACCTGACGGGAGCCGAGTACGACTTCGTCTTGTGCGACGGCACCATGCTGAAGACCGTCATCCGCTCCAATCCCGGTTTGCTCCTGCTCCACGACGGGGTCATCTATCAGAAGTGGGCGTCGGCCTACCTGCCCGATGTGACACTGGACAGCGAACCGCTTGAGCGCAGCAACCTGGGACGCATGCAGTTGCGTACCCGCCTGCAGTCCATCAACCGCCTGATACTGTGGTTCGTACTGCCCCTGCTCCTGTGGACACTCGTCGATCGCATCTGGGTGGGGCAGAAGTTCTACCGACGCAGGAAGTGGAGAAGGAGAGACGTGAGGAAGTGAGATTAGGAATTGTATTATTAACATTAAATAAAAACTAAAGAATTATGAGAAAGAAGATTGTAGCAGGAAACTGGAAAATGAACCTGAACCTGCAAGAAGGTGTAGCCCTGGCTACTGAACTGAAAGCCGCTCTGGCTGCCGATGCTCCCAACTGCGACGTTGTCATCTGCACTCCCTTCATCCATCTGGCCACCGTTGCCGGCATCACCGAGGGTACCGTCATTGGTCTGGGTGCCGAGAACTGCGCCGACAAGGAAAAGGGTGCCTACACGGGCGAGGTTAGCGCTGCTCAGGTGAAGAGCACGGGTGCCCAGTACGTCATCCTGGGTCACAGCGAGCGTCGTGCCTACTATGGCGAGACTCCCGAGATCCTGAAGGAGAAGGTGAACCTGGCTCTGGCCAATGGTCTGAAGGTTATCTTCTGCATCGGCGAGGTGCTGGAGGAGCGCGAGGCAGGCAAGCAGAACGAGGTGGTAGGTGCACAGCTGGCCGACAGCCTGTTCGACCTCACCGACGAGCAGTTCGCCAACATCATCCTGGCCTACGAGCCCGTTTGGGCCATCGGTACTGGCAAGACCGCTACTGCCGAGCAGGCTCAGGACATGCACGCCTTCATCCGTGGTGTCATCGCTGGACGCTTTGGCGAGGCTGCTGCCGAGAACGTAAGCATCCTCTACGGTGGTTCCTGCAAGCCCTCCAACGCTAAGGAGATCTTCTCGAAGCCCGACGTTGATGGTGGCCTCATTGGTGGTGCCGCTCTCAAGTGCGCCGACTTCAAGGGTATCATCGATGCTTGGAAGTAAATAGATTGAAGATTGAAAATTGAAGATTGAAGATTGAACTTTTGGAGCAGCGAGAGCCATTGTGCTTGCACGAATGGCCGAGTCGTGACAAAAGTCATGGAACGAAGTGACATAAAATTGAAAATTAGGCTGCGAAAGCAGGCTCGAACGAGGTTCAAAACTAATATCCATAAAAGAAGACAATGAAAGAACGTATATTGGTAATGGTGCTGCTGTGCGTAGCCCAATTTTCAATTTTCAACTTTCAATTTTCAACTTTGAAGGCTCAGGACTCCTTCACCGCCCGTCTGCAGCAGAAGGAAGTGGGGAAGGGCACTGTACGCCTCCACCACGATGCCGACATCGAAGCCTTGCTCTTCGGTCGTCGTCAGGCTGCGTGGACGGCGAAGCCCCTGACCCTGAACAATGCGGGGCGCGACACCATTGTCACCCTGTCCGACAGCCTGTTGTTGATGGGGCTCGGTCGCAAGGTTCGCATCAACGGCTACCGTGTCCAGGTCTATGCCGGAGGCAATTCGCGCGATGCCAAAAACCGCGCCTATCAGATGGAGGCCCAGGTCAAGAACTGTTTCCCCGACCAACCTGTCTATACGCGTTTCGTCAGTCCCCGCTGGATATGCCACGTCGGCGACTTCCGCACACGCGAGGAGGCTCTCGAACTCCTGCAGGACATGCGGCGCATGGGGCGCTTTCCCGAGGCCATCACCGTCCGTTGCAAAATCAATGCATACGTCTATGAATAAACAAGAGGAAATAGAAGTTCGCATGCGCGACATCCTTGGCCTGTTAGGCGAGGACGTCGAGCGCGAGGGACTGCTCAAGACTCCCACACGAGTGGCCAAGGCTATGGCCGAACTCACACGTGGCTATAAGGAGGACCCCATCCAGATACTCTGCTCGGCCAGGTTCAAGGAGGACTACAGCCAGATGGTCATCGTCAAGGACATCAATTTCTACTCGCTCTGCGAGCATCATCTGCTGCCCTTCTACGGTAAGGCCCATGTGGCATACATCCCCAACGG
Organism: uncultured Bacteroidales bacterium; assembly: GCA_902783655.1. Taxonomy (GTDB): domain Bacteria; phylum Bacteroidota; class Bacteroidia; order Bacteroidales; family Bacteroidaceae; genus Physcousia. The sequence continues at coordinate 12,055 of CACZRZ010000247.1, forward strand.
CTACATCACCGGCCTGTCCAAGATAGCCCGTGTGGTCGATTGCTACAGCCATCGCCTGCAGGTGCAGGAGCGCATGACCTCGCAGATTCGCGAAGCCATCCAGCAGG
>CACZRZ010000248.1 GCA_902783655.1 uncultured Bacteroidales bacterium
CGAAACGAGAGGCATGGTCGGCCTCCTCGAAGGCATAGCGCTTGAAGGCCTCGGCAATCTCGGGATAGCCCTCACGGTCGGCCTGACGGGCCATGGCCAGGTACATACCCACCTCGCCGCACTCGCCGTTGAAGTGGTTGCGCAGGTCGTTGATCATCTCCTCGCTCACACCCTCGGGCTTGCCGTCGCCGATGCGGTGGACGGTGGCATAGGTGGTCTCGCCATCTTCCTTCAGTTCAGAGAACTTGCTGGCGGGAGCCTTGCAGATGGGGCACTTTTCGGGAGCAGCATCGCCTTCGTAGATATATCCACAAACGGCGCAGATAAACTTTTTCTTCATGTGTTGAAATTGTTTAGGGTTAATAAATAAGGTTAGGTTTCTTTTGCAAAGATAGTTAATAATTTCGAATCACATGTTACGAAATACGGAAAAAGTTTGGCCGTTAACAATTTTTTTCTTAACTTTGTCTTCCGAAACGCGATAGTAGCTCAGTTGGTAGAGCATTGGCTTCCCAAGCCGAGGGTCGCGGGTTCGAGTCCCGTCTGTCGCTCCAGCGAGGCTGTAAGGGTTACGGAGTATAGAACCTCGGGCCCTGCAACCTCTAACTTTTTAACCTTAAAAGCCTATGAACTACGGATTTGTAAAGGTGGCAGCGGCAGTCCCCAACGTGAAGGTGGCCGACCCGAAATTCAACGTCGAACAGATTGAGTCGCAAATCATCCAGGCCAACAGCCAGGGGGCAGAAATCATAGTTTTCCCGGAGCTCAGCATCACGTCGTACTCCTGCGGCGACCTGTTCTTCCAGCAGACCCTGCTCGACGAGGCAGAGATGGGGCTCATCAGCCTCATGAACTTCACACGTTCCATGAACATCGTATGCATCGTAGGCATACCCGTCAGCTTCGGCGGTGGACTGATGAACTGTGCCGCCGTCTTGCAGAAGGGACGCCTGCTGGGCATGGTGCCCAAGACGTTCCTGCCCAACTACAAGGAGTTCTACGAACGCCGATGGTTCGTCCCAGCCTCCGACGCCGGGGAGGGCAACGTGCTCATCTGCGGACAACAGGTGCTGCTGTCGAAAAACCAACTGTTCAAGACCCCCAGCTGCACCTTCGGCGTGGAAATCTGCGAGGACCTCTGGGCCCCCATCCCACCCTCTGCGTCCCTGGCCCTGCAGGGAGCCGACATCATCTTCAACCTGAGTGCTGACACGGACAGCGCCGGCAAGTACGAATACCTGCGCACCCTCGTCGGCCAGCAGAGTGCACGCCTGGTGTCGGGCTACGTGTTTGCAAGCTGCGGATTCGGCGAAAGCACCACCGACGTGGTCTTCAGCGGAAAAGCCTTCATCTGCGAAAACGGCAAAATGCTGGCCGAGGCTCCCCGGCACTCCATAGAAGAAATGCTGGTGATGAGCGAGATAGACGTGGAATACCTGCGCAACGAACGACGCAGAAACACCACCTTCAACGCCAGCGCAGCCCTGCACAGGACACAGGACATGCACGTGGCCGAATCGGCAACCGTCATGCAGGACACCATCTCCCTGAGCCGGCACATCGACCCCATGCCCTTCGTGCCCAAAGAAGGTCCCGACCGCGACCGCCGATGCCAGGACATCTTCAGCATACAGTGCGACGGACTGGCCAAACGCATCGTACACACCAACTGCGAAACGGTGGTGCTGGGCATCTCCGGAGGACTGGATTCCACGCTCGCACTGCTGGTTTGCGCCAAGACCTTCGACCGCCTGCAGAAGAGCCGAAGGGGCATCATCGGCATCACCATGCCCGGATTCGGAACCACCGACCGCACCTACACCAACGCCATACGCCTGATGCAGCAACTGGGCATCACGATACGCGAAATCAGCATCAAGGAGGCCTGTCTGCAACACTTCAAGGACATCGGACACGACCCCACGCAGCACGACGTCACCTACGAAAACAGTCAGGCACGCGAGCGCACACAAATTCTGATGGACGCCGCCAACCAGATGAACGGACTCGTCGTGGGAACAGGCGACCTCTCGGAACTGGCCCTGGGATGGGCAACGTACAACGGCGACCACATGTCGATGTACGGCGTCAACGGCTCTGTACCCAAGACACTGGTCCGCCACCTGGTGCGCTGGACCGCCATGAACATCGGCGACGACACCACACGCGACACGTTGCTCGACATCGTGGACACACCCATAAGCCCCGAACTCATACCAGCCGACGCCGACGGCAACATCAAACAGAAGACTGAGGACCTCGTGGGCCCCTACGAACTCCACGACTTCTTCCTCTACCACATGATACGCCACGGATTCCATCCCCGGAAAATATTCTTCCTGGCACAAACGGCCTTTGCCGGACAGTACACAGAGGAGGAGGTGAAGAAATGGCTCACCACATTCTACCGGCGCTTCTTCGCACAGCAGTTCAAGCGCTCCTGCCTCCCCGACGGCCCGAAAGTGGGGAGCATCGCACTCAGTCCGCGAGGCGACTGGAGAATGCCAAGTGACGCCTGCGCCGAGGCCTGGATGGACGAATGTAATGCCTTGTAAGCACGAAAACGAGGAAAAAATGACATTTTTGGCTGTTTTTTTGAAAAAAAAAGGAAAAAGAGTGATAACATAAGAAAAAAAAACACTATCTTTGTGACACAATTAACATTACATAACCCAAAAACACACTCAACTGATGACAAAGCAAGAGTTAACAAGAGAGATTGCAATCAAGACTGGTGTTGACCAGCCGACAGTTTTGGCATGCGTAGAGGGCCTGATGGCCACCATCAAGGAGAGCCTTGCCAACGAAGAACCTGTGTTCCTCCGCGGATTCGGCAGCTTCATCCTGAAGCAGCGCGCCGAGAAGACCGCACGCAACATCTCCAAGAACACCACACTGGTGATTCCTGCACACAACATCCCTGCCTTCAAACCCTGCAAGGAATTCCTGGCACAGGTGAAGAAGTAAGACAAAACTTTTCAAAAGACATTAGCCCTGGCCTCCAAACAAGACCAGGGCTTAATTTTTAACCCACAACTCCCGTGAAACACACTCTCCAAAACGAACACCTGGCCATCTGCGTCGATGAGCAGGGTGCAGAGCTGCAAAGCATCCGGCAACTGAGCAGCCAGACCGAACACCTGTGGCAGGGCGACCCACAATACTGGAACGGGCAGTCGCCCATACTCTTTCCCACCGTAGGCAGCGTGTGCGAAGGCATCATCCGGCATCAGGGCAGGACATACGAAATGCCCAAGCACGGACTGGTGAAGAACATGCCTTTCCGCCTCTCACAGTCCGATGCACAGTCCATGACCTTCACAGTCGGGAACGACGAGAACACCCTCCTACACTATCCATTCCCGTTCGAACTCAGCATCACCTACCGCCTCAGGGAGAACGTGCTGGAGGTAGTGTTCCAGACGACAAACACGGGGACGGAGCCGCTCCCCTTCCACCTCGGAGCACATCCGGCTCTGAACCTGCCCGACTTCAACGACGGCGACGACATACACGGATTCCTCATGTTCGACATCGATGGGAAACTCGTGGGCAACGGACTGAAACCCGGCGGACTGCTGTGGCCGGAAGGTTCGTTCGACGTTCTGCTGGACGAAAACCGGCAACTGCCGCTCACCAACCACACCTTCGACTGCGACACCATCCTCGACTCCCGTGGCCTCGCGCGCGCGTGTACGTTATTAAATAAGGTAAAGAAGCCTGTGGCAACCGTGCGCTTCGACAGCCCCATACTCGCACTGTGGGCCCCCTGCGGCGGTCAGGCTCCGTTTGTGTGCATCGAACCCTGGTGGGGATGCTGCGACCGATACGACTATCACGGAGAATTCAGCCAGCGCCCCTGGACAAACACCGTAGGCGCCAACGACACAAAACGTATCAGCTATTCCATAGAAATCTTCGCCTGACAGCACAAGGGGACTGTGTCAACAACAAACGACACGATCCCTGTTCTGTTTTCAACATACCATACTGGGAGGGAATGGGGCCTAATCTTCGTAACGTTTCCCCCACAGACGGCGCATGCGCTCGGCAAGTTTGTCCTCGGCAACATTGTGCTGGGGATGCCAGAAACGGCTGTCCTTCAGCGCATCGGGCAGGAACTGCTGCTCCACGAAGTTGCCCTCGTAGTCGTGGGCATACTTGTAGCCTTCGCTATATCCCAGTTCCTTCATCAACGAGGTAGGCGCATTGCGCAGATGCAGGGGAACAGGCTGATTGCCCGACTGCCGCACCTCGGCCAGCGCATCGTTGATGCCCATGTAGGCGCTGTTGCTCTTCGGACTGGTGGCAAGGTACACTGTGGCCTCGGCCAGGGGGATGCGCCCCTCGGGCCAACCAATCTTCATCACCGTGTCGAACGCGGCATTGGCCAGCAACAGGGCATTGGGATTGGCCAGGCCGATGTCCTCCGAAGCACTGATGACCAGCCGACGGGCTATGAAGGCAGGATCCTCGCCGCCCTCTATCATGCGGGCAAGCCAATAGAGTGCCCCGTCGGGGTCGCTGCCACGAATGGACTTGATGAAGGCCGAAATGATGTCGTAGTGCATCTCCCCGTCCTTGTCGTAGGCCAAGGGATTCTGCTGCAGGCGCTCCGTCACCAGTTCGTCCGTCACAATGATTTCCGCACCCTTCTCTACCGATTCGCTCAGGAGGTCGAGAATGTTCAGCAACTTGCGGGCATCCCCGCCACTGAAGCGCAAGAGGGCCTCTGTTTCCTTCAACTCGATTTTCAGGTCGCGCAACACCACATCCCGCTCCATAGCCCTATGCGCCAACTCCAGCAGGTCGTCCCTGCCCAGGCTCTTCAGCACATACACCTGGCAACGGCTCAGCAGAGGGCGTATGACCTCGAACGAGGGGTTCTCCGTCGTTGCACCAATCAGCGTGATGATGCCCTGCTCGACGGCTCCCAGCAAGCTGTCCTGCTGCGACTTGGAGAAACGGTGGATTTCGTCGATGAACAAGATGGGGCTCGCGGTATTGAAGAAACGGTTCTGCTTGGCCTTGTCCACCACCTCGCGGACATCCTTCACGCCACTCGTAACTGCCGACAACGTATAAAAGGGTGTCTGCAGCTGGTGGGCAATGATACTGGCCAGCGTGGTCTTGCCAACGCCCGGCGGTCCCCACAGGATGAAACTCGACACCCTGCCCGACTCTATCATCCTGCGCAACACGGCACCCTCACCGACCAGATGCTTCTGTCCGATGTAGTCATCGAGCGACGTTGGGCGCATTCTTTCTGCCAATGGTTGCATAACGTTTGCAAAGATAAGTATAAATTACGAATTACGAGTCAAGAATTCCGAAATTTATTTGTATCTTTGCAGGGATGAAAATACACGTAGTCAGTTTCCAAGTCCCATATCCCACCAATTATGGGGGGGCTATCGATGTGTTCTACAAGCTAAAGGCCCTGCACGAAGAGGGATATGAGATTGTGCGCCACACGTACATGTATGGAGACTGCCACGAACAGCCCCTACTGGAACAAATATGTGCCAAGGTGTATTATTATCCACGCAAGACTGGGTGGTGCAAACAGTTCTCCACGTTGCCCTACATTGTTTCCACGCGCAACAGCCAGCAACTTCTGAAAGACCTGTGCAAGGACGATGCCCCTATCCTTTTCGAAGGTCTGCATACCTGTTTCTTTCTCGGTCATCCTGCCTTAGCGAACCGGAAGAAGATAGTACGCATGCACAATGTAGAGCATATGTACTACCGGCATCTGGCCCAACAAGCGGGCTGGAACTGGCGTACGATTTAATACGTGGCAGAGAGCCTGCGCCTACGTCGGTTCGAACGACAATTGCGATATGCCGACCTCATCTGCGCCATCACCCAAGCCGACAAGCAGTCCATTGAAAAGATAGTGGCGGACAAGACGGTTATCCACCTCCCCGTCTTCTTCGATGCGACATTCCCATCCACGACGATGCCAACCGAGCCCTTTGTGCTGTATCATGGCAACCTGGCAGTAGAGGAAAACCAGCGGACAGTGGAGTACATCTTTCACCACATCGCCCCCAATTGTCCTGATGTCAAGTTTGTTGTTGCCGGTCGCAATGCCCATTTCAAACATGTTCCGAACAACGTTCAAATCATCGACAGCCCCTCGGACGAACAACTCGACCTGTTGTTGCGTACAGCTCGCATTCACCTGATGCTCACGTTCCAACCGACAGGTATCAAATTGAAACTGCTGAACACCCTGGTGCGTGGAAACGGACACATTATTGCCAATCATGACATGTTATATGGTCATTCCTTCGGACAATTCTGCACGCGTGCCGATAATCCAAAGGAAATTGTCAATGCCATCAGTGTTCTGATAAACAACGACTTACCAACTGAAGATATAAAGAAAAGACAGACTTACCTATTAAAAATAAAAAAGGCCGGAATCTCACGACTCAGCCTTTTTCAATAGGTATTAGTTTTTAAGGTAAAAAGATTGTTTTAGAATAACTGGTGCAAAATTAGCCCTTTTTGCGGAGCATACCAAATAAAATCACATGTTATAAAACATATTTCTCATTTTCAAGCCTTCTTTTGACTGCTTTTTCCACAAAATGCATGCCTCTGACCTGCGCTCGATGATACTCACGCTCGGAAAATCACAAATATATTTGCATTTTCGCTCGCTTAATCGTACTCTGAGCTGCGCTCGAAGATACTCACGCTC
>CACZRZ010000249.1 GCA_902783655.1 uncultured Bacteroidales bacterium
AAGGCTCCCACCAAGAAGATTCCTTTCTTCGACTTCGAGGTTCCCACGGCTCTGCCCAATGTAAATCCCGCCATCCTCGATCCTCGCGACACCTACGCTAATGCCAGCGAGTGGGAGGAGAAGGCTAAGGATCTGGCTGCCCGCTTCATCAAGAACTTTGGCAAGTACACCACCAACGATGCCGGTAAGGCTCTCGTTGAGGCTGGTCCCAAGTTGTAATTTAATACAATACATACAAATAATAGGCGGTTCCCTTTCGGGGGAGCCGCTTTTTTTGTAACTTTGCACCCGATTATCTATATTTTACTATGAAAAAGATTTTCTTCATTTTGTCGTTGCTGGTTGCAGGAAGTGTTTTCGCACAATTCCAGGAGCCGGTGAAGTTCACTGTACGGGAGAATAAAATCTCCGATACGGAACTGGAAATCGTGTTCACAGGTAAGGTTGAAGCCGGATGGCACGTCTATAGTGTGGACATCCCGGATGGTGGTCCCACGAAGGCCGAACTGACGCTGGAAAAGCAGAAGGGAGTGAAGCCGAAGGGTTCGCTGCGCCCAACAGGCAAGGTACATCGCGAGATGGACGACATGTTCGGAATGGAACTTTCGTACATGGAGGGAACAGCCTCGTTCGCCCAGAAGTTCACCCTAACGGGCGGCGACTACGAGGTGGCCGGATACCTGACCTACGGAGCCTGCAACGATGAGAACTGCATTCCGCCCACAAACGTGGACTTCTCGTTCATGGGAAAAGGGGCAGATCAGGCAGAGAAGAAAGAGGCCGAAGGGAAGGCCGACGCTGACCCTAATAAGGATGAGGCTGAAACGACGCAAGGTTTGGAGTCCAACGATACTATTGTCGGAGACTCAACGATACTATCGTCGGAGGCCCAACCTATCGAGACCTCTGGCGAGGGCCTGTGGACACCCGTCATCGACGAGCTGAAATCCTTCGCCCAGGGAGGCCAGGCAACGGGCAGCACCGACAAGGGCTGGCTGATGATATTCCTCATGGGTATGCTCGGCGGATTCGTGGCCCTGCTCACGCCCTGCGTGTGGCCCATCATTCCGATGACGGTCAGTTTCTTCCTGAAGAAGGGTGGCGGTGTGCGCGATGCCGTGGTCTATGGCCTGAGCATCATCCTCATCTACATGATTCTGGGCCTGCTGGTCACCCTGCTTTTCGGAGCCAGTGCCTTGAATGCCTTGAGCACCAATGCCGTCTTCAACATCTTCTTCTGCCTCTTGCTACTGGTGTTTGCGGCCTCGTTCCTCGGAGGGTTCGAGATTACGCTGCCCTCCAGTTGGTCGAATGCCGTCGATTCCAAGGCCACCAAAACTACAGGCATGCTCTCCATCTTCCTCATGGCCTTCACCTTGTCGCTGGTCAGCTTCTCCTGCACAGGCCCCATCATCGGGTTCCTGCTCGTGGAGGTAGCCTCAACGGGTAACATTGTAGGTCCGGCCATCGGCATGTTCGGTTTCGCCTTGGCACTGGCCCTGCCCTTCACGCTGTTTGCCCTCTTCCCCTCGTGGCTGAAGAAGGCACCAAAGAGCGGCAACTGGATGAACTGCATCAAGGTATGCCTTGGATTCCTGGAACTGGCCTTCTCGCTGAAGTTCCTCTCCGTAGCCGACCTTGCATACGGTTGGCACATCCTGGACCGCGAGGTATTCCTCTCGCTATGGATTATCATATTCGCCCTGCTGGGTGCCTATCTGATTGGTTGGATCCGTTTCCCGCACGATGAGGACGAATACGACGAGATGGGCGAAGTCATCCAGCATCCGCGCACCTCTGTCACCCGTTTCTTCCTGGCACTCATCTCATTTGCCTTCGCCATATATATGGTGCCTGGCCTGTGGGGTGCCCCCTGCAAGGCTGTCAGTGCCTTTGCTCCACCCATGAAGACGCAGGACTTCCTGCTCGGACAGAAGGAGACCCTGCACTTCGAGGATTATGAGCAGGGTATGGCCTACGCCCGCGAACACAAGATGCCCGTATTCCTCGATTTCACCGGTTACGGCTGTGTCAATTGCCGCAAGATGGAGGCTGCCGTATGGACAAACCCCGAGGTGCAGCAACTGATGGACGACAACTTCGTGCTCATCTCGCTGTTCGTGGACGAAAAGACTCCCCTGCCCAAGCCTGAGACCATCGTGGAGAACGGCGAGGAGCGCAAACTGCGCACCATCGGCGACAAGTGGAGTTACCTGCAACGCTACAAGTTCGGAGCCAATGCCCAGCCCTTCTATGTGCTGGTGGACAACGAAGGCCATCCGCTCACCGGCTCCTACAGTTACGACGAGGACGTGCCCGCCTTCAAGCATTTCCTGGAAGCAGGACTGAAGAACTACAAGAAATAAACATCTATGACTATAAACTTAATTTAAGGTAAAATGAAACTACGTTTGATTTTATGTTCGGCAGCGCTGGCATTCGCCACACTGCTGAGTGCACAGGGCATGGAGCAGATGATGCAGCCCCTGCCCCTGGAACCCAAAACCGTCTATGGGAAACTGGACAACGGACTGACGTATTACGTTCGTCACAACGAGTACCCAAAGGGTCAGGCCAACTTCTACATTGCACAGAAGGTGGGCTCTGTTCAGGAAGAAGATGACCAGCGCGGTCTGGCCCACTTTCTGGAACATATGTGCTTCAATGGCACGGAAAACTTCCCCGAGAACAGTCTGATCCGTTATCTTGAGACGCTGGGTGTGAAGTTCGGTGCGCAGCTCAATGCCTACACCAGCATCGACGAAACAGTGTACAACATCAACAACGTGCCCACAGGGCGCGAGGCCACCATCGACTCTGTCCTGCTCATCCTGCACGACTGGAGCCACAACCTGACTCTCGACCCCAAGGAAATCGACAAGGAGCGTGGTGTCATCCACGAAGAGTGGCGTCTGCGCACCAGCGCCATGCAGCGCATACTGACCCGCCAGTTGCCCAAGTTGATGTCGAACAGCCGCCCGGGCAACCGCATGCCCATCGGTCTAATGGAGATTGTGGACAACTTCAAGCCCGAGGTCCTGCGTGCCTACTACGAGAAGTGGTATCGCCCCGACCTGCAGGCCATCATCGTGGTCGGCGACCTTGATGTGGAGCGTACCGTGGAGAGCATCAAGAAGATGTTCTCTCCCATCCAGTTGCCGGAGAACCCCGCCAAACGCGAATACTATACGGTTCCCCAGAACGACGAGGCCATCGTCGTCAGCGACCACGACAAGGAACAGACCATACCCATCGTGCTGATATCCAGTAAGCACGAAGACCTGATGCCGCGCGAATACCGCAACACCATACCCTACCTGATGAGTTCCTATGTCAAGAACATGGGCATCACCATGCTGAACAAGCGCCTCGAAGAGAAGTCGCTCGACCCCGAGTGCCCCTTCATTCAGGCAGGTGTTGAGGACGGCGACTTCCTGCTCGCCAAGAGCCAGGCCTTCACCACCACCATCATCCCCAAGGAAGGCAAACAGGACGAGGCCATCCGCACCGTAATGGCTGAGGTGTATCGTGCTGCCGAACACGGATTCACAGCCGGCGAATACGATCGCGTTCGCAACGAGTTCCTCAGTCAGATGGAAGCACTCTACGACAACCGCGAGAAGACACAGACGGGCAACTACATCCAGGAATGTGTGCGCCACTTCCTCGACAACGAGGCTATGCCCGGCATCGAAATGGAGTATATGCTCTACAAACAGGCCACTCCCCAGCTGCCCGTGGAAATGACCAACCAGGTCATTAAGGGACTTGTGAGCCTGAGCGACACGAACCTGGTGGTACTTTCCGTGAACCCTGAAAAAGAAGGTTACGTCCAGCCCACCGAGGAACAACTGCTTGCTGCCATACATCAGGCCCAGCAAATGCACCTGGAGGCCTACGTCGACAATGTGAAGAACGAGCCCCTGATTGCCAAACTGCCCAAGCCCGGCAAGATTAAGAAGGAGGAGGAGGGCAAGTTCGGCACCAAGGTGCTGACCCTGAGCAACGGCGCCCGTGTCATCCTGAAACAGACCGACTTCAAGGACAACGAGGTCATGATGCAGGCCTACAGCGATGGTGGTACTGGTCGCTATGGTGCAGAGGACAAGTATAACCTGAACTTGGCCGGCACACTTATCGGAGTATCGGGTCTGGGCAACTTCACCGACACCGAACTGCAGAAGGCTCTGGCTGGCATACAGGCCAGCGTGAGTGCTTCCATGGGCAACCGCAGCGAGTTCCTCAACGGTTCGTCCGTTCCCAAGGACCTGCGCACATTGTTCGAACTCACCTACCTCCACTTCCAGCCCCTCTTCCGCGACGACAAGGCTGCCGCTTCGGCCCTGAACCAGACGAAGGAGATGCTGCGCAACCAGGCTGCCAACCCGATGCGCGCCTTCAGCGACTCACTGCAGACCACTCTCTACGGTGCCGACAACCCACGCCTGGTGCTCATGAAGGAGGAGAACATCGACAAGGTCAGCTACGACCGTGTACTGGACATCTACAAGGACCGTTTCCAGGGTGCCAACGACTTCACCTTCGTCTTCACGGGTAACTTCGACAACGACAGCATCCGCCAGTACATCTGCCAGTATATCGCATCCCTGCCCAAGGTGAAGCGTAACGACAAGCCCGTCGACAACCACTTCAACATCCGCGAGGGCCAGTACACCAACCGCTTCCTGCGCAAGATGCAGGAGCCCCAGACGGCCATGATCCAGTTCCTGCAGGCTCCCATCGAGAACACACTGAAGAACCAGATTACGAGCAGCGTACTGGGTCAGGTACTGTCGATGCGACTCCTGGAGATTGTCCGTGAGGACATGGGTGCCGCCTACAGCGTCAGCGCCAGCTGCGAACTGTCGAAGATTAGCGATGGCTCCTGCCGTGCCGAACTGCAGGTCTATGCTCCCATCAAGCCTGAACTGTGCGACTCTGCCCTGATGGTCATCGACCAGGAACTGCAGGCCGTTGCCAAGAACGGTGCCGACGACAAGTACATCTCAAAGGTGAAGGAGTACATGCTGAAGACCTATACCGAGAACGACCGCAAGAACGCCTACTGGATTGACTACATCAAGGACTACTATCGCGACAATCTCGATACCCACACCGACTATCAGAAGACGGTTCAGGACCTCACCAGCGACGACCTCGCCGCACTGGCCAAGCGCATCCTGGATACCAAGAACCGCATCACGGTCATCATGCTGCCCGAGGAGTAAGCATAAGGCAAAAACAGTATATGACAAACGAGAAGCAATACGTCAGCGAAACTCGGCCTGAGGAAACACCGAAGGGCGAGTTTCGCCACATCATGCCCCTGCAGATACGCTTCAACGATGTCGACAAGTTCGGGCATGTCAACAACACCGTGTACTTCCAATTCTACGACACGGCCAAGACCGACTATTTTGCCACCGTTTGCAAGAACGTGGACTGGGAAAGCGTGGCCATCGTCGTAGTACACATCGAAGCCGACTTCGTCTCCCAGGTCAAGGCCGACAACCACATTGCCGCCCGCACCCGTGTCAGCCACATCGGCCACAAGAGCTTCCATCTGAAACAGGACATCATAGACCTCGACACACAGGAGGTGAAGTGCCGCTGCATGTCAATTATGGTACTCTACGACCTGCAGCGTCAACAGGCCATTCCGCTGCCCGAAGAATGGGTAAAGTCCATCAGCGACTTCGACGGACTGGCACCGTCCAGTAACTCGACGAAGGCAGAAACATGACGGGGCGGCTGGTTAATACGAAGGTTTCTTAGGGAAAATACTACTTAAATACTCAATCCGTTTGCCCTACACTTGGGGCAGACGGATTTTTTTTGTACC
>CACZRZ010000250.1 GCA_902783655.1 uncultured Bacteroidales bacterium
AGATAATCAGAGGCGTACGGGCATCGTCAATCAACACAGAGTCGACCTCATCGACGATGGCGTAGTTATGGGCACGCTGTACCAAATCGGAGGGGTCGGTGGCCATATTGTCACGCAGGTAGTCGAAACCGAACTCGTTGTTCGTACCAAAGGTGATGTCGGCCTGATAAGCCTTGCGACGCGCCTCGCTGTTGGGCTGGTGCTTGTCGATACAGTCAACGCTCAGGCCGTGGAACATGTAGAGGGGACCCATCCACTCGGAGTCACGCTTGGCCAGATAGTCGTTCACCGTCACCACATGCACACCGTTGCCAGTCAAGGCGTTGAGGAATACAGGCAGTGTGGCCACGAGGGTCTTACCTTCACCCGTAGCCATTTCAGCAATCTTACCCTGATGCAGCACGGTGCCACCGAAGAGCTGTACGTCGTAGTGAATCATGTTCCACTCCGTCTCGTTGCCTCCGGCCACCCAGTGGTTGTGGTAGATGGCCTTGTCGCCCTCGATGTCCACAAAGTCGTGGCGTGCTGCCAGTTCACGGTCGAAGTCGGTGGCGGTCACTTCGATGTTCTCGTTGTTGGTGAATCGCTCTGCCGTGCTCTTCATGATGGCGAATGCCACAGGGCGCACCTCTTCCAGAGCCTTCTCCAGCACCTCCAGCACCTCCTTCTCCAGTTTGTCTATCTGGGCGAAGATGGGGGCACGGTCCTGAATCTCGGTTTCCTCGATTTTTGCCTTCAGTCCGGCAATCTGCTGACGCAGTTCAGCCGGAGCATCCTGCACCTGTTTCTTTATCTCCAACGATTTGGCACGCAACTCATCGTTCGACAGTGCCTGTATCTCGGGATAGATGGCCTTCACCTGATCCACCAGTGGCTGTATGGCCTTCATGTCGCGCTGGGCCTTGTTGCCGAAGATACTACTTAAAAAATCTATAAACTTCATATTACTTATTTACGATTAGACAATTTATTATTTACGATTTATTCTAACTCATTGGCTTTTATCCATAAACCTTTCACCATGCCTGTAAATTATGAATTATGCATTATGAATTATGCATCACTTCATTCCTGTCAGCGGCGCAGCACTACATGCACTCGGAGCACGTATGCGCAGGCAGCGAGCCAATGTCGGTGCCAAATGGTCGACGGTGACCGGTTCTACAATAATCTGCGGTTCGATGTCCTTGCCAAAGAACACCAGGGGGAAAGTCATGTACGAATCGCGCTGCTGGCGTCGTTCGCCCGTCTGCTCGTTCACCAGTGTCCAGCCCGGACTCACCTGCACGACGATGTCGCCCGACTGCCGTGGGTTGTAGGCATTGCGCAGGGCACGGACGCTTGCCGTCCCCACTCCCTGCGTCAGGCGTGTCAGGGTATATACATCGCGAACGCCAGACAAACGCATAAGGAACTCGGCACTGCGCTCCAGCACCTCGCTGAGGTTCAGTGCACGCTGCTCAATGCCCTTCGAATCGAAGTACAACTGGTTGCCTATGCTGCCTTCGATGTATTGCGCTTGGCCATAAAGGGCCGAAAGGTACATATTCAACAATCCCTGCGCACGAGTGATGTTGAACTCGCCCGTGGGGATGCGGTAACGATTCAGGTCGCCATCGGAACGCTCAGCGTCACAGTAGCCCGTACTGGTCAGGACGAAAAGCACACGCTCGCGTCCAAGCTTCTGCTCCACCATCCGAAGAAGGCGTTCTATCTGATAGTCGAGCCGGACGTATGTGTCCTGCAGCTCTATGGGATAATCGGCTACGGTATGATGGTCGAAGCTGCCTGCATAATAGGTTACCGACAGATAATCAGTGACGGCATCTTCGCCCATCACCGTGTTCTCCAGGCAATGGCTGACGAAGTCGGTCACCTCCTCGTTCACCAGCGCACTGGCCTTGAACTCACGGAAACGGCGGTCGCCGCGGAAGTTGTGGCGGAAAGGCTTCTTCATGCTCTCCGACACGAAATAGCTGAACTCGCCCACCTGGTCGTTGATGGGCTCCCAGAGCAGTTTCTTGATATTGTTGGCAGCATGCTCTCCTCGGTTATACGAGGTCAGCCATGCCGGATAATCATAATATGAGGAAGTCACCCACTGCCCATCGTCGTCGCTGAGCCAGAATGCTCCGTCGGCAGCATGTCCGCCTGCCAGCACGGCAGCGTCGCAATAGGGTGCCACGCTGTAGACCAGCGCACGCCCATCGTTGCTCAGTTTCAGTTCGTCGCTCAGGGTGCTCACGGCCAGACTTGCCGGAGTGCCCTCCCCTACGCAATACTGGGGCTGCAGGTTCTGCCGGCTGAGCCAGCGCTCGCCCACGATGCCGTTCTCATACGGAGTGGCACCACTGGCCAGACAAGCCACAGCCGAAGCCCTGTCGGGCTGGGCAAAGGGATATTCGGCACGCTGATAGACGCGTCCCTCGCGCAGCAGACGACGGAACCCTTCATCGCCATACAGGGGCGCGAAGGCATCCAGATAGTCGGTGCGCAACTGGTCTATGACCACACTCACCACCAGACGAGGCACTTCGGGTGCCTTCTGGGCTTCCGCCCCCACAGCGGACATGAGCAGTACCAGCGTGGCAAGAAGATGATGTTGGCGTGTAGTCATCGGCGATAATTCAGATAGTAACTAATAGGACGTGTCAACAAAACGAGTGCCAAAGGCAGCATCGGGGCGCAGAAAATCTGCGGAATCCATGCCATGAGCAGCACAAACAGTGCCAGCCACAGCATATTTACGTAATGATACAGGCACGTGCGCCTGCGACGGGCCGAGCGCACCACCCAGGGCATGCACAGCAGCGGCAGCGGGTTCAGCACCCACACCTGCCAGTTTGAATCGACAGCCGGATGCTGCGAAAACAGGAACATGAAGCACAGGAACGTACCCACTATGCCCTGCACCGTCATCAGCACCATGTCCACGCCCCACCACATGCGGCGCCAGTGCCATTCGGCAACCATGATAATCAGGCAGACAACGAGCAGGCAGAGGGCAGCCCTCAGCGGCGTCATCCATTCCATGAGCCTTGCCTGCCACGAAGAGGATGCAGGCTTCATACGCTTTTCCGGTACGTCGGGCAGTATGATGTTCGTCTCGCCAACCAGCGGCCGGCGGTTCTCGTCTTTGTCGAAAATCTGCGCCCCATCCATGTCGGCCATCAACCGTTCGGGCAGGAACTGGCAGGCACGGTCTGTCAGCACCGTGTCGCACGTCGCCCCCAGCAGCAGGTCATTGCCCGTCTCCGACCATGGGAAGTCGTGGGTATAGTGGTGCAACATTTCGCGATAGGTGGGATGTTCCGCATGCTCCACATACACCACATGTCCGTCCACTGCCTGCTCTATCATGTCGCGGGCCTTGGTGGTGCAGTTGTTGAGCAGGAAGTTGTAGCGATAGGTTCGATTCTGCGGCATCGAGTTCGTGGCCAGGTTGCGGAACAGCCGTTCCTTTTCCTCGACAGTCAGTGCCAGCACCTGCTCCGTCACCTGCGACCCGCGTCGTTCGTATTCCTGCAAAAAACCGCTGAAGGGGTAGGCAGCCACCATGTAGTCGCACTCTCCCAGCACGAACCGCCACGTGAAATGCGGCGCATTGAAGTCGAACACGCCATAGTTGAACACAACGTCCACTCCCTTGCCGGCTTCCTGCACACGCAGAGCCGTATGGCCATAGAGCTGGTACACCTCAGTGCCTGGCGCACAGGTGAGCAGACTCACCCGCAAGCTGTCGGTTTGTGCTCTCAGCCCCAGGCTGACAAGCACCGTCACAAGCACCAAAACGTACCTTCTCACGCGCATAAACATTAATTTATACTACAAATAGCGCGCAAAGATACGAAAAAGAGAGCAAAAAGCCAAATTTAGTTGCATTTTTCCGAGTTACAACTCTACTTAAAGTCGCCTGGGCCGTACAGACCGAAGTTCGGATCTTTCTCGGGCTGCCACGTACGCACCTTGATGAGAGGGTGCTGCGGGTCGTTCACATCCACTATCAGGAACAGATAGCCCTTGTCGCCATAGGTCGACGAATAGTAGTCCTGCGAGATTTGTATGGCATACGTTTCCCCACCCTTGTTCATCTTCATCACATCGTTGTTCTCAAAGCGGATGTTGATGTACTCATTGCTGGCAAAGCAACGAGCCAGGTTCTTCAGGTACTGGTCTTTCGTGTAACGGTTGTATCGGATAACCTTGTCGTTCAAGAATGTCGCCCCACGGTCGCCTTGCTGTGCTGTCTGACGCTTGGCCACATTGGCTACGATGATGACGGCATCGTCGTCGAAAATGGTACGGATGAAGTCGGTTCGCTTCAAGGCGTATGCCGTCTTGTAGTTCTCCAGGAAGTTCATCAGCACCTTGCGTGCCGTCTCGCTCCACACGCC
>CACZRZ010000251.1 GCA_902783655.1 uncultured Bacteroidales bacterium
GCCTGACGGATTCCATTCGCTGTGCGGAATGACCGTACCCTACGCTCAATATCGTCATGATCCTTCTTTTTCATGACATAGTCACCATCATAGAATTTCATCTCGCAGACATTGATTATCTTGTCGGCACGTTTGATAATCAGGTCTATCTGTGCCTTCTCTTCTGCCGACTGTGGAGCAGTCCATGAATAAACCTTGGTACTAATGGCTGCTATGCCCAAAGCCTGTTCAATCTGTCTATGATGGTTCACTCTTTCGTGCGGCAGACCATACAGCCAATGCAGGGTTTCACGGTCAGGTCGTTGGTATAAACCATCTCCGCCGTGTCGCCTCTTTTCTCCGCCTCCACTTGCATGATGCCGAGCATCTGCGAAATCAGTCCTTTCTTCCGTGGACTTCCGTTTATAATCAAGATATTCATTTCTTTTCCAATTTCATTTCCATCTCAAATCCTTTCCATTCCTCCCCGTCAATCGGATAGGCATCTTCGCCTGTGATGCGGAAGCCGACGGACTTGTAGCATTCAACGGCGGAGAGATTATCGCAAAACACACCGAGGGTGATCTTCTGAGTACCGAGTTTCCGCTTTGCATAATCAATGGCGAGGCGCAGCATCTGCTTGCCATATCCTATGCCGCGTTTCGAATCATCCACGATGACGAAGCCGAAGCGAATGACGCTTTTATCCTCTGAGGGGAATCTCAGCAGGATATGTCCGACGATTGCCTCTTCCACGACAGCCGTGAGCGGATACATATTATCGCCCTTGTATTGCTCCATCATATCATCTGGCTGAGCAGGGAATTCCTTGTACCTGTCTGCACTCCATAGCCGGAAAGCATGCTTATCCTTGCACCAGCTCAGAATCGTTTGTGCATCGTTGGGACTGAAAGGCTGAAGAGACATATTGCTTTTCTCCATATACACCCATGTCAATCCAGGGCCGACAACTTCGCTTTTGAAAGGTCTGAACCCTTCGCGGAGATAGAATTCGTAAGGTGCCTGGACTTGCTTGCAGGTGCAAAGCCAAGCCCGATTGTGCGAAAGGAGTCGCTGGATTTCCCTGAACAACTGCTTGCCGATGCCTTGTTGTCGATATTCGGGCAAGACCATCAGACGCCCCATATAAAGAGAACCGTCAGTCACATTGCCTCGGATGGAGCCAATGATACGTCCTTCGTCGTCCAGCACTTTCAGCGTCGTACATTGTGCAAATTCCTCGTAGGCATGTTCCAATGATTCCGTCATAGGCGGTGCATCTTCCCAGCCCAGCTCTATGCATTGCGGGCCAAAGGCCTTGTGTTGCAGTTCCTGAAGTTCAGGAACATCCTGTATGGTTGCTAATTCTATTCTCATTTATTAATGTTTGTCCTAACTCGAATGCCTCGTTCAAGGCATTGGTATTCTTAATGTCGCCTTTATCCTTGACGCCACGAACCAACACACGACCGGCCCTGCGCCCGACTGGTGTCCATGGGATTGATTTCCTGTTTCATAATGTGCTTTCATTGTTTGTAATCGGCAAGCGTATTCACCTCACAACCTTTGCTCTCATAATAGGCAAGCATCTCTGGTAACCTTTTCAGGTCGTAGCTGGTGATGCAATCGGAGAGAACATGCACCATGAAGCCTGCCTTGGCCATGTTGAAACACGTCGATTTCACGCATGCTGTAGCATCAGCACCAGCCACGTAGAACTCATTGATGCCGTTCGTCGCAATGAAAGCAGAAAACGCCTCGCTTGTAAGGGCGTTGCTTTTCGTCTTCACGAAGATATTGTCTGAAACGACTCTCATCTCAGGCACCAGTTCCTCGCCCTTCGTTCCAGGCTTGAACGTTCGCGTAGCAGCCGTAATGTTGTTGTGTTTGAGATATACCACGTGCATATCCTCTGCCACAGCCCATTCGATGGCGGCATTGATGTTGCCGATGATGTCCCGATAGTGCTTGGTGATGTCGTTCTGGATGTCGATAACGACCAGTGCTTTGTTGTTCATCATTTACTCAATTACAAAACTACGTGGATAAAAATCGCTATAGAATCGACCATCGGTAGCGGTGAACTTCAAGACGCAGTAGTTCGGGTCGGTTACACCACCGGGATAGTACTGCTCGTCGCC
>CACZRZ010000252.1 GCA_902783655.1 uncultured Bacteroidales bacterium
AGGTGCCGAGACGCTGTTCCCCACGGCGAAATACCGAGAGACGTTTGCCTATGCTCGTGAGTTGGGCGTGCCTTTCACCATACATGCCGGAGAGGCTGCCGGTGTGGAGAGTATGAAGGAGGCTATGGACTTCGGCGCACGCCGTATAGGGCACGGCATACGCAGCTGGAACGATGCTGCCACACGGACAAGGGTGAAGGAAGAGAATGTTTGTCTGACCTTTACCCCAACGAGCAACCTGCAGACGAAGGCTGTGGAGGGTGTGAAGAGCATTGCGCAGTATCCACTGCGCGTATTCCTCAACGAGGGCATCCCCGTGTGCATCAACACTGACAACATGACGGTGTCGGGCACCACGCTGCAACGAGAGTTCCAGCAACTGTTCGCCGCAGGACTGCTAACAGCCAATGAGGCAGAGCACATTGTGGAGACAGCTATTCGCCATACGTTCGTAGGTGAGGCGGGACAGCAGGCATTGCTGGCAACGGCAAGGAAAAGAATGAAGAAATAAGAAAGACATGATAAAACAGAGATGGAGTTATCTGCTTTTAACGGCATTTGTGCTGGCGGCATGCTCGGATGACGACAGTTTGCTGGAGTCGTACGAAGTAAATGCACGCCAGGCAAGAGTGACGCTTCTGGCTACCCATAATGGTCTGGGCGACAACGGGTATATCGACTCTTCGGTAGAGGGAGTGTTTGCTTTTTCGTTCGATACGGGCACGCCGATGCAAATGTTGCTGCCTGATAGTAAAGAAGAAGCCGAACAGATGTACAAGCAATGGATAGCGGAGAATGCGGATAAAGACTCGGCCGTGCTTGTCGTGGGCACTGAAGCCTATGGCGATTTCGTGGAACGGACATCAGTACGGCTGACAGGCAAGGGTACTAGAGTGTTGCTGTTCGAAAGCAATATCACAGAACAGCCCGATGGTGTGAGCAGTATTTTTATAAACCGCTATGGTGCAGCCTATCTTTGTGGGGCATTATCAGGCATCATGAATGCATTCGTCATCGCAGCCACACCGGGTTACAACACCTTGGAAGATGCCATAGAAGGTTTCATGGATGGCTACAATGCCCATCACGAGGAGGGGAAAAAGGCTGAATTCACCTATCTGGCTGATGGCGAAGAGGGTTTTGCAATGCCCGACTCGGCCTACCACTTGCTGTCAAATAGGATGGAGAATTTCCTTTTTTACAATGAAATGGTGTTTCCACTGCTAGGCGGTTCTGGCATCGGTGCGCTACGTTGTATGAACGACAACGAGACCAACCTGGGGTTGATTATCGGAATGGATGTTGACCAGAGTGCCATGTCATCGCGACTGCCTTTCTCAATGATAATAAAGAAGGGAGAGATAGTACACCGCTATCTCGACGAATGGCTACAGGGCAAGGAGTGGCCTAAACATCGCGAACTGGGCATGAGCGAGGGCGGTGCCGATGCCATACTGCACCCTGTGTTTTACGAACGTGAAATCCTGACTTTGGGCTATTATAGTGACCACGAAACTTTTCTCAGGCATTACGATGAATACCGCGAAGAGGCAATCAGAAAGGAAAAAGTGTATGGGAGTAATTTATAGATTTAATTGCATCATCCATTATTTGTTGCGCATGGTGGCAGCTGTCCTGTGTGTAATGTTGGTGGCTTGTAGCTCTGACGATGATATTTCTACAAAGAAAGTTACCACCCACAGCTATAAAGTTGTTGTATTCATGCACGCCAGTGAGTTGTCTCGATGGGAACGCACGGCAGAATGGGCACTGCAGAATATTTCCCAGGCACAGCAGGGAATGACGGACAGAGTAAAGTTGGAACTTACTTTCAAGAATCAGGACGATGCCGACATTGCCGAATACATGAAGCAGATAGCCGAAGACCCCGAAGTGGTGGCCATCATAGGGCCTACGACTTCTGGTTCGGCCACGCAGATGGCTTTGCAACTGGATGAAAGCAAGGTCAACAAACCAATGATTACTCCAGCAGCCACCTATGTGCAATACCAGCGCCGATTTGCCAATGTTCCCTACGTATGGAATATGTCCGAGAGCGACATTACCGAACTGGAGGTCATGCTGTCAGATATAGCCAGTGTGCATACGACAAAGAAGGTTACGCTGGAATTGTTGGCACAAGACGATGGCTCCGATGATTTCAAAAACGACTACATCGAGTGGTTCAGCTTTATTGCTGAGGAATACGGACTCAAAGTCAGCAACATACACACCTATAGGAATACTGCCGACCTGACTAACAGCATTCACGACATTTGCGGTACAGAAGCGGATAAGTGGCGAAAGATACTGGTATATTCACCCAGTATTGAAGACGACGCCATTACGTTCGATTCCGAACTGGGACGATATAGGGAAGAGGTTGAATCTGCGGGCGATAGATTCTATGCACCACGCAAAATCTACTGTACCGACAACTTCGTTTCCGACAGGATTGCAGGCAATGTAAAAAACTATGACTACGAGGGAGTAGACCTCTATGCCTCGCCTGAGAGCGGTTTCATACAGGCCTACCATCAGCGCTTCGGTGGGAACCTTATGGACGGCGAGGCACAGTTCTTCGATGCCATCTATATGGTTGCGTATGCCGCGGCGTTGCAGTTGCACACAAAACAAAACCTTAACGACTGTCTGTTTGCCATTGTCGATGGTAACGATGAGGTGGGTGGCTCGTGGCTTCCGTATGATATGGCTCGCAATTTTCAGATGCTGGCTCAGGGCATTTGTCCCGATATTGGAGGCGTCAGCAGCAGTTGGACGTTCGACAAGAAGACACACGCCAGCGTCATCGGCTCCACCTACCGTCGTTGGCGCATTAGCGACAGGCAATATGTCACAATAGAGTATGTCAGCACCGAAGGTTCGAGACGCAGCTTGTCGTCAAAAGCCATGTGGGATTGGACTGCCACACGCTTCCAGACTTTCAGTGCCGAACAAGGTACTCAATTTTCCTATCCTGCTCTCGACGACCACTGGGCACTGCTCGTTGCAGCCTCCAAGGGATGGGCTAACTACCGTTTCCAGGCCGATGTCTTCGCGATGTACCAGTTGTTGAAGCACCACGGTTATCAAGACGACCATATTATACTCATCTGCGAGAACGATGTGTCCAACCATGCCAACAACCCCCAGCCAGGCGTGCTGCGCATCAGCGACACGGGCGACAACCTCTATAATGCTGCAGCCATCGACTACAAGCTCAGTACGCTCACACCCGCAGACATTGGCGACATTCTGCAA
>CACZRZ010000253.1 GCA_902783655.1 uncultured Bacteroidales bacterium
TGAAAGAGATGATGTTGCCGTCTATCTCCACCTCGGGCTTTCCGTTCACGGCGGTGCATATCTTCTCCAGCATGTTCTCCGTGCAGGTCATGCCCCAGTTCAGGTCCTTGTAGCTGATGTACAGTTCCATGCAGGTGAACTCGGGGTTGTGTGTCTTGTCCATACCCTCGTTGCGGAAGTTCTTGCCAATCTCGTACACACCCTCGAATCCGCCCACGATCAGTCGCTTCAGGTACAGTTCCGTGGCGATGCGCATGTACATGTCGATGTTCAGGGCATTGAAGTGGGTGATGAAAGGTCTGGCGGTGGCTCCGCCCGGAATGCTCTGCAGCGTCGGGGTCTCCACTTCGGTGTAGCCAGCCTCGTCCAGGATGTTGCGCAGGGTGCGCACAATCTTGGCACGCTTCAGGAAGGTCTCCTTCACGCCCTGGTTGACAATCAGGTCCACGTAGCGCTGGCGGTAGCGCAGTTCGGGGTCGTCGAACGAGTCGAACACGTTGCCCTCGGCGTCCGTCTTCACGATGGGCAGCGGCTTCAGGCTCTTGCTCAGGACGGTCATTTCCATTACGTGGACGCTGATTTCGCCCGTCTTCGTGCGGAAGACATAGCCCCGAAGGCCGATGAAGTCGCCCAGGTCCAAGAGTTTCTTGAAGACGGTGTTGTAGAGTTCCTTGTCCTCGCCGGGGCAAATGGCGTCGCGCTGCACATACACCTGTATTCTTCCCTTCGAGTCCTGCAGTTCGGCAAAGGCGGCCTTGCCCATGATGCGCTTGCTCATGATGCGTCCGGCTATGCTCACCACGCGGCTGTTCTCCGGTGTGGCTGTCTCGCGAATGTCGTTGCCCTCCTCGTCCTTGCCGATGATGGGCAGGTCGGTGAAGTTCTCAACGATGTCTGTGCTCCATGCGTTCACGGGGTACTCGGCTGCGGGGTAGGGGTTGATGCCCATGTCGCGCAGTTGCTGAAGGTTGTTTCTGCGAACGATCTCTTGTTCGCTCAGTTCCAGTATATTCATCAGGTCAATCTATTATTTTATTATTTCTCGCTTGCAAAGATACGATTAAGTGAGCGAAAACGCAAATTTTGGAGCAGCGAAAACAGAGAAATGCTTGCATATTCTATGTTGAGTCGTGACAAAATAAGACCAAAGGTCAAATTTATTTGTAGTTTTCTTGCTCCGCAGGCTACGCAAGCGGCAAGCCGATTACCGAGCGTGAGTATCTAAGAACGCAGTTCAAAGATACAAATTATTCTGTCGAGGGGCAAGGAAGTTACAATTTTATTTCTTACCTTTGCACCTGTTAGGCGCATAAAAGTGCTTTCGTCCCTCGTTTTATGAACATATTTTGGTTTCTTGCTCTCATGCTCCTGCCCCTGCTGGGCCTTTCCTATGTTGTGTGGCATGTGTGGGTCTTGCTGCCGTTTGCCACAGTTTGGCGGGCGGTCTGTGTCGGTCTGGGCGTATTGTGTTTCCTGACGCTCTTCCTCGATTTCACGGGTCGGCTGGATGCGCTGCCCATGCCTCTCGCCCGCGCATTATATAATATAGGTACGTCGTCCATCATCGTCCTGCTCTATCTGGCCCTGTCGTTCTTGGTGCTGGACATCGGCCGCCTGTGCGGATGGGTGCCGCGTTCGTGGCTCTTCGGCAATGGGCGGACGGCGCTGTGCCTGCTCGTGGCAATGGTGTCTGTCTTCACGTACGGCTATGTGCACTATCGCCACAAGGTGCGTGTGCCGCTGGAACTTTCGCCGACGAAGTCTCTGCCTCGGGAGTATCGAATCCTGATGGCCAGCGACCTCCACCTTGGTTATCACAACGGCCGCCGGGAATTGGCACGCTGGGTGGATATGATGAACGCCGAACAGCCCGACCTCATCCTCATTGCCGGCGACATCATTGACGTCAGTGTGCGGCCCCTCGTCGAGGAGGATATGGCTGCAGAGTTTCGTCGCCTGCAGGCTCCCGTCTATGCTTGCCTGGGCAATCACGAATACTATGCGCAGAGGGCTGGCCGCCCTGCCGATTTCTTCCGCGAGGCAGGCATTCGCTTGCTGAGGGACGAAGCCGTCGAGGTGGATTCTGCCCTCGTCATCATTGGGCGGGACGACCGCACGAACCATCGCCGCAAGCCGCTTGCCCAGTTGATGGATGGTGTGGACACAACAAAGTTCGTCATTCTTCTCGACCACCAGCCCTATCATTTGGAGAAGGCCGAACGGGTGGGTGTCGATTTCCAGTTGAGCGGTCACACCCATCGTGGTCAGGTCTGGCCCCTGTCGTGGATCACCGACCGCATGTACGAATGCTCGTGGGGCAGCCATCGCCGAAGCAGCACACAGTACTACATATCTTCGGGCCTTGGCATCTGGGGCGGTCGCTATCGCATCGGCACCCAGTCGGAGTATGTCGTGGCTACCCTTTTGTGAATCTGCCCCGTTTTGGCGGAATAAGAAAGCGGCTGTGCCATGTGGTGCAGCCGCTTTTTTCGTATCTGATAGTTTCTACAGCGAAATGCTCTCTATCCGTAGGCGCTGGATGCCGGCAGGGACGTGGACTTCGACCACATCGCCCACCCGTTTGCCCAATAGGGCCTGGGCCACGGGCGACTTGATGGAAATCTTTGCCTCGCGCAGGTTGGCTTCGTGTGGACTGGCGATGGTGTAGGTCATGCGCTGGTTGTTGTCGAGGTTCGTCATCTCCACCTTGCTCAGCAGTCCTACGGTATCGCCGCCCAGTCGCTTCATGTCGACGACACGGGCAAACTCCAGCACGCGCTGCTTGAAGCGGATGCGGCCCAGCAACCGGGCCTGCTCGCGCTTGGCGGCGTGGTATTCGAAGTTCTCGCTCAGGTCTCCCTTGTCGCGTGCCTCGGCAATGGCCTCCCGCACACGGGGCAGTTCCACGTTTTCCAGTTCCTTCAGTTCGGCTACGAGTTTGTCGTAGCCCTCTTGCGACATATATTCCATAATACAGTGCTGAATGGGGTTACAAATATTGGCTGGTGTATCCCACACCGGCTTTTTTCAGGTCCTCGGGCGTGCCTTGGAAGAGCAGGCGGCCTCCCTGCTGACCACCTTCGGGACCCATGTCGATGAGATAGTCGGCAGCCCGGATGACGTCGAGGTTATGCTCGATGACGATGACCGTATTGCCCTTGTCCACGAGGCGGTTGAGCACGGAGAGCAGCACGCGGATGTCCTCGAAGTGAAGGCCCGTCGTGGGTTCGTCCAGAATGTAAACGGTGCGGCCTGTGTCGCGCTTCGACAGTTCTGTGGCCAACTTCACACGCTGGCTCTCGCCGCCGGAGAGGGTGGTGCTGGGCTGTCCCAGCTTGATGTAGCCGAGGCCTACGTCCTGCAGGACTTTTATCTTCTGGAGTATCTGCGGCTGGTTTTCGAAGAACTCCACAGCCTGGTTGATGGTCATGTCCAGCACGTCGGCTATGGACTTGCCCTTGAAACGCACTTCGCAGGTCTCGCGGTTATATCTTTTTCCGTGACACTCCTCGCAGGGCACCAGCACGTCGGGCAGGAAGTTCATCTCGATGGTTCGATAGCCGTTGCCGCTGCAGGTTTCACATCGTCCGCCCTTTACGTTGAACGAGAAGCGTCCGGGCTTGTAGCCTCGTATTTTGGCCTCGGGCAGTTGCACGAACAGGTTGCGGATGTCGTTGAAGACGCCTGTGTAGGTGGCTGGATTGGAGCGTGGGGTGCGTCCCAGCGGGCTTTGGTCCACGTCCACCACCTTGTCGATGTTTTCCAGTCCCTCGATGCGGTCGTAGGGCAGAGGGTCGCGGAGCGAGCGGTAGAAGTGTTGCGAGAGGATGGGCTGCAGGGTGTCGTTGATGAGTGTCGATTTGCCGCTTCCGCTGACGCCTGTGACGCAGACGAGCGTGCCCAGGGGTAGGGTGATGTCCACCGACTTCAGGTTGTTGCCCCGACAGCCGAAGATGCTCAGCATCTGTCCGTTGCCCATGCGGCGTTGTTTGGGGACTTCTATCTTTCTTTCGCCGTTCAGGTATTGTGCGGTAAGGGAATGGGAGGTGAGCATCTCGGGGTACGTGCCCTGAAACACTACTTCTCCGCCCTTGCGGCCGGCACGCGGGCCGATGTCGATAATCCAGTCGGCGGCGCGCATCATCTCCTCGTCGTGCTCTACGACGATGACCGTGTTGCCCATGTCGCGCAGTTCCTTCAGCGAGTTGATGAGCCGTTGGTTGTCGCGCTGGTGCAGGCCGATGCTGGGTTCGTCCAGGATGTACAGGACGTTCACCAGTTGGCTGCCTATCTGTGTGGCCAGTCTGATGCGCTGGCTCTCGCCGCCAGAGAGGGAGGCCGAGGCGCGGTTGAGCGAAAGATAGTCGAGTCCCACGTCGAGGAGGAACTTCAGGCGAGTGCGTATCTCCTTGAGGATTTCGGGGGCAACTTTCTGCTGGTAGGCAGAAAGGGACCCATTCCCTTGTAGACTCTCCCCCGGCCCCTCCCTTATAGGGAGGGGAGTGGTTACTTTTTCCTCTTGAGTAGCAGTAGTATCTGCTCCCCTCCCTACAAGGGAGGGGTTGGGGGTGAGTCTATCTATCCAACGGTACAGGTCGCCGAGGTCCATCTGGGAGAGTTCGGCAATGTTCTTGTCGGCAATGCGGAAACTGAGGGCCTGCTGGTTGAGGCGCTGCCCGTGACATTCAGGACATTGGCAGTCGCGGCTGAACTGTCCCACCCACTTCTGCGCCGTTGCACTTTGGTCGTTTTCCTGTGTCGAGCGGATGTACTTCACCAGTCCTTCGTAGGTGCAATAGTAGTCGCTCGTGGTCTTTGTCTTCTCGGCAGGTATGCGCAGCCGTTCTATTGAACCGCTGAATATCTCGTCCAGAGCCTCGTCGGAGAGCGAACTTACGGGGTCGTTTTCCGTGAATCCGTATTTGTCCAGGATGGCCTGTATCTGCCAGAATATCATCGAGTTCTTCCACTTGCCCAAGGGCACGATGGCCCCATCGTGGATGGACAGACTCTTGTCGGGGATGATGAGGTCGCGGTCGATAAGGCTGACGTATCCCAGTCCCTTGCATCGCGGGCAGGCTCCCTGTGGCGAGTTGAACGAGAAGTCGTGTGGCGCAGGGTCGCCGTACGATATGCCGCTCGTGGGGCACATCAGACGGCGGCTGTAGTGGCGTATCTCTTCGCTTTGCACGTCGTACACCATCATCAGTCCGTCGCCCTGTTTCAGGGTGTTCTGTACGCTGTTCTGCAGTCGGTGGTCGTCGGTTTCCTTCACCACCAGGCGGTCCACTACGACTTCTATCGAGTGGTTCCTGTAGCGGTCCAGCTTCATGCCGTGTTCCACCTCCATCAGTTCGCCGTCCACGCGGACGTATAGGAAGCCCTTCTTCAGGACTGTCTCGAACAGTTCCTTGTAGTGTCCCTTACGGTTCTTGACGAGCGGAGCCAGCAGATAGACCTTGCGCCCGAGGTAGTCGTGCAGCAACAGGTCCACAATCTGTTCCTCCGTATATTTCACCATGCGTTCGCCTGTGACGTACGAATAGGCTTCTCCGGCACGGGCGTAGAGCAGGCGCAGGAAGTCGTAGATTTCCGTCGTCGTGCCCACGGTGGAGCGTGGGTTCTTGTTCGTGGTCTTCTGTTCGATGCTGATGACGGGCGACAGTCCCGTTATCTTGTCCACGTCGGGCCGCTCCATGTTGCCCAGGAAGTTGCGTGCGTAGGCCGAGAACGTCTCGATGTATCGGCGCTGTCCTTCGGCAAAGATGGTGTCGAAGGCCAGGCTGGACTTGCCGCTTCCCGAGAGGCCTGTTATCACGGTCAGGCTTTGGCGCGGAATGGTGACGTCGATGTTCTTCAGGTTATGGACGCGAGCGCCGAGGACGTCAATGGAGCCGGTTCCCGTCCGTTCGGATGTCTCCGTTTTAGGGTTGGTTTTCTCCATTGTTCGTATCGTTTTTGTGATACCCTGTAATGACGGTTATGGCTTTGCGTATGTTGTATTTCTTGCCGTCGGCCCCCTTGGCATTGACGACCAGGAAGTAGACTCCGTCGTTCACCAGTCTTCCGTTCCATCTGCCGTCCCAGTCGCCTTCGATGTTGTCCCACGAATAGACCTTCTGCCCCCATCGGGTGAACACGGCGGCCTTGAAGTCGATGATGCTTTGGTACTCCTTGGGCTTGAGTTTGTCGTTGAATTGGTCGGGCTCCGCGTTGGGCGAGAAGGCGTTGGGGAACAGCAGTTTGCTCTCGCTGATGTTCACGATGAAGGGGTTGGCCTCGCCCTCTTCAGGGAAGGCTATGGTGTCGTTGCCCATCACGAAGGTGGCATAGAGCTGGATTTGGAACGTTCCGCTCTCCGCGAACGTATATTCGAGGTCTTCCTCAAAACGGTGTACGATGGGCGTTTTGTTATCGCCCTCGCGGAAAATCTTCCACTCGTATCGTGCCGTCCATCCGTCCACGTCGCTCGGATTGGCTGTAAACCTGGCCACCAGCGGAGCCTGCTGTCCGCTGCTCGCATCGTCTGTCTCTTCGCCCTCCACGGTGGTGTACGACGCTTTCGGGTCAACGCTGGGATACACGTCCTGTGCCCACGCCCATGCGGGCGCGCACAATAATATAAGGTATGGTAGTATGCTTCTCATCATATTATTTTAACGTACAAAGATACGATTTAGTGAGTAAAATACCAAATTTATTTGAGTAAAATGCCAAATTTATTTGAGTGAAATGCCAAATTTACTTCATTCAAAATTCTCTCTGCCACATCAGATTCTTTACCGGTTTGCAATTCATTCCTGACAGGACGGCGAGGAAAAGTTCCGCCATCGGCGGTGTCCGTACATCCATCGTCGGCGTCCGTACATCCATCGTCGATGAACATCCGTTCATCGGCGGTGGCGGAACTTTTCCACGCCACTCTGTCAAGAACAAGACCTAAGTCTTGCATTTATGGAACGAGAAAAAGTGGATTTTATTTTGCGTTTCGCCCAATATTTACTACCTTTGGGTTCCAAATCAAGCAAGGATGTTGTATGAAACGTAAGATTATACTCTTGGTGGTGGCCGTCCTGTGGGTTCCATGTATGTGGCTAACGGCTGCTACGGTGAGGGTGGGCGTGCTGCTTCCGCTGAAGGACACATCAGGGCGCGGCACCGTGATGGTGGAGTTCTATCGCGGTCTGCTGATGGCCATCGACGTGGCCAAGGAGGCTGGCATCGACGTGGACTGCTACGCTGTCGATTGCGGCAGCAGCGACGAACAGATGAAGGCCGTGCTCACGAGGACGGAACTGTCGAACCTCGACGTCATATTCGGTCCCTTGGAGGCCGGGCAGATGACCACGCTGTCGGAGTTTTGCCGCAGACACAAGACGAGGCTGGTGGTGCCCTTCAACACGCCCTGTCCGCAGGTCTATTCCAACCCCTGGGTCTATCAGGTGGGTGTGGCGCAGGAACTGCTCTATCCGGCTGTCACGAATCTGGTTGTCGGCAACCTGGGCAGCAGCAACTTCGTGTTCTTCCATTCGGGCGAGGGCGACGAGCGTGCAATGTCGTTCACGAGCCACCTGCAACAGGTGCTGAAGCTCCGCAACCTGCCGACGACCAATCTGGCTGCGGGAGGCGACGAGTTTGCCTACGACCGAGCCCTGAACCAGTTCCGCGACAACCTTGTCATCATCGACAGCCGCAGTCAAGCTTCGCTCAATCAAATGCTGGCAGGACTGAAGGCCTATCTGGCTAACCATTCCGGGTACAAGATTTCGCTCCTCGGCTATCCCGAGTGGCTGACGTATGCCGGAACCCTGCTTCGCGACTTCTACCAGTTCAACACCTACGTCTATTCGCCCTACTACCGCAACCCATTGAGCGGTCGTACGGTGAAGTTCGAGCAGCAGTATCTGAAGAACTTCTCCCTGCCCTCTCGTGTTTCATATCCGCGAGCCGAGATGCTGGGCTATGACCTGGGTCGGTACTTCATTATGGGGCTGGTCCGCTATCCTGGTTCCTTCGATGAGCAACCTGCGGGCACAAACGACTATGTGCAGCACGACTTCCGCTTCCAGCGTGTGGGCGAACAGGGCGGATATGTCAACACCTTCGTACAGTTGGTACACTACAATCCCAATAACACCATTCAGACCCTGAAATGAAGCGCCTCGCATTACTATTGTTTCTCATTTTCTCATTTTCTCATTTTCCCAACTCCGTCTTCGCTCAGGTGGGCGAATACCGCAGTGTGCTGGCCATAGGTGTGAACGGTGGCTATGGGCTGAACCGTGTTTCGTTCGACCCTACCATCAAGCAGGCCTATCACGGAGGAATGACAGGCGGACTGACCTTGCGCTATACGTGCGAGAAGTACTTTGCCATGTATTGTGCCGTGCAGGCCGAGGTCAACTTTGCTCAGCTGGGATGGAAAGAGATCATCGAGACCAGCGCGGACACCTACAGCCGCACTGTCAACTACATGCAGGTGCCCTTGCTTGCGCGCCTCGGATTTGGTAAGGAAGAAAAGGGAGTGATGGGCTATCTGGTGCTGGGGCCGCAACTGGACTTTTATCTGTCGGACCACGACAAACGGGGCGGCGAGTGGTCGGCTTCGACGCTCAGCCAGCGTCCCAATCATGTGGTGGAACAGTACGACCTGCCCATCCAGCACAAGTTTGAATACGGCATCACTGGCGGTCTGGGACTGGAGGTGAATACTCGTCGCGCAGGCCACTTCATGATAGAGGGCCGCTACTACTTCGGCCTTTCAAATATCTTCTACGATGGAAAAGCAGACACCTTCGGACGTTCGGCCAATGGGACCATCGTCGCGAAGGTGTCGTATTTGTTTGATGTGTTTAAGAAGAACTAGAAGAACTATATCTTCTATGTAGCCTCTGGTTTATCTCAGCCGGTCGAGCGAGCGCACCAGCATTTCGTCCTTCAGTATGCCGCGGAAGGCGAGATAGTCGAGCACGATGCACACGAACGGCAAGGCTGCCGTAACGCTGGGGGTGAAAGAACCCTCGCCCATGTGCATATAGACAAAGAAGGCGAGATAGGCATAGTAGCCCACCAGAAGAATCATGCACAACGTCAGGACGCGCATCTGCAGGGCACGGTGCTTGTAGAGGAAGATGTCGAGGAACGTCAGCGACGTGGCTATCAGCAACAGGGCAAACAGAGCCCACGGTGCGAAGTTGTGGCTGCCGGTTTCCAGATTCTTGCTCCACAGATTGTAGAGACAGGCATAGGGCTCGCTATGTGCCGTCAGAAACTGCCCCAGGGGCATGCTCAGGCACACCACGCCCAGAATGGCAGAAACCAGCAGGTATAGGCTTTGTATGCGCTGTATCATAAATCCTCCATTGTGGCCTCTTCGGCAGGATTGCGATAGTAAATCTTGCCGTCGATGAACTCCTGAGTAGCAATCAGCGTGGGCTTCGGCAACTTCTCGTAGTAGCGCGAGATTTCAATCTGTTCGCGGTTCTCGAACACCTCGTCCAGGTTGTCCGTCGACGAAGCGAACTCCTGCAGCTTCTTCGACAGTTCCTGTTTGATGTCGGAAGAAATCTGGTTGGCGCGCTTGCCGATGATGGCAATCGTTTCGTAGATGTTACCCGTCTCCTCGCAGAGATTCATGATGTCACGAGTCACCGTATTGGTGGGTGCGTTTGTTTTCTTGTAGTCCATATTATTATAATTCAAATTTCAAAATAAGTTAATCCAAAATTAAGTACGCCCTCAATCTTCAATCTTATGTCTCTTCGTTCCATGACTTTTGTCACGACTCGGCCATTCGTGCAAGCCCGATGGCTCTCGCTGCTCCAA
>CACZRZ010000254.1 GCA_902783655.1 uncultured Bacteroidales bacterium
GATGTCAGCCATAGGCCAAGGAAGGTAAACAGGCCGTTGAACATGAGCAGTTCGTAACCAAAGTGATAGGCATATAGGTACTGGGAAAGACTGTCGAGACCGTAGCACAGCAGGGGCGAAGCGATGCAGATATAAGGCACCAGACGGTCGTTGGGCCCGCGATGGGTGAAGAGTCCGAAGGCAAAGAGCCCGAGTAACGGACCGTAGGTGTAACTTACAAGTATGTAGATGGCATCGATGAGCGAAGTGGAGTTCACATAGTGGAACAGAAGGATGAACAGCACGAAGAACAGGCACATCAGGATGTGAGCCCGTTTGCGAAGTCGTTCATCACGGGGCTGCTGACGGATGTCGACACAATAGCATGTGGTAAGTGACGTGAGGGCAGAGTCGGCACTCGAAAACGAGGCTGCAAGGATGCCAATGATAAAGAGGTGAGCAATGAGTGGTGAGAGGTGAGAATTGGCTGCGCCTTGTACAAACGTGGGCAGGAGTTCGTCACCCTTTAAGCCAGTTCCCATGACCATAGTGAGCAGCACGCCTAATGACAGGAAGAGCAGGTTGACGGGCAGGAAGGCAAGTCCGTAGGTGCACATGTCCTTCTGCGCATCGCGGAGCGTCCGGCAGGTCAGGTTCTTCTGCATCATGTCCTGGTCGAGGCCCGTCATCACGATCACGATAAATACACCACTGAGAAACTGTTTCCAGAAGTTATGAGGCGAGAGCCAGTCGTCAAAGACGAAGACGCGGCTCATGGGGCTGTCTGCAACACGGTCTATGGCCTCGCCGACAGAAAGATGCAACTGCCCCACGACAGACAGGACGATAAGGACGAGGGCTGTGAAGAGACAGAGGGTCTGGAACGTGTCGGTGAAGACGAGCGTCGCGATGCCCCCCCTGCGAGTATAGAGCCAGATGAGCAGCACCATAGCGACAACGTTGACCACAAAGGGAATGTCTGCAGGGTCGAAGACAAACTGCTGGAGTATCAGGCAGACGACGTAGAACTTCAGGGCTGAGCCCGACATCTTCGAGATGAGGAAAAACCAAGCCCCCGTCTGGTAGGAACGACGCCCCAGCCGTTGCCCCAAATAGGTATAGATGCTCGTAAGGTTCAGCCTGTAATAGAGCGGCAACAGCACGAAGGCCACCACCAGATATCCCACGATGAAACCGAGACAAACCTGCAGATAGGTCATCTGCGAAGTGAGCACCATGCCTGGGACGGAGACGAACGTGACGCCCGAGATGGAAGCCCCCACCATGCCAAAGGCCACCATGTACCAGGGCGAACGGCGGTTGGCACGATAGAAAGTGTCGTTGTCGGCCCTTCGGCTCGTCAGGCGGCTGATGCCGAACAGGACGGCAAAATAAGTCAGTACAGTGATGAGTATTGCCATAACAGGGCGTAAAGGTACGAATAAAATTTGATAATTGAAAATTGATTATTGAAAGTTGAAATATTTTTCGTACCTTTGCCGGACATGCAAAATGCCATATTACCTTTGCAACGACTGAGGTCGCTACTCCAGATGGAGCACGATGCCGAGCGCGAGGAGTACCGACTGCAGAGCCAGCAGATGAGCCTGGCCCGTAAGGTGCGGCGTGGCATCTGCTGGTGGCCCGTCACCGTTGGGCGCAGCTACCACAACTCGCTGAACCAACTGGTGGTGGAACTGACACAGGACAATCCGCAGGACATCGACCACCAGTTTGAGTACGGCCGTCCCGTGGCATTCTTTGTCCCTGGGGCCGTATCCGGACCTAAGGGACAGGCAACCGACTATCGGCTATTGCCCCACACCGCCACCGTCTCGTATGTCGATGGTGACAGGATGGTGGTGGTGCTGCCCTCCACACAGGCCCTTATCGAAGTGCAGAATGCAACGCAACTGGGCGTGCAGCTCTACTTCGACGAGACATCGTACCGCACGATGTTCGGAGCCCTGGACGAGGTTGCCAAGGCCAAAGGGAACCGCCTGGCATACCTGCGCGACCTGTTCGCCGGACAGATAAAGCCCGAACGTTTCTCGTTCCGTCCGCTGTCATTCCCGTGGCTCAACGTGTCGCAGCAGGAAGCCGTGAACCAGGTGCTGTGGGCCAAGGATGTGGCCGTCGTGCATGGCCCTCCTGGAACGGGAAAGACAACGACACTGGTGGAAGCCATCTACGAGACACTGCATCGCGAGACGCAGGTCCTGGTGTGTGCACAGAGCAACATGGCTGTCGACTGGATCAGCGAACGGTTGGTGGATCACGGAGTGCCCGTCCTGCGCATCGGCAATCCCACACGAGTGAACGACAAGATGTTGTCCTTCACCTACGAACGCCGCTTTGAGGCTCATCCCGACTATCCTGAACTGTGGGCGCTGCGCAAGACCATCCGCCAACTGCGCGAGAATCGGAAGAAGGGCGAGAGCCTGCACCAGAAACTGGCCCGACTGCGCGAACGGGCTGCCGAACTGGAGATGCGCATCCATGAGTCGCTCTTTGCCGAAGCGCGTGTAGTGGCCTGCACACTGGTGGGGTCGGCCAACAAGATACTGGTCGGGAAGACCTTCCCCACCCTGTTCATCGACGAGGCCGCCCAGGCCTTGGAACCAGCCTGCTGGATAGCCATCCGACGGGCGCACCGCGTCATTCTGGCCGGCGACCACCAGCAACTGCCACCTACTGTGAAGTGCTACGAGGCACAGCGCGAGGGACTGGGCGTGACGCTGATGGAACGCATTGCCCAGAACCTGCCCTCGGTGGTGTCGCTGCTGCGTGTGCAGTACCGTATGCACGAACAGATCATGCAGTTCTCGTCACAGGAATTCTACGATGGCACCGTAGAGGCCCATCCCTCGGTGCGCCACCGCAGCATCCTCGACTTCGACCGCCCCATCCAATGGGTGGACAGTCCCTCGCCCGAGGCCTTCGTAGGCGAGACACATGGGCGCATTAATAAGGAAGAGGCGCAGCTGACCCTGCAGACGCTGGAGGCTTACGTAGAGAAAATCGGACGAGAGCGTTATCTGGAAGAGAACCTCGACGTAGGCATCATCAGCCCCTATCGCATGCAGGCCCAGTACATCCGTTCGCTGGTGAAGCAGAGCGAGACACTGCGTCCCCTGCGCCGCACCATCACGGTGCAGACCGTCGACGGATTTCAGGGTCAGGAGCGCGACATCATACTCATCTCCCTGGTGCGCAGCAACGAGCACGGACAGATCGGTTTCCTGGGCGACCTGCGCCGCATGAACGTAGCCATGACCCGAGCCCGCATGAAGCTCATCATCATCGGACACCAGGAGACCCTCTCGCACCATCCCTTCTATCATCGGCTGAAGGAGTATATCGACAGCCTGTGAGCCCCCGCAGAACCTTTTACCGTCAAAAATCCGTCAATACTTTGACGGTACTTCCGTCGATATACTGACGGCACCTCCGTCAATATATCGACGGAGCCTTGACGTAGGCAGGTTCCGAACAAGCCTTTGAATTAAATCCAACTTCACTTGCTTTTTCAAACACTTATTCGTATCTCTAACCTACGGTTTTAGATACTCTCGCTCGGAAATATTCAAATAAATTTGGCATTTCGCTCGCTTATTCGTATCTTTGCACGCAATAATTAACAATAACCTCTATTTTCTAACTTAATAAATTTGTTTCACCATGAAACCTACATTATTTCTCTTGGCTGCCGGCATGGGTAGCCGTTACGGTGGTTTGAAGCAGTTGGATGGACTGGGCCCACACGGTGAGACCATCATGGACTACAGCATCTACGATGCAGTGAAAGCCGGATTCGGCAAGATTGTTTGGGTTATCCGCAAGGACTTCGAAGAGCAGTTCCGCACCCAGATTCTGGCCAAGTACGAGGGCACTGTCCCCTGTGAACTCTGCTTCCAGAGCCTCGATGCACTGCCCGAAGGTTTCACCGTTCCCGAAGGCCGCATCAAGCCCTGGGGCACCAATCACGCCGTCATGATGGGTAAGGACGTCATCCAGGAGCCCTTTGCCGTACTGAACTGCGACGACTTCTACGATCGCGATGCTTTCAAGGTTATGGGCAAGTTCCTCTCCGAACTGCCCGAAGGCTCGAAGGGCAAGTACGCAATGGTGGGTTTCCGCGTGGACAACACCCTGAGCGAGAGCGGAACCGTGAGCCGAGGCATCTGCGAGAACGACGAGAAGACACACCACCTGACCTCCGTGGTAGAGCGCACGAAGATTGAGCGCCGCGACGGCAAGGTGCAGTATTTGGACGAGAACGACCAGTGGGTAGCCATCCCCGACACCACTCCCGTCAGCATGAACTTCTGGGGCTTCACCCCCGACTACTTCGAGCACAGCGAGGAGTACTTCAAGAAGTTCCTCTCTGACCCGAAGAACATCGAGAACCTGAAGGCTGAGTTCTTCATCCCCCTGATGGTGGACCACCTCATCAAGACCGGAAAGGCTACGTGCGAAGTACTCGACACCACCTCGAAGTGGTTCGGCGTAACGTACCCCGAGGACCGTCCCGGTGTAGTAGAGAAACTGGCTAAGCTGCACGCCGACGGCCAGTATCCCGAGAAGATGTTCTGACAATTCATAATTCACAATTCACAATTCACAATTATGCCTCCGGCAAGATGGCAAAGAGAAGATGCGCAGCCAATTGTGCGCTCGGCGACGTTAGGAGACGCTTGCGTAGCGCAGAGGAGCAAGAATTGTGAATTGTGAATTATGCATTAATACAGATGGTTTCAATAGACAACCTTTACGTTGAATTTAGTGCCAAACCCCTGTTCGCAGGGGTTTCGTACGTCATCAACGACCGCGACCGCATAGCCCTCGTAGGCAAAAACGGAGCAGGCAAGAGCACCATGCTGAAAATAATTGCCGGCCTCCAACAGCCCACGAGCGGAACGGTAAGTATTCCGCGAGAGACCTCCATCGGCTATCTGCCGCAGGTGATGCAGCTGACCGACCAGCGCACCGTGCGACAGGAGGCCGAACTGGCCTTTGCCCACATCCACGAGATGCAGCAGGAACTGGACCGCCTGAACCAGCAACTGGCTGAACGCACCGATTATGAGAGCGAAACCTACATGGGGCTGGTGGAACGCTTCACCAACCTGGACGAACGCTTCCACATGATGGGCGGACAGAACTACCAGGGCGAACTGGAGCGCACACTTACAGGCCTCGGGTTCCGTCAATCGGACTTCGAACGGCCCACCTCGGAGTTCTCGGGCGGATGGCGCATGCGCATCGAACTGGCAAAGATTCTCCTGCAAAGACCCGACGTATTGCTCCTGGACGAACCCACCAACCATCTCGACATCGAGAGCATCCAGTGGCTCGAACAGTTCCTGCAAAACCATCAGGGTGCCGTAGTCATGGTCTCGCACGACCGCGCGTTCATTAATAACGTAACGAACCGCACCATCGAAATCTCCTGTGGACAAATCTACGACTACAAGGTCAGGTACGACGAATACGTCACGCTGCGAGCCGAACGGCGCGAACAGCAGTTGCGGGCCTATGAGAACCAGCAGAAGGAGATTGCCGACACACGGGCCTTCATCGAACGCTTCCGCTATCAGGCCACCAAGGCCAACCAAGTACAGAGCCGCATCAAGGCTCTGGAGAAGATTGTCCCCATCGAAATCGACGAGGTGGACAACAGCCGCCTGCGCCTGCGCTTCACGTGCAGCCAGCGTTCGGGCGATTTCCCTGTCATCTGCGAAGAGGTAAGTAAAACATATCCACTGCAGACCCTCCCCCAGCCCTCTCTTGTAGGGAGGGAGCAGTCACGCTCACGGACTCAAACTCAAGAGGCAGTACATTCTGCCACCCTCTCTACAAGAGAGGGGTTGGGGGTGAGTCCAGTCTTCTCTCACGTCAACCTCACCATCCGTCGTGGCGAAAAGGTGGCCTTCGTAGGCCGCAACGGCGAGGGC
>CACZRZ010000255.1 GCA_902783655.1 uncultured Bacteroidales bacterium
AGGCGACCACCTGATAGGCGACTACTATGTGGCCTTCGACAAGCACTACCGTGAGGAGGTGCGCCAGCTCACCGAGCAGTTCACCGCACAGGGCATGGATGCCGAACAGGCGGAGAAAAAGGCCAAGGACGAGGCGCCCCTCATACGCGAGGCCCACGACATGCTGGTGAAATGGGAACAGGGCGACCCCGAGGTGCGCGCCCTGTGGAAGAGGATGAACGAGTGGGTCTATGCCGGATTCGACCAGACGTACAAGGCGCTGGGCGTGTCGTTCGACAAGATTTACTACGAAAGCGATACGTACCTGGAGGGCAAGGAGAAGGTGGAGGAAGGACTGCAGAAGGGATTCTTCTACCGCCGCGAGGATGGCAGCGTATGGGCCGACCTGACGAAGGAGGGCCTGGACGAGAAGTTGCTGCTCCGCTCCGATGGCACCAGCGTGTACATGACACAGGACATCGGCACCGCCAAACTGCGCTTCCAGGACTACCCTATCGACAAAATGATATACGTCGTTGGCAACGAACAGAACTACCACTTCCAGGTGCTCAGCATCCTGCTCGATAAGCTGGGCTTCAAGTGGGGCAAGGACTTGGTACACTTCTCCTACGGCATGGTGGAACTGCCCAACGGTAAGATGAAGTCGCGCGAAGGCACCGTTGTGGATGCCGACGACCTGATACAGACCATGATAGAGGATGCCAGCCAGATGAGCGCCGACAAGGTGAACAAACTGGAGGACATCACGCCCGAAGAGGCCCGGGAGATAGCCCGCATCGTGGGCATGGGCGCCCTGAAGTACTTCATCCTGAAGGTGGATGCCCGCAAGAACATGCTGTTTAACCCCGAGGAGAGTATCGACTTCAACGGCAATACGGGACCCTTCATCCAGTACACCTATGCCCGCATCCGCAGCATCCTGCGCAAGGCCAAAGCACAGGGCATAGAGGTGCCCACGGAACTGCCCACGACAGCCGAACTGAGCGACAAGGAGATAAGCCTCATCCAGCACCTCAACGGCTTCGCCGCCGTAGTGCGCCAGGCTGCCGGGGACTACAACCCATCGTGCATTGCCAACTACTGCTACGACCTGGTGAAGGAGTACAACCAGTTCTACCACGACTTCAGTGTACTGAAGGAGGAGGACAAGGACAAGCAACTGGTGCGCCTGGCCCTGTCGGAGGCCGTGAGCAAGGTGGTCAAGAACGGTCTCGGCCTGTTGGGCATCGAGGTCCCAGAGAGAATGTAAGAGTCCCTCTCTCCCCTCTCCTAAAGGGGAGGAGATTTAGGAGACGAAGGAAAAGTATTAGATAGAGATGGCTATGAACGCTACGGAACAGGCCTTGGCTGTAGATGCAGCCTGCTCGGGCAACCCCGGACCGATGGAATACCGCGGAGTGCATCTGCCCTCCGGACAGCAGGTGTTCCACTTCGGCCCCATACAGGGCACGAACAACATCGGCGAGTTCCTGGCCATCGTGCATGCGCTGGCCCTGCTGAAGCAGAAGAAACTGGACATGCCTGTTTACAGCGACAGCCGTACAGGACTGGCCTGGCTGCGCAACCGCAAGGCCAAGACCACCCTCGCCCGCACCCCCGAGACGGCAGAGGCTCTGGACCTGGTGGCACGGGCAGAGAAGTGGCTACGCGAGAATCCGCAGCACGCCCCCGTGCTGAAATGGGAGACCGGACTGTGGGGAGAGGTGCCGGCTGACTTTGGAAGGAAATGAAGGGATTTTATCAGATAATGGGCAAATACTTTGCCCGCTACAAAGGCTATATAGCCGGGACGCTGGGCATGAACGTGCTGGCGGCCATCTTCAATGTATTCTCTTTCTCCGTCATCCTGCCCATCCTGCAAATCCTGTTCAAGATTAACGACCAACACTACGAGCTCATCCCCTGGCACACGGCAGAATGGGGCAACATGATAGACGTGGCCAAGAACAATGGTTACTACTACAGCCAGGAACTTATTGCCGAGTACGGCCCCGCCACCACGTTGCTCTTGTTGGGTGTGGTGCTGTCTGTACTGACATTCTTCAAGACACTCACCTATTTCGGTGGATCGGCTATGTTGGCCCCGCTCCGGACGGGCATCGTGCGCGACATCCGCAATGCCATATACAAAAAGATCGTGCACCTGCCGCTCAGCTTCTTCAGCGAAGAGCGCAAGGGCGACATCATGACACGCATCACTGCCGACGTCAACGAGGTGGATGCCAGCATCACGTCGTCGCTCGACATGGTCATCAAGAACCCCATCTTCATCGTTGTCTATGTGGGGTGGCTGACAGCACTGAGTTGGCAACTGACCCTGTTCACCCTGCTTGTCGTGCCCCTCATGGCCTTTGGCATCGGGCGCATCGGCAAGAAGCTGAAGTCGAAATCGCTGGCCATGCAGAACAAACTGTCGGACAGCGTCAGCCAGATTGAGGAGACGCTGGGCGGCCTGCGCATCATCAAGGCCTTCATCGCCGAGAAGAAGATGACCGACCGCTTCGAACGCGTAACCAACGAATACCGCGACATCTCGTGCCGCGTGGCCATCCGACAGAGTGCAGCGCACCCCGTGAGCGAGTTTCTGGGTACGGTGATGATTGTGCTGGTGCTGTGGTTCGGCGGATGGCTGATATTCAATGGCAACAGCCCCATCGATGCCAACCTCTTCATCTACTACCTCATCATCCTATACACCACCCTGCAGCCCATCAAGGAACTTTCGAAGGCCGGTTACGCCATACAGAAGGGCTTGGCATCGATGGAGCGCATCAACCGCATCCTGGATGCCGAGAACAATATCCGGGAAGCAGAAAACGCCCATTCCATCGAAGGATTGGAACATGACATCGTACTAAAGAACGTTTCGTTCAGTTACACTGAAGGGCGCGAGATACTGCACGACATCAGCCTGCACATTCGCAAGGGACAGACCGTGGCACTGGTGGGTCAGTCGGGCTCGGGAAAGAGCACGCTGGTGGATCTCATCCCCCGTTACCATGACGTAAGTGACGGATGCATAGAAATCGACGGGCAGGACATCCGTTCGCTGCGTATTCAATCGCTGCGCAGCCTCATCGGCAACGTGAACCAGGAGGCCATCCTCTTCAACGACACCGTGCGCAACAACATCGCCTTTGGCATGGAGGAAGCCACGCAGGAGGAGATAGAACAGGCCGCACGCATCGCCAATGCCCACGAATTCATCTTGGAAATGCCCGAAGGCTACGACACCATGGTGGGCGACCGCGGTTGTCGGCTGTCGGGCGGACAGCGACAGCGCATCTCGATTGCCCGCGCCATACTGAAGAACCCGCCCATACTCATTCTGGACGAGGCCACCTCGGCTCTCGACACCGAAAGCGAGCGCCTGGTGCAGGATGCCCTGGAACGGCTGATGTCCACGCGTACCACCATCGCCATTGCCCACCGATTGTCAACCATCAAGAATGCAGACGAAATTTGCGTGCTTCACGAAGGACAAATCGTAGAACGAGGGACACATGAGGAGCTGATAGCACGGAACGGCTACTACAAGCGCCTGCATGATATGCAACAATTATAAGTTAAAAGTGAAATGAAAAGAACGTTTCAGTATTTATTATCCTTACTCGTTTTGTTGCTGACCATCTTCGCCATCGGCAAAGGGGTTTTTGTGTGGTACAACCGCGATATAGAGGCGGTAACGCTCAGCCAGTTCTTCAGCATCTGGTGGCACGGGCTACTGCTCGACATACGGACATCCGCCATCCTGTTGCTCATCCCGGCCTTGGTTGTTGCGGTGATGAAGAAAGGGCTGCGGTGGGTACTGGCGCCTTACTTTGTTCTGGTGGGCATTCTCCTCGGCGCCGTCATTGTAGCCGATACGGTGATGTACGAATTTTGGGAGTTCAAGCTTTGTGCCGTCCATCTCAGTTATGCCGCTTCGCCAGAAGGTACGACGAACAGTGTGAGCATGGGCTTCCTGATAGCACGCGTCTTGCTGGTTCTGGGGCTCATCCTGGCCGTAGCCGTTCCGGCCATTTGGCTCACCCCCAAGCAATTGGAAGGCCGGCGGCGCCATTGGGCGCTTATCCTCATGGCCGTCTTGTCCATCATCCCCGCTCATGTCAGCACTTGCTACCATCGCGGTCCGCTGTTCCTAAGCCATGCCGCCACGAATCCGGCCTTCCGCTTCGCCGATTCCTTTAGCGACGCACGGCGCTACGCCACCCTCGCCTCCAGTTCCGTATGTTGCAACTCTGTCGCAACCTACACCACCGGCTCCACTATCACCGACACGCTCCTCACCACCCAGCGCCCCAACGTGCTTTTCGTCATGATGGAAAGCTTCAGCGGCAAGTTCGTGAAGGAACTGGGCGGACTGCCCGATGTGGCACCCAACCTGTCGCGTCTCATCCCCGAAGGCATCTTCTGGGACCAGTATTACAGCAACTCGTTCCGCACCGACCGAGGCACAGCATGTACCTACTCGGGGTGGATCAGTTATCCCACCGTCAGTCCCATGAAGGAGGTCGGCATGCATGGGGGATTGTCGTCACTGGCAAACAGTTTCCGCCAAGTCGGATACCAGACCGGCTACATGTACGGCGGTGCCATGACCAATATGGGCAAATACCGTTACCTGATGGACATGAAGTTCGAGACACTGATGGACGATACCTACTTCACACAAGAGGAACTGAACAGCAGTTGGGGGGCTCACGACAGCACTGCGGCCATGAAGATGTACCATACCATCGCCGAGGTGCGCCCCGATGCCCAGTGGATGATGGTGTGGCAGACCATTTCGAGCCACGAACCCTGGGACGTGCCCTACCACAGATTGGAAGATAAGAAACTGAATGCCTTCGCCTATGCCGACCAGTGCCTGGGCGACCTGGTGGACAGCCTTAGGACACTGCCCGTTTGGGACAACCTTTTGGTCATCGTCATACCCGACCACGGATTCCTCTACCGGCAGACCTACGATTCGGGCGAATTCTTCCACAGCCCCATGTTGTGGCTGGGCGGTGCCGTAAAGGCGCCCCGACGCATGTCGGTGCTCATGAATCAGAGCGACATCGCGGCCACCCTGCTGGCTCAAATGGGACTCGGGCACGACGATTACCCTTGGAGTCGCAATGTGCTCAGCCCCGACTACACTCCTTTCGTCTATTGCAACTATCCCGCCGGACTGTTCTATAAGGATGCTACAGGAGAAACCCTCTACGACCTGACTGCCCAACTGCCCATTCCCATAGGCGAACCCGTGGACTCTGTCCGACTTCGCAAAGCCCTCGGCATTTTGCAATCCTCTTATTCCCTAATCCCTAATCCCTAATCCCTTGTCCCGTCTGCTACTATCCTTTCTCCGACAGCTGTCGCGCCTGCCCTTCTCGGTGCTCTATGCGATTTCCGACTACGTATTGTTCCCGCTTGTTTACTACGTTGTCCGTTATCGCCGTGGTCTGGTCCGTCAGCAGTTGGCCGACAGTTTCCCTGAAAAGAACAAGCAGGAGCGCCAGCAGACGGCACGCCGCTTCTATCACTTCTTCTGCGACTACATCGTGGAAACGCTGAAGATGCAAAGCATGTCGCACGAGGAAATGCGCAAGCGCGTCGTGTTTACGGGCATGGACGAAATGCTGGAACAACTGGAACAGGAGGGTAAGCAATTTGCCTTCTGCTACTTGGGGCACTACGGCAACTGGGAGTGGATGGCCTCGTTCCCCCTGTGGTTCCACGAACCGTGGGAAGGCGGACAGATTTATCATCCCCTGAGGAACAAGCCGATGGACGAATTCTTCCTCAACATGCGCTCACAGTTCCGCGGAACATGCATCCCGATGAAACAAACCCTGCGGCAGATACTCACCGACCGGCGCCAGGGAAAGCACAAAATCATCGGTTTCATCGCAGATCAGGGCCCCAAGTGGGAGGCCGTTCACCACTGGTCAGACTTCCTGAACCACAAGACGGCCTTCTTCACCGGCACCGAATACATCGCCCGCCAGGTGGATGCCGCCCTGCTCTACCTGCGCGTGGAGCGCCCCCGCCGAGGCTACTACACGGCGAACGTGGAAATCATCAGCCTCCACCCCAAAGAGATGGAGGAGTACGAAGCCACAGAACGGTACATCAGCATGCTCGAAGAACAAATCCGCCAGCAACCCGAACTGTGGCTCTGGACGCACAAACGTTGGAAGCGAAGTTACGAACAATGGCTGCAGCGCAACCAGAAATAAACATCGCACATCTCCGATACCATGAAGAAACACCGCATCCTATACTGCATCTTGCTCTCCTGCTCGTCTCCTGCGGACGGGCCGACCGCATGCTCGGCTGTGCCTACCGCGACATGGGCAACGCTCCGCGTGCCCAGCCGCAGGTTCCGCGCAAAGGTCTATGGGAACACCTTTGCCGAAGTCGTCAGTCTGAAACAGGAATATTGGAATAATCAGTAACCATAGGGTTTCCCCGTGGCGTCAGTCAGCCCGCCGGCAGCGGATGAGAGCGTGGTGGCCATCGCTGAGGGTGGTG
Organism: uncultured Bacteroidales bacterium; assembly: GCA_902783655.1. Taxonomy (GTDB): domain Bacteria; phylum Bacteroidota; class Bacteroidia; order Bacteroidales; family Bacteroidaceae; genus Physcousia. The sequence continues at coordinate 6,523 of CACZRZ010000255.1, forward strand.
GCAAAGAGGTAGGCATCGCCGCCCTCTGCCAGATGCAACTGCCGACGCAGTTGGGCCACGGGTGTGGGGAAATTGCGGGTGGTGAGGTTGGCCTTCGAAAGGTCGCCGATGAGTGTCTTCAGGCCACGCTTCGAGAAATCGCTCATGCCAACTATGCTGAAGCGGCGGCCGGGGAAGTGTGGGATGAGCGTTTCGCCCACGAACAGGTTGCTCATGGGGTGCAGTTTCCTGACCCCATAGCGTTCGCAAAGCATGTCTTGAACGCCAGCCTTCAGGATGGAAGCGTTGGGCTCGTATAAGGACCTCCCCCCACCCCCTCCCAAGGAGGGGGAATGAGCCACCTTGAGGGTATCTTGGACAGGAAATGTGCAGACGATGATATCTTCGTCCGTATCCAAATTGACGCAACATACAGTCACGTGACTTCCAATTTCCTCGGAGCGCATTACATCCGCTTTCGCCTCAACCCTATCACTCTCGCTTTGAAATACGAATCCATGCGGTTCATGCCCCCTCCTTGGGAGGGGGTTGGGGGAGGTCAAAAAGAGCAGCTCCTTGCACTCGCCCTGTACGCTGATGACATGCACCTCCCGGACACCTTTCAGTTGTCGCAGCGCATCGGTGATATCGAGCATGGGCGACAGTTTCACCATCACCCACTGGGCATGGGCCAAGAGTTCGTCCTGCATCTCCAGTAGATTCGGAGTGCAGTCGGCAATGCCCACCGTCTTGCGTCCTTCCGTGTCGCGACGGGCAGGGTCGAGAAATACTAATTGGACATTGAAAATGGAAGATTGAAGATTGCCTGGAGAGTTTCCATTCTTAATCCTTAACTGCCCATTCCCGATTCCCAGTAGTGGCATATTGTGCTCGGCCAGCCGGAGCAGTTCGGGTACAATCTCCACATAAGTGGCCTCGTCGAACAGCGGAGCCATATACGAGAAGTCCACGCCCAGTCCGCCTGTCAGGTCTGTCATCGTGTGGCGCTGCCCTTCGGGGATGAGTCGTTCCACCAGTTGCCGCTTGTACTGTGCAGTCGCTTCGCTCGAACATTGCTCCATCGACAGCCGGACGGGATACCACAGTCCGTCCGTTGCAGCCCATCGGGGCAGTTTCTTGCGAGCCAGCTGCCAGCCCTCGATTTGCTGCAGACACCATTTGTGGTCCACCCCTTCGGGCGCACGCTTCAGTGCCAGTCGGCGCACGTCATCCTCGCGATGCAGCTTGATGTATTCTTCGTTGGACAAGGTTTAGGGATTTGAAGATTTCATGATTTAGGGATTATTCTTTTGCAAAGATAGTTAAAAAAATACGTGTAAATGCAAAAATGTTGGCAAAACAGATACAACGTATCACATTTTTTTGTAATATTGCAACAGATTAACACCAAAACCACAATATTATGAAGCATTTCATACTCTCATTGGTGGCTGTTGCCACATTGTGCGTGCCTGCTACGGCACAGAACAAAGTGAAGAACATCTATGCCAGTCTGAACACTTTGGACTGCGCAGTAGTGATGAACACAGAACAGACCGTACAGCTCAACCGCTACCTGCTGGCTGGCTACAATACGCTGTGCCTGCCCATGTCGGTTAGTGCCGAGCAGTTGCAGACGGCCTGTGAGGGCGCTCGTCTGGAGCGCCTGGTGGGTATGGGCCAGGAGGGCACTTCCGTGGTTCTTTATTTCCTCGACTGCACGGCAGAGGGCCTGGAGGCCGGATTCCCCTATCTGATTTATGCCCCCAAGACACAGTACCTGCGTGTGAAGAACACTGAGGCCATGCACCTGAGCGACAACCTGCAGACCCTCCGTATGTCTGAGCCCTCGGGCAACACCGTAACCTTCGGCAGCAGCTGGGAAACTGTTAGTCAGGACGGGCTCTTCGGCATCCCCGCCAAGCAGGACACTCCCATCCTGGAGAGCATCCTCATCCGCACCACCTCCGACAAGGTATTCCTCCCCACCCGCTGCGGTTTCACCTGGGAGAAGCAGGCCAATGGTGCCACCGACCTCACCATCCGTCACATCAAGAGCCTGGACGAAGCCACTGGCATCAGCCAAATCGCAAATGCCAAATCGGATGCCAAGTCTCAGTATGACCTGAGTGGCCGCAAGGTCAGCAGTGCCAAGAAGGGCATCGTGATTGAGAACGGTCGCAAGGTCGTGGTTAAGTGAGAAACGAACCGAGCTTGCTCGAGATCGTTCGAACGTGAACGAGCTCGAACGCAGTTCAGGGTCGTGAATAAGTGAGCGACCTACAAGTCAAAATAAAACATCGCCATGTGCTTCCAATAGCATGTGGCGATGTTTTTTGTGAATCCTCCCGAACTGGTCCAAGAATCCGCCCGAGCTGAGGGGGCTTGTCTGCCGTCTTTCGATTGGCGACATCGTAGGGTTTCGCTTGACGCACAATTGTCCGTCAAGGCAAACCATAGTATGGTTGGGGCTCCAACGACGCGTCGTTTCGCTTGACGGACAATTGTGCGTCAAGCGAAGGCCTATGTCACGATCCGGCAATGTTCAAGGAAACCGGGCGCTACCCTCGCTGCTCCATCGCTTGAGCGTCAAGGCGCGACCTTGCAAACTCCTGGCGCAACTATCGGCTGTAGCCGCAAGGGGGATTCTCGTAGTTGGTGATGTCGATGCGGAAGCGCATCATCTCGTCAAGATTATGCACGGGATGCTCCACATCCTGCGGTATGGGCCGGTGGGAGAAGGTCTGGAAATAGAGCAGGCAGGCATCGCGCCACCATACGGCATCGCGGGCCTGGATTCGCAGCTTATGCTGGACTGCCGCAAAGCGTTCGGAATCGACAAAATGGCCCATTCCATCCCAATTTGCCAACATCCGGCGTGCTCCACGCACACCCTCGTCGTACTTGTGACAGAGCTCGTCCCAGAAGGTGCGCCCGCTGTGCATCTTGTAGCCCCAAGGCACATGGTGGAACCAGGTCAGATACTTCTCTGGGCAGGTGTGGATGTCGTCGTAGAGGTTGCGCAGGGGAGCCGGATATTGCGAGACGGCATCGGTGCCCCGGCTGCTGCGGTCGAAGCCCAGGCCCAGGCTGTCGGCACGGTGGTAGTAGGGAGGTGTCCAGTCGCTGCGCATCCCCGGCGCAGTGTACCAGGGTTGGGGCCCATAGTGGTGGTTGACGGCAAACAGATGGTGGAGGCCGAGCGGCATCATGTAGCTGACCACCGTCTCGTAGCTCTGTACCATCAGGTCGGTCATGGGATTGACGAACTCCCTGTCGTTCGTAAACGTCTGGCAAAGCCATTCGCGGGCAATGGTCTCGGCAGTCAGGCTGGGGTTCCATGCCAGTCGGCCGAAGGCGTACCAATTGGCCTGGGCAAAGTGGTGGCCGCACCAGTTCCGGTCGTTACCCACATTGGCAACGCCAGCCACAGCCCGAAGCGTAGCGGGCCTGACGAGTGAGAAGAACTCCTGCCACATGGGGGCAAGGAAGGTCAGGTGGTTGGCTGCGCCCAGATACTCCTGTGTGATTTGAAGTTCGGCCATGACAGGTGTTGCCGTCAGGCTGGTGAAGAGCGGACTGTAGGGTTCGCGCGGCTGGAAGTCGATGGGGCCGTTCTTCACCTGCAGGATGACGTTGTCGAGGAACTGTCCGTCCAGCGGCTGGAACTCCTTGTAGGCCTGTTTGGCACGGTCGGGGTCGTTGGGGGCATAGACAAAGGTTCGCCACATGACGATGCCCTTGTGCCGCTTCAGCGCCTTGGCCAGCATGTTCGCCCCTTCGGCATGGCTGCGCCCATAGTCGCACGGACCGGGCTCGCCCTCGGAGTTTGCCTTCACGAGGAAGCCGCCGAAGTCGGGAATCAGCCGGTATATCTCGTCCACCTTCCGTTGCCACCAGCCGACGACAGCCTTGTCCAGAGGGTCGGCAGTGGGCAGACCGCCCAAGCGGATGGGCGAAGCGAAATTGACGGACAGATAGACGCGGATGCCGTAGGGGCGCAGGATGTCGGCAATCCATCGCACCTGTTGCAGGTTGTCGGTGGACAGCGTCTGCGGCTTGGCATTCACGTTGTTCAGTACGGCTCCGTTGATGCCGATGGAGGCATTGGCCCGTGCATACTGCCGCAGGATGTCCTCAGAAGGATTCTCCCAGAAGATGCTGTGACCAGAGAAGCCGCGTTCGATGGTGCCGTCGGGATTGTCCCAATGGTCGAGGATGCGCAGTTCGTAGGCCGGACCGTCCTCCACGTCCACCGTCTGCCCGATGGTTCCTGTCTGTTGCAGCCGCAGGAGATGATAGGCCCCATAGAGCAGGCCCACATCGGTGCTGGCACTGAGGCGCAGCTGTCCTCCTTCGGTCGTTATCCGGAATCCCTCCTTCGGCATTCCCTTCTGGCGCTTCAGTTCTATGGGAACTCCCTGCCAGTTGGCACGCAGTTCGTCCATGGCCAGGCCCGGCACACCGGACACCTGAGCACGACCAGCGGACGCATAGCGTAGCCACAGACGGCTACCGTCCTCGGCAGATGCCGATACGGAAAACATACATAAAAGAAGGAAGAGAATGTGTCGGATTGGGCGATTCGTGTTCATTTAAATGGGATTTTAATGGTTCTTGTCGTACAAAAATACAATTTAATTGCGAGTTACGAATTACGAATTACGTTTTTTTTCTTATCTTTGTAGCGTGATTCGCATTTTGCAACCCTTAAATCGACGATCGAAACCCGTAACTCGTAATTCGTAACTAACAAAAATGTCCGACAACGTCAAGCCCGTAGAAGGCATCACCCACCACCTGAACCAGATGTACCAAAACTGGTTCCTCGACTATGCATCGTACGTAATTCTGGAACGTGCCGTGCCACACATCACCGACGGCTTCAAACCCGTTCAGCGCCGCATCATGCACACCATGAAGCGCATGGACGACGGGCGCTACAACAAGGTGGCCAACATCGTGGGCGAGACCATGAAGTTCCACCCACACGGCGATGCCAGCATCAAGGATGCACTGGTGCAACTGGGACAGAAGGACCTGCTGGTGGACTGCCAGGGCAACTGGGGCAACATACTGACGGGCGACGATGCTGCTGCAGGCCGATACATCGAGGCCAGGCTCTCGAAGTTCGCCCTCGACGTGGTCTTCAACCCGAAGACTACGGAGTGGAAGCTGTCGTACGACGGACGAAACAAGGAACCGGTGACGCTGCCCGTGAAGTTTCCCCTGCTGCTGGCACAGGGAGCCGAAGGCATTGCCGTGGGACTGAGTTGCAAGATACTGCCACACAACCTGAACGAAATCTGCGACGCGGCCATCAGCTACCTGCATGGCGAGGAGTTTCACCTCTATCCCGACTTCCCCACGGGCGGCTCCATCGACGTCTCGAAATACAACGACGGACAGCGCGGCGGCAGTGTCCGCGTGCGTGCCAAGATAGAGAAACGCGACAGCAAGACATTGGCCATCACGGAGATACCCTTTGGCAAGACCACAGGAACGGCCAGCAAACCCAGTGCCTTCATCGACAGCATCCTGAAAGCTGCCGAGAAGGGGAAGATAAAGGTCAGGAAGGTGGAGGACCTGACGGCGGCCAGCGTGGAGATTCTCATCCACCTGACCCCAGGTGCCAGCAGCGACAAGACCATCGATGCCCTGTACGCCTGCACCGACTGCGAGGTCTCGATTTCGCCCAACTGTTGCGTCATCGACGAACGCAAGCCCTGTTTCCTCTCCGTCAGCGACGTGCTCCGGCGCAATACCGACACGACGCTGGAACTCCTCCGGCAGGAACGTCTCATCCGCAAGGGCGAACTGCTGGAGGCCCTGCACTTCGCCACCCTGGAACAAATCTTCATCGAAGAGCGCATCTATAAGGACAAGCAATTCGAGAATGCCAAGACGATGGACCAGGCCTGCGAGTGGATCGACGAACGACTGACCCCTTGGTACCCGAAGATGATTCGTGAGGTGACAAAGGACGACATCCTGCGGCTGATGGAAATCAAGATGGCACGCATCCTGAAGTTCAACAAGGACAAGGCCGAGGAGAACATCGCCCGCATCAAGGACGAAATAGCACAGATAGACAAGGAACTGGCCAACATGGTGGAGGTGACCGTAGAATGGTTCCGCTTCATCAAGGAAAAGTACGGAAAGGACTATCCGCGCATGACCGAGATAAAGAATTTCGACACCATCACTGCCGCCAAGGTGGTGGAGGCCAACCAAAAGCTTTACATCAACCGCGAGGAGGGATTCATCGGCACCTCGCTGAAGAAGGACGAGTATGTGCAGAACTGCTCGGACATCGACGACGTCATCCTCTTCTACAAGGACGGTACATACAAGGTGGTGCGCATTGCCGAAAAACTCTTCGTGGGCGAGACGGAACGCTCGAAGGCCGAAAAGCGCAAGGCCGAAATCATCCATGTGGCCGTGTTCAAGAAGAACGACTCCCGAACGGTCTATAACGCCATATACCGCGACGGCAAGTCGGGGGCATACTACATCAAGCGCTTCAACGTCACCAGCATGACCCGCGACCGTGAGTATGACCTCACGCAGGGCAAGCCGGGCAGCAGGGTGGTTTACTTTACACCCAACCCCAACGGCGAGGCAGAGGTGGTGAAGGTGACCTTGAAACCCAACCCGAAACTGAAACGCGTGTTCTTCGACAAGGACTTCTCCGAAATAGCCATCAAGGGCCGTCAGAGCATGGGTAACCTGGTGACGAAACTCGACGTGACGAGCATCAGGCTGACCCGTCACGGCGGCAGTACGCTGGGGGGCCGCAAAGTGTGGTTCGACCCCGATGTAAAACGCCTGAACTACGACGACCAAGGCTACTTTCTGGGCGAGTTCAACAGCGACGAGCAGATACTGGTCATTCGCAAGAACGGCGAGTTCTATGTGACTAACTTCGATGTCAACAACCACTACGAGGACGACATCCTGCGCATCGAGAAATACGACAGCGGAAAGGTGTGGACAGCATGCCTCTTCGATGCCGACCAGCAGGGCTATGCCTACATGAAGCGATTCACGCTGGAGGCCACCCTGCGCCATCAGAGCTACCTGGGCGAGAATCCCGAAAGCCGCCTCATCCTCCTGACCGACACCCCCTGCCCCCACTTCCTGGTCACCCTGGGCGGTGCCGACGACTTCCGCGAACCCATGGACATCGAGGCCGAGGACTTCATCGGGGTCAAGAGTTTCAAGGCCAAGGGCAAGCGCATCACCACATGCAATGTGGCGAAAATCGAGGAACTGGAGCCCACCCGCTGGCCCGAAGAGACCACTCTCCCGGAGAGCACAGAGGAGACAGAGTCCACAGAGGAAGAGCCTGAAGAGGAGATGCAAAGCCAGGAGGAAGTGGCCGACGAACTGAACGGACAACTAAGACTCTTTGAGTAATTGATAATTGATAATGGATAATGGACAATTGATAATTGATAATTGACAATGTTTAAGAAACGACTTATAATCCTTTTTGCCCTGCTCATCGGCGCAGCCCAATTTTCAATTTTCAATTTTCAATTTTCAATTTGTTTCGCGCAACAGCGTGAAACTGTTCGCACCACCCTGTTCGGCATTGGCAAGGTGAATCACCTCGACACCTATCTTTCACCGATGGAATACAAGGGGCCGCAACTGACGTTCCTCAACGAAACGCATCGCACCCTGAAGCGGAATCCGCACGTCCTGTTCACGACGCTGCTTCAGGGCGAGTTCTCCTATACCGAAAACCCCACGCAGAATGCCCACGACATGGGTGGCTCCGTGCGCTACGATGCCGGATGGGGACGCCAGTGGACGAATGCACTTTGGAAGAATCTCGACCTCGCTGTCGGTGGCATGGCCGGTGGCACGATGGGGTTCCTATATAATAGCCGCAACGGCAACAATCCGGCCCAGGCCCGTGCCTGCATCACCACCTCGGCCTTCGCCCGTGCCGACTACCGTTTCCGGATTAAGAAACAGACGCTCGGCCTCCACTATCAGGCCCACCTGCCCCTGCTGGGAGTTGCCTTCATGCCCCAGTACGGCCAGAGCTACTACGACCTCTTCGACCGTGGCAACTACGACCACAATATCCGTTGCACCCACTTCGGCAACGCATTTTCGCTGCGCCAGATGCTCACCCTCGACATCCCCATCCGTCACGCCACCCTCTCGCTTGGCTACCTCAGCGACCTGCGCCAGCTCCACGTCAACGGCATCCGCCAGCACCAGTATGGCCGCAGTTTCGTCATCGGCTACACTCGCCAGCTCGCCCTCAAACGGTAGGCACGGCTTTATCTTGCCCGGCCGTCCCGGGTTCGTCGGCTCTTGTTCCGTTCCTGCCAGGGAAAGGATGCACAGCAGAAGGAAAATACTTGCTCGCTTCATGGTGTCATGGGGATTGTCTATTGGTTAAACGCCGA
>CACZRZ010000256.1 GCA_902783655.1 uncultured Bacteroidales bacterium
CGCTGTGACAGATGCTATCGCTGACGCTCCCGACGGCTCTTCAAAGGCTAACTACCTTGAGAAGATTCAGACTCTGGAGGCTGCTACTGCAACCTTCAAAGCTGCTGCTCCCAGCTACGATGCATATGTTGCATACAAGGCTGAGACTATCGCACTTTGGGCTACGGACTTCGAGGTGAAAGCTCCTACTACTGCAGCTGAGGCTGTAAGTGCTGTAGCACAACTGAATGTGGCTCAGTACAATAATGTAAAGGATAACTACACCTATTCTCTCGACGGTCTGATTGGCGACTTCGGTACTTGGACGGGTACGGCCACTGTTGCTGGTGAGGCTGCTGAACCCAACTATTTGGATTGGGAACACTGGAGTGGTGTGACACACGCCTACTACGAGCAGGCTTCTGCAGGTTATGGCAATGCTGCTGGTTGGACTATCAAGTACGAGAAGACTTGCAAACTGCCTGCTGGTAACTATGTACTGAAGGTGGCTGCCCGTTCTTCTGCCGGCACGACAAGTAAGGTTTCCTGCTCTGCTATTCCAACCACCATTTCACTGCCTTGCGCAGGTAACAACACGCGTGGTATCAATACTAAGGGTGAGGCCAGCTGGGCAGATGAAGACGAATTCATCTCTACTGGTGGACTGAATGCAACTGTTGGTGGCACTGGTGGTGGCTGGCAATGGCGCTTCTTGCCTTTCGAACTGGACAAGGTTACCGAAGTTACCATGACTTTCTATGCTGAGGCTACTACTCAGTATCAGTGGATGTCTATTGGTGATGCTGTGCTCCTTTCTGATGACGATCCCGCCGAGGAAGTTGACTATAACGACGACGAGGACAACACCATTGAGAGTGCTCTGATTGCCAATGTAACTGTAAACCGTGAAATAAAGGCTGACTTCAACACCGTAGTTCTGCCCTTCAATGTGACCGCTGTTCAGGTAGCTGAAATCTTTGGTGAGGGTACCAAGGTTTACAACTTCTCTGAAAATAGTGAGAATGCAGAGACTGCTGAGATTAAGTTCCAGAGTGGTGACGGTTCCATCACGGCTAATGTGCCCGTATTGGTTAAGGCTACCAAGGCCAGCAACGCTCAGGAATTCAAGGGCGTAGTTGTTGAAGAACCCGCATCTGACATTAAGGTTGCCGGTAAGTTCATCGACTTCGTAGGTACTTACGCTCCCGTTGATGTTGCAGAAGGTGACTACTTCGTAGGTAATGGCGCTCTCTATCGCAGTGAGGGCAACACCAGCATGAACGCTTTCCGCGCCTTCCTGAAGGTTAAGTCGGCCGAGGTGAAGGCTGAACTCTTCATCGACGGTGTGGCTACTGCCATCGAGTCTATCAACGGCAACGGTGCACAGCCCGCAGGTGCTATCTACAACCTGGCTGGTCAGCGTGTACAGAAGGCTCAGCGCGGTCTGTACATCGTGAACGGCAAGAAGATTGTTGTGAAGTAACTCCATGTGTTGTGTTAGAAACAAACTGTTAAACCTAAAAAAAAGTAAAAACAGCTATGAAAAAAACATATATTGCTCCTCTCATGGAAGTTGAAGTGCTGTTTGAGGATGAGATGCTGGCTACCAGCATTACCGATATCGCTGGCGATTCAGGTATGGAACTGGGTACTGGTGACGTTCCAACAGACGCTGACGTTTCTGAACAGATTTTTGTTTGGTAATTCCGTAGTTGCGGTCTGACCCGCAACTAACCGACACGGGGATTCCCGAATTCCCCAAGATAGATGACCGGCGCGGACTCCACGAGTTCGCGCCGGTTTCCTGTCTATTATTCATGTTCGTTCCTCATGGGAAAATTTTTTTCGAAGATTTCTTGCATTTTTCATTTCGTTTTATTATTTTTGCGGCCGAATTATGTACGTACGTGAATGAAACAGCTGAAAATTACCAAAAGCATTACGAATCGAGAGAGCGCATCGCTCGATAAGTACTTGCAGGAAATAGGTCGCGAAGACCTGATCGTGGTGGAGGAAGAGGTGGAACTGGCACAGCGCATACGCAAGGGCGACCGCGCTGCACTGGAGAAACTGACGAAAGCCAACCTCAGATTCGTGGTGTCCGTGGCCAAACAGTACCAGAATCAGGGACTTTCGCTGCCCGACCTCATCAACGAAGGCAATCTAGGCCTGATAAAGGCAGCAGAGAAGTTCGACGAAACGCGCGGCTTCAAGTTTATCTCGTATGCCGTTTGGTGGATTCGTCAGAGCATTCTGCAAGCCCTGGCCGAACAAAGCCGCATTGTGCGCCTGCCCCTGAACCAGGTGGGCTCGCTGAACAGGATTAGCAAGGCATACAGCAAGTTTGAGCAGGAGAACGAGCGCCGGCCCAGTCCCGATGAACTGGCAGAGGAACTGGATTTGCCCGTTGACAAAATCAGCGATACGCTGAAGGTGAGCGGACGCCACATCTCGGTGGATGCCCCCTTCGTGGAAGGCGAGGACAATTCGCTGCTCGACGTGCTGGTGAACGACGACAGCCCCATGGCCGACCGTACATTGGTAAACGAGAGCCTGTCGCGCGAGATTGACCGTGCACTGGACACCCTGACCGAGCGAGAGAAGGCCATCATACAGATGTTCTTCGGTATCGGCCGGCAGGAAATGACGCTGGAGGAGATTGGCGACGAGTTCAACCTGACACGCGAACGTGTGCGCCAGATTAAGGAAAAGGCCATCCGCCGACTGCGTCAGAACTCGAAGAACAAACTCCTGAAGTCGTATCTGGGATGATGGCGCATCGATTGATATCCGTTCTGGTCGCGCTCCTGCTAATGACGACAGTGTCTCAGGCCGCCCAAAACGATAAACCGCAAAAGATGCAGGTGTACATGTTCGGCTTTGCAGCCAGTATGACGGACTCGGTGTGCGTGATGACCGAACTTCAGCCAGTGGAAGTGTACTTGCAGTCGAATGGTTTTCTGGTGGACCGCTCGCTCTATTCGTTACAGCTGAATAATCAGCTTGTCAATAAAAAAAAGTTGAGTGAAAACCTGACCTGTGCCGTCTTTTTCGATAAGAACAAGTCAAAGGCTGAGAAACGTTACCAGAAAGTACGTAAGCGCTATCGCGAAAACTCGGATCTGATGCTGCAAATACTGGGTGGGGACGAATTTATGTTCCAGCCCGAGGAATGGGTAGAACCAGAAGAAATCATAGAGAATACTGAACAGACAGCTATCACAGAGAAAAAGAAAGGGAAGAAAAGGAAGGGGAAGAAGTGATGGAGTTGAGAAGTGATGGATGAAGTTAATCCTAAAATCATTAAATCTTTAAATTAGATAATGTTTACAAAGCATTACCGCGTTGGCGGTCATCTGCTGGAGATAATATTTGAGAACGATGGCATGGGCGAGGAGCTGATACCGTCGTTCCGTCCGTTTGTATTAACCGAACCTGTGGGCGACGAACAGCCGCTTTTCACACTGTCGGTGCAGCCCGGTTTCCGCTATGAGGGCGAGCGTGACGAAGTGGGACAGTTCGACGGATCGGGCAACAATTATGGGGTGTACCAGGTGCCGGGTGGTGGCTATTACATTGAGATAAGCAATCCTGCACAGAAGTTGTGCGGCACCTTGCTGGCCGACAAAGGGTTCCTGCATTGCCGGGTGTCGTTTATGGCTGAGGAACCAGCTAATCAGGCCTTTGCACTGAACAACTCGTTGATGATGGCATACGCCTTTGCCGCGTCCGGACACCAGACCGTGCTGATGCATGCCAGCGTTATCCGCAAGGATGGCTATGGTTACCTGATGACGGCTCCCAGCGGTACGGGTAAGAGTACGCACACATTCCTGTGGTACAAGAACATCCCTGGCTGCGACCTGATGAACGACGACAATCCTGTCGTACGCATTGTGGACGGAGAAGCCATCATCTATGGCACACCCTGGAGTGGCAAGACTCCTTGTTATCGTAACATACAAGCGCCCGTCGGAGCCATCGTACGCATACAACAACGCAAGAAGAACGAGATTCGCCGAATGAGGCCCATCGAATCGTTGGCCCAGCTGTTGCCGGCAGCCAGCAGTATGAAGTGGGACGAAAGCGTGTACATGGGCGTCTGTGACACCCTGTCCACCATCATTGCCAAGGTGGGCATCTACGAATTGGGCTGTCTGCCCGATGCCGATGCTGCATGGCTGTGCTATAATACGGTGGGAGTGAAGAGCGATGAAGTGAAGGAGTGAGGAAGTGAAGAAGTGATGAAGGAACTGGTACGTAAGGTCTTGCGATGGCTGATGACACCTGTTCGCCGAAACTACCGTCAGCGCAACGGGGTGAAATCGGAAGGTGAACGGCGTGAGATACCGAATCGCATATTGTTGGGTATGGCTCGTGACATGATTCGCGAGGGACATACGGCAACGATTGCGGTAAAGGGTTATTCGATGCGTCCGTTCTTGGAGCATGAGCGCGACCGCGTCATCCTGGATGCCCCGACGGATTTGAAGGTGGGCGATGCTGTCCTGGCTGAGATTACGCCCGACCACTATGTGCTGCATCGCATCATCGCTATTGAGGGCGAACAAGTTACGCTAATGGGCGATGGCAACGTTCGGGGAACGGAGAGTTGCCGCCTCAGTGACGTGGCAGGTATTGTTACCCACTATCTAAGGCCGGGACGTACCCTGCTGGCCAGTGACCCAACCCTGCAACGTCGCATTCGCCTATGGCGCAGGCTCCTGCCCATCCGCCGCTATCTGTTGTTCGTCTACAAGGCAATCGTCTGATAGCCTAGAGCAAATGGGTAAATGGTAAATGGGTAAATGGTAGATGGTAAATGAAAGGTTATAAATGCATAAATGGTAAATAAGAGATGAAAATAAACGACGGTTTTAATTTGAAAAGTGTGTGTGGCGAGTATGTCATTGTGGCAACGGGACGCAAGAATGTTGATTTCAGTCGTCTCATCAGTCTGAATGAGAGCGCTGCAATGGTATGGGAAGCAGTGGTAGGCAAGGACTTTGAAATAGACGATGTAGCGAAAGTGCTTCTCGATAATTATGAGGTTGACGAGGCCACAGCGCATAAGGATGCCGAGAAACTGGTGGCCAGTTGGAAAGAAGTGGGACTGGTGGAGTAGGTTAGAAACGCTATATGGACTAGACCGTCTATGTAACCTTAGATAGCCTGGAAAATATAGTAAGCTTATGATTTGGTGTTAATCTTCTGGTAGCCTACCAGTTTGTCGTAGCGGCCGCCCTGCGGACGATGATAGACGAGCATGATGTATTCGTTCTCCGTCTGGAAAAAATTCCCGTCGGGTGAGGGTGCATTTTCCTGTAGATACTGATAGTTGTAGTAGCCCTGTTTAAGATAAACGGCGGCTTCGTATTGGTGTGTCTCCTCGTTCCATTGCATCTGACATTGTGGATCGCGAGGACCGTTAGTCCATTGTCCATAGAGATAGATGCCGCCTCCGTCGAGCTGCCGTTCGGTCTGGAGGGTGAAATGCACCCACAGGTATTCGCTCGTTGTGGCATCTTCCTCGTCGTCGTTGTCGTTACGCATGATGAAGGCACCATTCTGGTCTTCATCGTAGATGTAGTTGCGTGCTGGGCTGTCGGCAAACAGTGTGGCGTGGTGATAAGGTTCGTACCAGCGTACGTTGTCAATATTCATGCCGGGTTTGTTCACATCCAGCATCTCAAACTTATGAAACTCGTTGCCTGCTGGAAAGATAAGGGCGCGCTGATGAGTGAACTCGATACCCTTGGTGTGTTGTATGTTGGGGGGCAGATCAACCACCTTGTTGTCTTGTCGGCGATTCTGCATCACTACGGTATGCAGTTCGCGTTGTGGGTCGATGACGCGGTTCGTACCATAGTTGACGCTATAAGTCACTTGTTGATGTTGCTGGTTGAAGTCGATGTCGGTGTTCCCGCTTATCGTGGCATTGATGCTCATGGTGGGTTCCACGATGCAGAATTCGGCCTTCAGCAGTGGCGTGTCGCGATTGTCGTCGTCGAAGACCAGCACACGGTAGTTGCCCGACATGCGTACCTGTGTCTCGGAGTTGGGCAGTGTTAGACGATAGTGGGTATAGAGTTGGGTGGTATTAAACGAGTTCTCGTAGTCCTCGATGGGCTGGTCGTTGAATCCTGACAGGTAGTCGCTTTCGAAGAGTCCTTCGGTCTTTGTCCAGTCAGCATTGCAGTGCTCGATGTGGTAAATGAAGCGATGGTACTCGTGGCTCAATTCGTCGAACTCGATGCTTAGGTGTTGGTGCTTGCCCATGGTGATGATTGGCGGCACGAGCACATTCCCATCAATGCTTACCTGTAGCGAACGTATGTTCTCGACAAACGTTCTGTGCTCCTGGGCATGAAGGGAATGAGGAAATGAGAAAATGAGAATTTGAGAAAGCATTATGGCACACTTTCTCCATCCCTTTTTTATGCTGTTAAATTTCTTTATCATTTTCTCATTATTTCAATCACTCTTACACCAAGCTGCAGTGGGTGACTACCCATATATTCGAACAGAGTCATGGGCTCCAATATCACTTTCCCGTGTATTTGGCTGGCATTCAACAGATGCAGGCGGTTGTCCTCGCCCCATACGGCGAAACCAATGTGAGAGGTGTCGAGCCCTTCCTTACGTGTGACGATGGCCAGAATGTCGCCGTCGTGAATGATGCCCAGGGGCGACGACTTCTGTTGGTTGAGTTGGTCGCGTGGGATGTAGTGTACGACATGTCCTTCGCTTTCGCGTTCGTATTGGCGAATGAGGAACTGTGCCTGTTTGTCATTTT
Organism: uncultured Bacteroidales bacterium; assembly: GCA_902783655.1. Classification (GTDB taxonomy): domain Bacteria; phylum Bacteroidota; class Bacteroidia; order Bacteroidales; family Bacteroidaceae; genus Physcousia. The sequence goes on from CACZRZ010000256.1 coordinate 6,776, forward strand.
TCAGCATGGGATAGAGGTGCGGATAACGACTCATGTAGTGCAGGCTGATTCGTTGCGTTGCCGTGAAAGGTGCCTTAGGACTCTTTACCTCTTTTACAATGCCCAAGCGTTCGTTACTTTCTATCCACTGTGTGAAGTAATGGTTGCGCGAGGGGTATCCGTCAAGTTTTCCGTTGCGATAGCGGATACGTGTCAGGTTTTTCCGGTAGTCCTTATAGTTGGTGCTGCCTTGTTTTTGGGTCAGTGCCAATGCCAGTGCCGTTTCCACAAAGGTGGTGCAATCCAACTCGTGCAAGTTCACGACCAGTCGTTCTTGCTTATTCACCTCCAGCGTCTGTGCAACGTATGGTGTGCCGATGAGTTGACGTGCGTACCACAGGTGGAGTGGGGCAGTGGCCTCCTTTTGGCCCTGTTCCAGCAATTGGACGACGCGAAGGCTATCGGTTTGGGCACGTGCTGTGCTAAATTGAAAATTGAAAATTGAAAATTGAAAGTTGGCTACGCCTATAAGCATAGTCAGCAATGTGTATATTCTTTTTATATTCATGTTTTAATTATAATAATCATTTTAAATACTGAATCCTCAATCTTCAATCCTCAATCTTCAATCCTCAATCTTCAATCTTCAATCTTCAATCCTCAATCCATTCTAAGTTTCTCATCTGCCTTAGAATCCAGGTTTGACGCTTTAGCATATAAGGCGACGGGCTCTTGCTGCTGAACTTCAACGGGTTGGGCAGTGTGGCGGCAATCAAGGCGCAGTTGGCACGTGTAAGGTCGCTGGCAGGATAGCCGAAGTTCAGTTGAGCTACGGCTTCTGCCCCGTAGATGCCGTCACCCATTTCAATAGAGTTTAGGTACACTTCCATGATGCGTCGTTTCGACCAGAAAACTTCAATGAGTCCTGTGAAGTACACCTCCAATCCTTTGCGGAACCATCCGCCACCTGTCCACAGGAATACGTTCTTGGCCGTTTGCTGACTGATGGTGGAGGCACCACGTTGACGTTTGCCCTGTTGGCGTTCTTTGATGGCATGACCAATCTCTGTAAAGTCGAAACCGTGATGCTGCAGGAAACGCTGGTCCTCGCTGGCCATGACGGCCACAGGCATCGATTCCGATATCTCCGTCAGGGGAACCCAGTGATGGCGCAATCGTAGCTTCTCGCCATGAACCACCTGTTGCGCACAACGGATGAACATCAGGGGTGTTACGTAAACAGGACACCAACGGTAAATAATAACAAAAAGGATTGTACTCCCAAAGAACAGGAGTACAATCCTCTTACAAAATTTCTGAATCTTACGAATAATTGTCAATTGTCAATTATCAATTATCCATTATAATTTATTTACTGCTGTGTGCCTGCCTCTGCCTCGGCAGCCTTAATCATGGCCTCGCTGGCATAGAGATAAACCTCTACGCGACGGCTGGCGTTCACGTCCTCCTTGCCATTGGCATCGTATACCAGGAATTCGGGGTTTTCACCGTAACCCGTGGTACTCTTGATTTGTCTGTTGCTAACCTTGCAAGTGTTGGTCAGATAGTTGCTGACAGACTGTGCACGAGCCTGGCTCAGAGTCATGTTGGTCTCTTCGCTACCATCGCTGCTGGCGAAACCGCAAACAGCCACGTCGCAGTCGGTGTATACGTTCAGCACGTTGTCGGCAAACTTCTTCAGAGAAGCCTGAGCAGCAGACTTCAGGGTTGAC
>CACZRZ010000257.1 GCA_902783655.1 uncultured Bacteroidales bacterium
AAACTGACGCACGTCGGTCCAGTTCCTGGTACCGCTGATGGGGCATACAATCTCCTCGTCGAGGATGATTTGGCGCAGTTCAGCCAGGTCGTTGTCGTTCATGGCCTTGGCGAAACGCTCGTGCAGGGCATCGCGCTTCTGCTGGTTCTCCAATACACGGGCATTCGTAGCACGGAACTGTGCCTCGTCGAAGCTGTCACCGAAGCGTTTGGCAGCCTTGTCCACCTCCTTCTGTATCTTCTCGTCGTACTTGGCCAGCTGGTCCTCGATGAGCACATCGGCGCGATAGCGCTTCTTCGAGTCGCGGTTGTCGCTGAGGGGATCGTTGAAGGCATCCACGTGACCGGAGGCTTTCCATGTTGTGGGGTGCATGAAGATGGCTGCGTCGATGCCCACGATATTCTCGTGGAGCAGAACCATCGACTGCCACCAATACTGCTTGATGTTGTTCTTCAGTTCCACGCCGTTCTGCCCGTAGTCATAGACTGCGCCCAGACCGTCGTAGATGTCACTCGAGGGGAACACGAATCCGTACTCCTTGCAATGCGAAACTATTTTCTTAAAAACGTCTTCTTGTTGTGCCATAATGCTATTAATTATTATACATTTATTTATTTCGCGTGCAAAGTTACGATTAAGCGAGCGAAAACGCAAATAAATTTGCAGTTTTCCGAGCGATAGTAACTAAGAACGCAGTTCAAAGTTACGATTAACGAGCGAAAACGCCAACATGTTTGGGCATTTTCGTAATCGGACGGGCAAAGGCCTACGCCTGCATAGGGAGGCGGAGCAAGAACACAAAAATCCCGAAACATATCACATGCTCCGGGATTCCAAAAAAACATAATAAAAGTTCATCCTTCGGTCAAACGACCTCCGGCAGGGAATGATCGTGTGCAACTAAGCAGTGGGTGTCGTCACGATTTCGCACGTGGCTCCGGCATGCTCCCGTTGCGTCTTGGCATCGTCATCCTCATCGCCATCGCGCCCCTTCTGGCTGATGAGCGACAAGGTGAGCATCGCTTCATCCATATATTGAGGTGCTTCGATGTTCAGGACGTACTCTTCTTCTATATATCGATATAGTTCATGTTGAACGATGTCACTGGCAAAGTTACGAAAAACAACGCAAATGTGCACCGCATCGACGATTGCACAAGATGCAATGAAACAAAAACCGAGTGTCATTGCGTAAAAAGCATGCATTTTCCGCCTTTTTATGAAAAACATGTGAAGTAAAATGCTTACCTTTGTGGAAAGAAAAACATCAAGAGACATGAACATTTCCGCATTCATGATAGGCGCCTCCACGACGTTCTTCACAATCTTCGCCCTGCACATTCTGCTGTGGCGGAGCAGGCGCAGCCGCTTCCAAAACACCTTGGGCTGCATCATGGCCGTCTGGGCACTGTGGTGCCTGAAGGACATCATACTCACCTTCCCTGGCATGTATCGCCCCCAAGTGCTCAATTGGATTATGGTAGTCGATGGTTGGTCGGCACTCTCCTACACGGCCTTCATCGCCGAAGTCGTCATGCCGCGCTGGTTCACCATACGCCGTTTCCTGGTTCTATGCCTGCCCTTCGCGGCCTTCACCATAGCCTATGCCCTGCACCCCACCCAAGCGGTGCTCTATGCCTACGCCATCTTCCTGTGGTTCTATGCCTGGGTCGTAGTCATCGTGGGATGGGCTAAGATGCGCCAGTGCCTGGCCTACGTGCGCAAGAACTATTCCAACATCGACTCCATCGACGTGTCCTGGCTGCGGCCCGTGTTCCTCTTTGCCACCATCGGCCAACTGGCCTGGCTCGGTATCTCATTCTATGCCAGCGTGATAGCCGACATCTTCTACTACCTCTCCATCATTGCCCTCTGGTGCATGGTGCTGTACTACAGCTGGGACTTCCGTCCCATCATCATGGAACCGGAACCTACCGTCCTTGCCGACATCCCGTCGGGCGATGCTGTGCCCTCCTTGCCCGCTCACCCCACCCTGCCCAAGGGTATGCTGGAACGGCTGATGGACGAGGAACAGCTCTACCTGAAACGTGACCTCACGCTCACCGACCTGGCCCAGGCCCTGGGCACCAACCGCACCTACGTGAGCAACTACTTCAGCCAGGTGCTTCACCAGACCTTCTACGACTACATCAACCAACTGCGCATCGAGCGCATAAGCATCCCCATGCTACGTGAGCATCCGGAATATAAATTGGAGTATGTGGCCACAGAGAGCGGTTTCGCCTCCATTTCCACATTTCGCCGCGCCTTCGTCCGTCTCACGGGACAAACACCAGGACAGTTCAGCCAGAATGATGCCAGCTGAACTGCCCTGAAGCTCTCATCTGTTAAAAGAATTTCAGCACGTCTTCCAGTTGGCGGTGGCGAGGCTGCACGGGCTCGTCTTTGCGATAACCAAGAGCTATGACGGCCATGATGGTCTCGTCCTCCGGGATGTCGAACAACTGTCGGAGTTTATCGGAATCGCGCATGCCCATGATGAGTGTGTCGAAGCCCACGGATGCCTCTTCTCGTTTTCAATACTTCATCGAAAGACGGAGATTGTCTATGAATAACTGTAAACGATAAAAGTCTACATATCCCCCACGAATGTTGCAAAACCTTACACTTCTAAAAAACATCTGAAGCTTTGAATATCAAGGAATAAAACAAGACGACCATATAAAGAAAATATAGTAGGACAACCAGCCCTTCTTTCGCTCGGTAATGGTGCACGAAGGTGATAACAAGAAGAAACAGGATGCATACGACACTGCTAAAGACTAACATGCTGGGGAGGTGCAACAAAACTGGAGCTAAGACTATGGAACAACTGACGAAAAGAGACGTGAGCACATCCCCAGTCTTCTTGCCGAAAACCGTATAGAGTGTATGTACTCCAGCACAACGATCACCCTCGTAATCCTTGGCGTCCTTAACGGTCAAGGATAATGCAAAAAGCAGAAGAAGAACAAAAGTAACATGCGTGGGTATAAGCCAAAACCGATAATCAGAAACCAATGTTACAGCTCCAGCGTGAAATGTAAGCATGAAGATGACGGCCAACAACATATTGGATGCCACCAGATAACGACGTAAACGGAAGGGAGGAGCGGAATAGAGAAAGGCCAGAAGTTGGTAAAGTGTAATGAAAAAGAAAAAGGTTTCGCTGATACATAAGGAGATGGACAGGGCCACTATGGCAAAAAGCCGCCCGAGAAGACGATACTCACCAAGAGGTATAGAATGAGATACTAAAGGGCGATTAGCATTGCTAAGTCTATCGATTTTATGGTCATAAATATCATTGAAGACTACCGCACTCTGGAAGGATAAGAATACAGCTAACCCAGCCATGAGGATGCCTATAACATCAAAAGGATGCTGCCATATTGTCCTAATATACGAGAAATCACCACCCAGAGGAGGATTGAAATAAACATATATTATGCCAGCCACATAGAGTAGTATATAATGAAGGCTTCTTGTCCAACGAAAGTTGCGGATAGCAGCGCAAAAGTAGCCTGGATTGCGTAGATAATAAGCCAAGGAAAAGAAGAGAAGAGATAAAAATATGTAAAGCAAACCTATTTTACATCCTGTACCGTGGACTACAAACCCCTGATGCAGCAAAGTGCTCTGATGGAGTGGATGGTCGCCAAAATGGAGGCCATATTCGTAAACTTGAGCTAAGAAAGGGATGCTCAGCCCAATGGCAATGCAGGTGAAGGAGATGCAGATGCCTGCAATTAGGGAAACGAAGATGCGCCTTGTCTTGATATAAAGATAGACAACAGCCCCAGCTCCAGCCAACAGAATCTCCAGCCTCATGCCTCGCGTCAGGCCCTTGTATAGGAAAGAGGGGTCAGCCAGATGGTGCAAGTTGCACACGACTCCCATCGGATCGCTGGGATAAAGAATAAGGGAGGGTTCCTCAAAAATGTAGCCAAACACAGGGGGCAACAAGATGAGCATCATGGCCAACGCACCAACACGGAAACACTCCGATATGCTCACCCGTTTTAATGAGAATCCGTACAGAATGAGCGACAGGCAGACATATATCAGATAGAAGAACGTGTTAAAGTGCAGAAAATAGTTTTTCAGGGTTGCCATGGGATCATCAGTCCGCATCACGCTGTTGCCCTCAAGAACCATCTCTATGAAATCGCGGAAGGTTGTTAAAGCCAGAAGCCCTAAAAAAATATTTCCTGCACTTGAACGTAGTTTCATGCACGTAGTAGATATCGGAAGCTACACTAGGAAAACTATCGGCGTCCCGTTCCGTCGCAGGAGGAACATGTTCTACGCCCTCTTCCACCGCATGCACTGCACGTCTTGTACCCCTCGTCCTCGTCCCAGCTGTCGCGTTGTACACTGCCTTTACCATAACAGGAGTAGCACTGAACGTAACCCGTACCCCTACAGCTACTGCAGGTGGTATAGGTGGGGCCGCTGGATCTGGAACTGGAGGAAGAAACAATTACCTCTGCCTTCTTTGTGGAATTGTCATTGTTCAGGGCGATAGTGATTTCATCATCTAACGCAAGATGCCAACCCTCATTGTGAGCAGAAACCCACATGGTATTATTCTTCTCTAAGAGGTCGCCATTAAGGGTACGAGTAGATGACGGACTGGCCACAATCTTTACCTTTACCTTCGAACGATTCTCGTTCCACTCTTCGAGTGTTGCTATGACATATTCCCTACCATTGGGGTAACGGTATGCCAATCGGCAACCCTTCGTCCACAGTTTTACATTTTTGTTTATCTCTATGCGGCGTTTCAAATCAGCCTCTTTCTCTTCAGCAATACGTTTCTCCTCGGCAGCCTTCTGCTCAGCCAATAGTTTGGCCTGTTGTTCAGCAGCCTTAATGCTGTCCTCACGGGCTTTGGCATCAGCAAAAATTTTCTTTTGAGCTTCGGTATAGTCAATATATTTGCCGTTTTTATCCACGTATATGCCCTCACCTTTCTCGTTCTTTATGGCAATACGTCCATTCTTGAAATTTCCCAGAACAACGGAAGGACTATATGTTGGCGACAACGTAATGACACCATCAGACTGCACGAATCCTATTTCGCTTTTATCACCGATGGTAAACGTCGCCAAACCATCTTGCAGGTTGTCGACCTTCACTTTGAATCGATTTGTCGCCCCTATTTTCCTTGGTTTGTCAGATTTTGCATTGAATACGACTTCACGCAACTCACATTCGCCTTGCGGCAGTCCATTTTGGAAAGCACATTCAAAGAAATAATAAACTCCACTATTCGAGTCTGCCAATTTAGTGACGACACCATAGCCTAAACCAGAAAGCATGCCTCCAACCACTTTGCCCGTCCAACTGACGTTGTCCATACGTATGAATTTCTCTCCAGAGAAAACATAGCATGAACCCTTCGGCAACTGAGAAAGTTGTTTATATTGTGGTGTATGGAGGTCTTTTGCCAAAGCATATATATATTCGGGATAAAGAGTGGCAGGCAGAAACTCGAACGAACTGACTGCAATGGCCTTGTCACCAAACTTGTCGATAGTGCGTGTCGTAACTTCTCCTATCAGATAGTTGTGTTGTTCGGCATACTGCCTCATTTTATCCAAACTGATGGCCTTGCCCTTTTCGTTCCGGGCAACATAGAACTCGGTCGGCTGGCGGCCCTGCTCCAGAGCTGCCTGGAACAGTTTCTCCTGTGCAACAGCACCTTGCAGCGAGGCTGCAGCCACGAGCAGCAGCAGTCCGCGCAACATACTCTGTCTCTTCATAACGACAAATGTTTAGAGGGTGATGGTAAAACCAACTTCGCTGCCGAGATTCGACTTGTGCAAGTTAAACTTGTCATCGCTGTCTGCACCCTTGGGGATGCCACGATGGCTCCATGAGCTGCCACCCTCGTAGAATCCGCCCAGGAACATACCGAACTTGGGAGTGAAATAAAGCTTCATGCGAATCTTCAGACCATAGTCGAAGAACATGTTGTTGAAGGGAGCACCCTTCACGTAATCAAGACCGATACCACCCATTATGGGCACTTGGAAACGCTTTTTTGAATTGATGGTGAAGCCCACCCACTGCATGTAACCAAACTCGTTGACGTCTTCAAAAGTAGTGTAGGGGAAGGGATAAGGCAGTCCTGCACCGAACGAATTATATTCCGTCTTCTTCAGATTGCCCCGGAAATAACGGAACTCTGGCAGCACAACGAATCCGTTGATGACACGCTCTATGCCAATGGTAACGCCCAATTCCTTGTTGTACTGGAATCTGTCAGTCGGTGTGTTCTTGGCATCATACTTAATGCTTCCCTTCATACGGCCCAATACGGGTGTGAAACCAATCAACAGGTTCGTGGTTTTCTCTGAATCTGCAGAAGCAGGAGTAACGAGCATCATCATGCTCAGACATAAGATAAACAGTTTCTTCATAATAGTAATTTTAATGTTAATTAGTTAAATGCTTCATTGTTGTATAAACGCAGTCGGCACGCAACACCTCATACGAGGCATTGCGTGCCGACTAATCAGGCTTCTATACACCCTACACAACTGCCTGATACACAGGCTATAGGTGGGGGTAGAATTCATATCTTTAGTAATACACATTCGTTATTGTTCACATTTATTAAGATTCGCATGGTGCAAAAGTATGCAAAAATATTCAATTTGAAAAATATTACAGAGTTTTTTAGTAGCAATCCTTGCTTTTTATCACTTCTCTACATAAAAACAGCCTTAAATATATGCATTTTCTATCATCCAGACATTGAAATCCGTAATTTTTATTTACCTTTGCCGAGAAATATATAAATATATCGGTATGAAACAGATAAAAGCGTGGTTCGTTGCAGGACTT
>CACZRZ010000258.1 GCA_902783655.1 uncultured Bacteroidales bacterium
ATTTGCGACCTCGCAGAGAAGTACGATGCCCTGGTGATGGTCGACGAGAGCCACTCTGCAGGCGTGGTCGGCAAGACTGGTCACGGCGTGAGCGAGTTCTTCAACACCTATGGCCGTGTGGACATCTATACGGGCACACTGGGTAAAGCCTTCGGTGGTGCGCTGGGAGGCTTCACGACGGGTCGCAAGGAGATTATCGACCTGCTGCGCCAGCGCAGCCGTCCCTATCTGTTCTCCAACTCGTTGGCTCCTTGCATCATAGGTGCCAGTCTGGAAGTGTTCAAGATGTTGGGCGAAAGCAACGAACTGCACGACCGCTTGGTGGAGAACGTCACCTACTTCCGCGACAAGATGATGGCTGCCGGCTTTGACATCAAGCCCACACAGTCGGCCATCTGTGCCGTGATGCTCTACGATGCCAAGTTGTCGCAGGTGTTTGCCGCCAAGATGCAGGAAGAAGGCATCTACGTCACAGGTTTCTACTATCCCGTAGTGCCGAAGGGACAGGCCCGCATCCGTGTGCAGTTGTCGGCCGGACACAAGCGTGAGCACCTCGACAAGTGCATCGCGGCCTTTATCAAGGTGGGCAAGGAACTGGGTGTGCTGAAGTAGTCAGAATTTGAGATCTATGTAGGCGGGGACGTGGTCACTCACGCCCCCGCTGTAGTTTGTACCTAAGTAGGTGCGGCGGGGATACCAGGTGCCATCTGTCATCTCGCGTTTCATCCAGGGTTCGGCATACAGATTGGCTGTGGTGGCCTTCTTGGCAAGCGTCGGGCTCACCAACATGTGGTCAATCCAGCTCCAGTTGCCCTTGTAGCGATAGGTTCCGCTGGTTGGTCTTTTCTTGTCGGGTGTCAATGGTGTGAGGCTTGGGTGGGCCGTTATGGGCTTCAGCGCCTTGTCGCGCAGGGTGGCGTTGAAGTCGCCCATCACCAGAAGTTGGCAGTCGTGTACGTTGGCCAAGAGCGAATCGACCAACAGGCGTAGTTCGCCCACGGCCAGTCGTCGGTTCAGTTTATTCTCCCGGCTGCCTCCTGCACGGCTGGGCAGGTGACAAACCACAATGTGCAGTGTGTCATTCCCTTGTGCCACGCCCCAGACATGTAACAGGTCGCGCGTGGGACGCAGATTGTGTTGTTGTGAAGGTATGCGGCGGGTTTCGTGGCCCAACATGTGGAACATCGAGGGCTGGTACATCAGTGCTACGTCCACTCCACGGATGTCCGGACTGTTGCTCATTACATAGTCGTATCCAATGGTGCGCAGGGCGCCGCGTTTTGTCAGGGCTATCATCACGCTGTCGTTCTCCACTTCGCACAGGCCTATTAGCGAAGGTGCGCTCAGTCCGCCTATGCCCATGACTACCCGGCTCACGTCCGTAATCTTTCTCCAATATCGTCCCCAGGTCCACCGCCGTTCGCTGTCGGGCAGGAATTCATGGTCGTCCTTCAGCGTATCGTGGCGGCAGTCGAACAGGTTCTCCACGTTCCATGTGACTACGCGGAACTGTCCTTGTGCCTCAACACAGGCGGAGCAGAGGAGCATGAGCAGCGCCAGCGTCAGTCTTTCCATCTCAGTTGCCAGAAGGCTACCGCTGCCGCCGCAGCCACGTTCAACGAATCCACCTGGTGCGACATCGGTATGCGGGCCACATAGTCGGCATCGCCGATGACCTCTTTGGCCAGTCCGTCGCCCTCAGTGCCCATGATGATGGCCAGTCGGGGTTCGGCCATCAGTTGTGAGTCGCCGATGGGTACGGAGTTGTCGGTCAGTGCCATTGCTGCGGTGCGGAATCCGAGGTCGTGCAGGCTGCTGATGGGCTTCGTAATCCATGTCCAGGGAACCAGAAAGATGCTGCCCATCGAAACACGCACGGCCCGGCGGTTCAGTGGGTCGCACGATGTGGGGGTGAGCAGCACGGCATCTATGCCCAAGGCAGCCGCCGAACGGAAGATGGCTCCTATGTTCGTGGTGTCCACCACGCTGTCTATGACCACGATGCGACGGGCACCTTGGCAAACCGACTCCACGCTGCGAGGCTGGGGGCGCCGCATGGCGCAGAGCACGCCTCGCGTCAGTTGGTAGCCCGTCAGTTGCGTTAGTAATGTGCGCTCCCCGACATAAATGGGAATGTCGCCACACATTACTATGATGTTCGCGGCATCTCCGGTAATGTGTTTTTCCTCGCACAGTATGGCCAAGGGTTCGTACCCCGCATTCAATGCCACGCGGATTACCTTTGGGCTTTCGGCAATGAAGATTCCCTTCTCCTGCTCCAGCCGGTTGCGGAGCTGAGCCTCAGTCATGCTGCTGAAAATCTCTACGCCAGGGTGGGAGAGTGATGTTATTTTCTCTACGGCCATAGACTATATTTCGTGTGCTTTTTATAAGGTTGTTAACAGAATTTACCATAACTTTTTGCAAAGATAGCAATTATTTTTCGTAATTTTGCCACAAAAGTGGCGAACTTACTCCATCTCGGCATAAAAATCAAACGAGTTTGTTTTGTTCTGCACTCGATTTTTCGTAACTTTGCAAACTCAAAGAAAGATACTGCATGGCAGAAATGGATTTGAATCAAATAAAGTTGCGGTATGGCATCATCGGACGCGATGCCCGCCTCGATAATGTGCTCGATACGGCTTTGCAAGTAGCGAAGACCAATCTGGCCGTGTTCATACAGGGCGAGAGCGGTACGGGTAAGGAGGTAATTCCGCGCATCATACACGACCATTCACTAAGGAAAACCAAACGATACATCGCCATCAACTGCGGCTCCATACCAGAAGGAACCATCGACAGTGAGCTGTTCGGGCACGTCAAGGGCTCGTTCACAGGAGCCATCAGCGACCACGACGGTTATTTCGGAGCGGCTAATGGCGGAACGTTGTTCCTGGACGAAGTGGGCGAACTGCCCCTGTCCACCCAGGTGCGCCTTTTGCGTGTGCTGGAGACGGGCGAATACATCCCCGTGGGTGGTTCGGAACCTAAGAAGACCGACGTACGCATCGTGGCTGCCACGAACGTACAGATAGAGAAAGCAATACGCGAAGGCAAGTTCCGCGAAGACCTCTACTATCGCCTCTGCACCATCAGCGTCAAGATGCCTCCGCTGCGCGAGCGTGGCGAAGATGTGTTGCTGCTGTTCAAGAAGTTTGCTATGGATACGGCCCAGCAATACAGCATACCCGAGCCCCTACGGTTGACACCCGAGGCCGGTCGAGTGGTGATGCAATACAAGTGGCCGGGCAACATCCGTCAGTTCAAGAATGTGGTGGAGCAGATGAGCATCCTGTCGAAGGAGCGCATCATCACGCCCGAGATTCTGGCTCAGTTCGAAATCACGCCTTCAGCCGAAACCACCGACCTGGCCATACGCGATGCAAACGTCAGCAACAGAGGCGACGGCAGCGTGGAACACGCCATGAAGATGATGCAGCTGATGATACACTCGCTGAAGATGGATGTGGAAATGTTGAAGCAGAAGATCGACGGACAGGAACAGACGCCTCAGGTGGTGCGCCAGCTACCCGCCCCGCAGGAGCATTTCGATACTCCTCCTGTGCAGCATACGGTATCTGTTCATTCGCCTGTGGTACAGGATGATGACTATGTGGATGTGGAGGATGACGAAGACCTGAACCTGGAGAAGATGGAGCGTCGCATGATAGAAAAGGCCCTGCGCCGCAGCCGAAACCGCCGCAAGGTGGCTGCCGACGACCTGGGCATCAGCGAACGTACTTTGTATCGTAAGATTAAGGATTATGGCATTGAAGAATAATCAGTACAGAGCACACGGAGAAGGCAGAGAAATCGGCGTGCAGAGGGCCCGACGGGGGAACAGAGTCCCTGGCGTCAGAGCTTTCTGTGGCAAGGCCCTTTGTCCTGCATCTTTGCTCTGTGTCCTCTGTCTTCTCAGTGTGCTCTGTGTCTCCTCATGCCGCATCAGTTACAAGTTCAACGGTGCCAGCATCGACTACAACAAGACCAAGACGATACAGATTGACAACTTCCCCATCCGTTCGGCATACGTGTGGGCTCCTATGCAAAGCATCTTCCAGAACAAGCTCACCGACCTCTATGCCTCACAGACCAAACTGAAGCAGGTGCGCAAGAACGGCGACCTCCAGTTGGCAGGTGAGATAACGGGCTTCGACCAGTACAACAAAGCCATTTCGGCCGAGGGCTACTCCAGCCAGGTACAGCTGAAGATGACCGTGAACGTGCGCTTCACTAACAACGCCAAGCATGCCGAGGACTTTGAACGGCAGTTCACAGCCACCACCGAGTACGACAGCAGCCAGCAACTCGTCAATGTTCAGGAGGAACTCGTAACGCAGATGGTGAAGGACATTGCAGAACAAATCTTTAACGCCACCGTAGCAAACTGGTAATCCCTATGGCAAAGCGCATTACAGAATACATCCACGACACCCGCAACGGTGGGGCAACGGCGCAGAAACAATTGCGCCAGCTCCTGGAGCGATACCCTTATTATCAGGCAGTTCGCCTGTTGTTGTTGCGTTCCTTATATGAAACCCACGACCCATCGTTCGGGCAGGAACTACGCAAGGCCTCGGTCTTCATCCCATCGCGCCGTGTGCTTTATAACCTGATCGAGGGCGACAGGCTAAAACCCGTGCCCGAGTCCAGGATTCACAGGGTCGAAGATTATTCCGACAATGCATCGGACCGTACCTATCTGCTCATCGACGATTTCCTGACAACGACTCCCGAGGAGCCCGAAGCACAGCCAAAGACCCGGAAGCGTCCCATGGTGGATGCCTCCACCGACTACATTTCTTACATGATGCAGGTGGAAGAAGATACTTCCACAGGTGATTCTCAGGCTGGGAACAACACCTACGGACAACCCCTTCTCGACTCCTTCCTTCAGCAGGGAAACATCGTCATCCAGGAACAGCCCGACGAGGAACTCCAAAAACCCGACCTTGAGGGCGAAATGGGCATGGATAGTCAGATTTTTACCGAAACTTTGGCCCGAATATACATAAAACAGGGCAAATTTGACAAGGCACTTGAAATTATTCGGCAACTTTCCTTGAATTATCCAAAAAAAAATCGTTACTTTGCAGACCAAATACGATATCTTGAGAAGATAATAGCTAATAATAACAATAAAATAAAGTAAAAAACAATGTACAACGTAATTGTAATTCTGATTGTAGTTGCATCAGTTCTGATGTGTCTTATTGTATTGATTCAGGAATCCAAGGGTGGCGGTCTGGCCAGTGGTTTTGCCGATAACAATGCCATGCTGGGCGTTCGCAAGACCACGGATGTCATAGAGAAGACCACTTGGGGCCTGGCAGCCGTCATGGTGCTGCTGAGCATTCTCAGCGTAGCATTCCTTGCCACTCCCAGAAGTGCTGGTTCTGCCATCATGGAGCAGGCTATCGAGGAACAGGCTACCAACCCGACCAACGTTCCTGCCATCGAGGCCGGTGCCCAGCCCAAGACTGAGGCTCCCGCTGCTCCCGAGACTCCCGCCAACTAATCCTGGACATGCAAACATCGGATGAACCTCGAAAGCTTCATGCCTTCGGGGTTCATTTGTATTGTGTGTGTTATCTCTCCCTGCCTCACGACTCGTGAGTCGCCAGCCTATGACACGTGAGTCGCCAGGCAATGACTCGTGAGTCGCCGACATGTGACTCGTGAGCCACATCATCCCCTGTTACCGATATACGAGAGTTGAAATGCTGAGAGTAGGAAGTATTCTTCCTACTTTTCTGTATTCTTTTAGATACTCTCGCTCGGATTTCCTCAAATAAATTTGGTAAATCGCTCGCTTAATCGTATCTTTGCCGTAAAATAGAGTATTATGGGTTTTTTCAATCTCTTTTCGAAGAAAAGCAAGCAGGAACAGGCCGAGACATTGGACAAGGGCCTGGAGAAGACAAAGGAGAGTTTCTTTGGTAAACTGACACGCGCTGTAGCCGGTAAGTCGAAGGTGGACGACGATGTGTTGGACAACCTGGAAGAGGTGCTGGTGACGAGCGATGTGGGTGTGGACACTACACTGAACATCATCCGACGCATTGAGGAACGAGTGGAACGGGACAAGTACGTGACCACAAGCGAGTTGAATGGCATACTGCGCGACGAAATAGCCTCGTTGCTGACAGAAAACAACACGATGGACACCGAGGGATTCCAGATTCCGACGGACAAGAAACCTTATGTCATCATGGTAGTGGGCGTGAACGGAGTGGGCAAGACGACGACCATCGGTAAGTTGGCCTATCAGTTCAAGCAGGCCGGCCTGAAGGTCCTGTTGGGTGCTGCCGACACGTTCCGTGCTGCCGCTGTCGAGCAAATCGTGATTTGGGGCGAAAGGGTAGGCGTGCCTGTGGTTAAACAGCAGATGGGCAGCGACCCTGCCAGCGTGGCCTTCGATACCCTGCAAAGTGCTGTGGCACAGGGCGCCGACGTGGTTCTGATAGACACAGCCGGACGTCTGCACAATAAAAAGGGGCTGATGGACGAGTTGTCGAAGATTAAACGTGTGATGCAGAAGGTAGTGCCCGATGCTCCGCACGACGTGATGCTCGTCCTGGACGGCTCTACGGGGCAGAATGCCTTCGAGCAGGCTAAGCAGTTCACTGCCGCTACGGATGTGACCTCAATGGCCATCACCAAACTCGACGGTACAGCCAAAGGGGGCGTGGTCATCGGCATCAGCGATCAGTTCAAGATACCTGTACGCTACATCGGTCTGGGCGAGGGCATGGAAGACCTGCAGCCCTTTAACCGAGTGGACTTCGTGAACTCGCTGTTCGGGAATGGTAAATGATTTGTGATACAAAGAATTAGTCGAATTTGACGAATAAGGTGAAGCAGGGAACCATCGACATCCTGACTCTGGGTTGCTCGAAGAATCTGGTGGATTCGGAGCGCCTGATGCTGCAATTGGAGGCGGCAGGTTATCGTGTGAGCCACGACAGCGACAATCCCGAAGGCGAGATTGCTGTGGTGAACACCTGCGGATTCATTGCCGATGCACAGGAGGAAAGCATCAATACGATACTGGAACTGGCACAGCGCAAGAGCGAGGGACGACTGCGGAGACTGTACGTAATGGGCTGTCTGTCGCAACGTTTCATGCAGGAACTGCAAAAGGAGATACCCGAGGTGGACAAATATTACGGAAAGTTCGACTGGGACCAGTTGCTGACAGACCTGGGCAAGGCGTATCGACAAGACCTGCGGACGCAGCGGCACTTGACTACGCCCAGCCACTATGCCTACCTGAAAATCAGTGAGGGATGTGACAGGCATTGCAGCTACTGCGCCATACCCCTGATGACGGGACACCACCAGAGCCGACCCATGGAGGAGATTCTGGACGAGGTGCGATTCTTGGTAGCGAAGGGTGTCAGGGAGTTTCAGGTGATTGCCCAGGAACTGACGTACTATGGCATCGACCTCTACCATCGTCGCTGCATAGCCGAACTGGTGGAGCGCATCGCAGACATCGAGGGCGTGGAATGGATTCGCCTGCACTATGCCTATCCCACCGACTTCCCCATGGAATTGTTGCGTGTGATGCGCGAACGAAAGAATGTCTGCAAATATCTGGACATAGCCCTGCAGCACATTTCGGACAACGTACTGAAAGCCATGCGACGCAACATCTCCGCCGAGCAGACACGCCAGTTGATAGAGACCATGCGACGCGAGGTGCCTGGCATTCACATCCGTACGACGTTGATGGTGGGACATCCGGGCGAGACGGAAGAGGATTTCGAGCAGCTGATGGACTTTGTCCGCTGGGCGCGCTTCGAACGCATGGGAGCGTTTGCCTACAGCGAAGAGGCTGGCACATACAGTGCTCAGCAATATAAGGACGACATACCCGAGGAGGTGAAGCAGGTCCGGCTCTCCAAACTGATGCGCTTGCAACAGCGCATATCCGGCGAGATACAGGAGGAGAAGGTGGGGCAGACGCTGAAGGTTGTCGTGGACCGTAGGGAAGGCGACTACTTCATAGGCCGCACAGAGTTCGACTCGCCAGAGGTTGATCCTGAAGTGCTGATGAAAGCGTCGGAAAACGATGGAGTGGAGATAGGACACTTCTACGAGTGTCAAATAACATCGGCCGACGACTTCGACTTGTATGGAAGGGCTTTGATGTAAAAAATATATATAATATCATGAATAACAAGGAATTTATCAGTCAATTGGCAACCCGTACAGGGTTTACAGTTAAGGATACAACGGCTCTGATGGCTGCGCTGACTACAGAGATGGCAGCACAGCTGGAGGAGGAAAACAGCATCAATATCTTTGGCTTCGGCTCGTTCGAGGTCAAGAAAAAACTCGAGCGCGTGGTCATTAATCCGTCCACAAAGCAACGTATGCTGGTGCCCCCCAAGATGACTCTTAGTTTCAAGCCCAGTACTACCCTAAAGGAAAAAAAGTAAGCAACATGGATAAGATAACCCTTTCTGAGTTAGCCGATGCCCTGGCTAAGCGTAAGTCTTTAACAAAGAAAGATGCTGAGGCTTTCGTTCGCGTGGTGTTTGACACCATTCGTGAGAATCTGTTAGAGGATGAGTTGGTGAAGGTCAAGGGACTGGGTACATTCAAGTTGGTTCAGGTGGACAGTCGAGAAAGTGTGCATGTCAATACTGGCGAGCGCATAGTCATCGACAGCCACTCCAAAATCACATTCACACCCGATAAGTCGCTTGCCGACTGCGTAAACAGACCATTTGCTGCCTTCGAGACTGTAATCTTGAACGACGAGACCCGTACGGAGGACATGGAGCGCATAGATCCCGTAGAAGAACCTGAACCCGTTGTGGAAGAACCTGCCGTGGAAGAGCCTGTTGCGGAGCCTGAGCCTGCCGTGGAAGAGCCTGTTGCGGAGCCTGAGCCCGTTGTGGAAGAATCTGTTGCGGAGCCTGAGCCTGAACCTGTCGTGGAAGTGCCTGTTGCCGAACCTGAGCTTGAACCCGTCGTGGAAGAACCTGTTGAGGAACCCGAACCTGAACCTGTGGTTGTACCTGTTATGGAAACCGTCGTAGAACCCGAGCCCGAGGCAATTGTTGAGCCGGAGCCTGAGGCTATTGTAGAACCCGAGCCCGAGGCATTTGTAGAGCCGGAGCCCGAACCAATTATTGACCCAGAACCCGAACCCGTTGAACCTGAGCCTGCACCTGTGGTTGGAAACGAAACGCCAGCCAAGGGGAACGGCAGCAGCTCAAGGATATGGCTGTGGGCTGCTATTCTGCTGATTGTCGCAGGTGTTGGATATTGGCTGAAGGTGAATGACAAGCTGAACTTCGGCCCGAAGAATCCAAAGACCGAACTGGTGGCAGAAAAGGCTGAGGAAGTTCCTGTACAACAGCCGGAACCTGCAGTCGTGGAGGAGGACAGCACAGTCGTGACAGAGCCTGAGCAGAAGGACACCACAGCTGTGGCAATCGTTACTAAGGCCGACGCCGAGAAGTTGGCTGCAGACTATCCTCAGATAGAAAATGGTGAATACTGGATTACGGGCATAAAGACGGAACACGTCCTGGAAAAGGGTGAGGACTTGTCTATCTTGGCCAAGAAGTACTATGATGATAAACGGTTGATTAGCTACATTATCCGCATGAATCACTACACCAACGCTCAAGCCAGCAATCTGTTTGTCGGAGCCAAGGTGAAGATACCGGAACTGGTGAAACGCAACTGATGAAATCGGGGTAGGATAGTCATTTATCTTACCCCGATAAGTTTATGGGTTTGCAGACTGAGGTGCCACTGGGGGTGCTGCAGTACGTAGGCAATCGTTTGGTTCAAGATGTCGGCATTGCGATTCCTGTCCCCCGTGTCGCAGGGTTGCAGGCTATATACCTCCGCCTCGAACATTTGTTCATAGGCTTGCATGTCCTGACCCTCGTGTTCATATACCACCTTCAGTTCATTAGGCCGCAAGACGACGGTCTGTGCGAGCACTTTGGGCGAACAGGTCACCCAGTCGATGCCGGATGGCAGTTGCCGTGTGCCGTTGGTC
>CACZRZ010000259.1 GCA_902783655.1 uncultured Bacteroidales bacterium
GCCCACATCGGACCGGCCTTGGGGTCGTCAACCAGTCGTGTGTCCCATTCCGGACTGCCCGGCCGGCCTGTGTGCACCACTCGGTAGCCTGTCAGTTTGTGTTCGTCGAACCACGTCATGGCTGCGATGACCGCACGTTTTACACGTTCATTGGGGTTTTCCAGTTCCATCAGCAACTGTACGATGGCGGCACTCTCTATCGGGCAATACGACGGCAGTTCGTAGGCCCTGGCTCCGGCTGGCAGAAGCGTCTCGCGGTCGTGTTGCTGACACCAGATTGTCGGCTTGCCCTCATGCACGATTTGAGTGTTCAGGATGCATTCGATGCCTTTGCCGAAGGCTGTCGAAACACGCTGCCGCAATGCCTCGTCAGTCAGGTTGCCCCGATATGGTGCACGTTGCTCCCCGATGTCGCGTAACAGCCTGAGTGTGTTCACCATTGCATCGTCGTTGTAGGTAATGTGTATCTGATAGCCGTGCATCTCGGGCCAGAACTGGGGCCAGCCGCCATTGGCATACTGACCGCTGAGCAGGTACTCAACACCCTGACGGAAAGCAGCACGATAGCGCACGTCGCCTGTCAGTTGGAATAGCCGGGCCAGGAACCTCATCTGTGAGGTTGTAGCACCGTTGTCGGTGGTCGAGTCGTTGCGCTTCCGTTTGTCCCGAATCACCTGAAGACGTTCCTCCTCACTCAACGGGCGTCCCATATCCACGTTCTTGGGCCAACCGCCTGTCATCCTTTGATAGAGCAGCATCTGGTCGGCTACGCGACAGTCCTCCATCATTTCCTTCTCCAGTGATGCCCAAATGAAAGGCCCTACGGCCTTGGCATCGTTGTCGCGGACGGGTTCGCTCAGGTAGTAGGCATACGAGCCGTCGCGCCTGCGGTTCTCCTTGAGCTTAGCCTTGGGATTGACTTTCTTCAGTGCGGCCTCCACCTCCGGACTCCTGCCCGGCCCCAATCCGGCTACGGAACAACCATCGGTCAGCGAGATGGTTTGGTCGGCATTGACACGGATAAAATGCCGGATGATGCCCTCATAGGCCTTCAGTCCGGCCTCGCGATGGCGCTCCCTTGCCCAACCGCGGTTTGCGGCTTTCAGCAGGGCATAGGCGAACATCGATGAGCAGGAACTCTCCAGATAGTTTCCTTCGCGTCCGGGTGCGTCCATCACCTGATACCAAAGGCCACTGCGCTCGTCCTGCCAGCGAATGACGGCATCAAGGTCCTGCCGCAACAAGTCAATGACTTCCTCACGCCGCCCGTAGTTCTCAGGCAGTGCATCCAGCAGCTCCACCAGCGCCATCGTGAACCAACCCTGCGCACGTCCCCAGCAGTGCTGCGAGAGTCCCGTTTCGGGGTCGGCCCAGAACATATTGCGGTTCTCATCGTAGGCATGTCGGTTCAGCCCTGTCTTCGAGTCGAGGGTACGCCGATAAGTAGTGGTTATTTGATGGACTGCATCGTCATAAATTGAGGAATGAAGATTCTTGCTCTTCTGCGCTACGCAAGCGTCCCTTTGGGCCGAGTGGGAAATTGAAGATTTAGAAACGAGAGGGGTTGCCAGCACACGGAAGGGCAGTCCCATGAAAATGCCGTCGAGCCACACCTGATAGGCATAGATAGCCTTGTGCCAATATACCTTATCCACCACGGTTCGCGGCTGTTGGTCGAGCTGCTTCATCAGCATCCGCATGGCCTTCTGCAGCTTGGGTTCGGGCTTCAGTTGTTGCATACGGGCCAAGAAATGTCCTGTGCGGACATTGTCAAGATTGTACTCTTGCAGGTCGTAGCCACGAATCTTGCCCTTTGCATCTATCATCGTATCCACATACTCGTGACAATAATCCAGGATATCCTGTCCTCCGTAGTGCAGATAGGTGTCCAGCATAGCCTCCAGCTCGATGCCCATCACATAGCTCCACTTGGGCCGCGTGGAGAAGTCGAGCAGATACGAACGAGGTGTGCGCTTCATCTCCGAACGTACCATCCACTCCGAATAATGTCCGCCGTAGGGCAACTGCGACACATCATTGCCGAAAACCGATGTCGGCAGGAACAAATAGAAAAACAGGATGCAGCACCAGCGTACAACATTGATAAACGACATGCTCATACATAAAACATTATATATTCCGGAACAAAATTACACATTTATTTTCCAAATATCAAACGAAAGCACAAACTTTGCCTCAATCGGCGCATCATATCATATATTTTTAGGCCCTCTCACTCAAAAATAATCAAATTTATTTGGTAGTTTATTCGCTTATTCGTACCTTTGCACTCCGTATGGTGTGAATAGTGGGCTTCGTGCCGTGTTACCAACTCTATTCAGGCCCGAAACGACGATAAAAAGAAACAATAAAAACAATACGAAAATGAAAAAGGATCTTCATCCCGAAAACTATCGCCCCGTGGTGTTCAAGGACATGAGCAATGGCGATATGTTCCTGAGCCGTTCCACATGCAAGACCAGCGAAACCATCGAGTTCGAGGGCGAAACCTATCCCCTCGTGAAGTTGGAAATCTCCAGCACTTCTCACCCCTTCTACACGGGTAAGTCGAAGTTGGTGGACACCGCAGGTCGCGTAGACAAGTTCATGAGCCGCTATGCACGCTCTCGCAAGTAATCTACGGTGGCTATGCACCAAGACAACGAACATCAGCCTCATATTGGGGCTGATGTTTGTTTTTTCGGCCTGTAACGACGAGGATAAGTATATCCCGCCAACCAGTGCCACGACGAACCAGAACAGCAACGCAAAGTTCACAGGTACCACTGCCGTTACGAACAGCAACGGACGCATCGTGAAATGTGGCTCGATTCAGGCCGTGACAGAAGGTTCGACCGACCTGCAGCAGGCAGCCACCCGACTGGAGATACCCCAACTCAAAGGAGGTGAACAAAACCTCTTCATTGTGCACACGGTACCCACATACGGCATCAACTACTCGATGGAGTATAACTACTCGTTGCGCGCACAATGGTGGTCGGCCTATCGCTGGGACCGCACGAACTCGGGCAAGGCTGTAAGCCGGACCGATGCGTGGGCACCAGACCCGCTGATTCCATGGGAATACAGGACAGACCAGGAAGACCACTCCAGCAACGGATATACCCGTGGGCACATTGTCGCCAGCGAAGACCGTGTTTACTCTCGGGAGGCCAATGAACAGACGTTCTACTACAGCAACATGCAACCCCAGCTGTATTATTTCAACACGCAGGGAATCTGGTGGAACATCGAGAACAAGCTCATTCGCAGCCAATACAATACCAACGCGTTCCGTGACACGCTGTACGTGGTGAAAGGCGGAACAATCCGCGAAGGGGAGTACACAAAGGTGAAGGGAATACCCGTACCCAAATATTTCTTCGTCGCCCTATTGCGCAAACGTAATGATATCCACGTCAACAATGGCTATGCTGCCATCGGATTCTGGATGGAGCACAAGAACAACGACGATGCCA
>CACZRZ010000260.1 GCA_902783655.1 uncultured Bacteroidales bacterium
TCCATCCCCAGCACCTTTTCCATTATCGGGGCCATATCGTAGTATTTGTATTCTGCCAGTCGGCCGCCGAAGATGACGTTCGGTTCCTGGGTGGCCAATTGGCGATAACGGTCGGCTAACTGGTTGTTGGCATCGTCGTTGACAGGATAATAGGGTTCCATACCGCTTTGGTATTCGGTGCTATATTCCTCGCTGACGACCGTCTTGGGACAGTCGTAAACCTCCGGACCGAACATCTCGAAGTGCTTGTGCTCGATGATACGGGTGTAGGGCTGGTCGTGTGATGTGTAGTTGACGACGGCATTGCCCTGATAGTTGGGCATGTCCTCAATGCGGGTCTTGAAACTGACGGTGCGCCAGTCTAACCTTCCTAACTTAAAGTCGAAGTACTCATCGAGCTGGCCCGTATAGACAATCTTGTTACATTGAACATCGAACATTGGACATTGAACATTCCAATGTCCGTCATTCTTATTATATCTACGTTCGCAATCAGCAAAGTCGATGCCGGTCATAGTGTCGACACCTGAAAGCAGTCCCTCAATCAGTCGGTTATAACCTCCGATGGGTATGCCCTGATACTTGTCGTTGAAATAGTTGTTGTCGAAGACCATACGGACAGGCAGACGCTTGATGATGAAGGCCGGAAGTTCCGTGCAAGGGCGCCCCCACTGTTTCTCAGTATATTCCTTGATAAGTCGCTCGAAGATGTCACGTCCCACCAGTGTGAGAGCCTGTTCTTCCAGGTTCTGAGGTTCCCGACCGTTCAATGCAGCTACAGCCTCAGCCCTCTGTTCTTCAATCTTCGCCTCTGCCTCTGCGGGAGTTCGCACGCCCCACATCTGGCAGAAGGTGTTCATGTTGAAGGGCAGATTGTAAAGTTGCCCGCGATAGTTGGCCAGGGGCGAATTCGTATATCGGTTGAAGGGCACGATGGCATTGACGAAATCCCATACTTCCTTATTATTGGTGTGGAAAATATGAGGGCCGTATTTATGCACATTGATTCCTTCCACTTTCTCGCAATAGACATTGCCTCCAAGGTGCGGACGCCGGTCTATGACCAGGCAAGTCTTACCGGCCTGCTTGGCACGATAGGCAAATGTGGCACCAAAAAGACCCGACCCGACAATCAGAAAGTCGTAATGCTTCATGCTATTGCTACTATTCGTCCTGTACTCTCAACGTTCAAGACAGACTTTCCTTGTACCACTCGAAGAGTTTGGCCACACCGTCCTCAATCTCCACTTTGTGCGTCCAGCCGAGGCTGTGAAGCTTCGATACGTCAATCAGCTTACGCATCGTGCCATCGGGCTTCGAGGCATCGAACTCCACCTTTCCATCAAAGCCAACAGCCTTGACCACGAGCTCGGACAATTCGCGGATGGTCAGTTCCTTACCAGTGCCGACATTTATGTGACAATTACGTATCTCACCAAGTGAAGGGATGGCACCTCCGCGTCCTGCACTATGGTTTCTGTCCACAGCGCCATCCGTGCTGGCACCAAAATGTACGGAAGAATACTTCTCTATACCTATCACGTCCTTGAAGTCCACATTCAGCAAAACGTGCACAGAAGCATCTGCCATATCCTCGCTCCAAAGGAACTCGCGCAGGGGTGTTCCAGTTCCCCACAGCACAACCTTGTTATCGAAGATGCCGTACTTACCGAGGACCTCCAAAATCTCTGCCTTCGATGCAGAACCCGTGACACCTTCCACAGGACGTTTGTTCAGGTCAATGGCAATCTTGTCCCATGCTCCGTCATGAATGAGCTTGGCCAGGTACACCTTACGCATCATGGCAGGCATCACATGACTGTTCTCCAGGTGGAAGTTGTCGTTGGGCCCATACAGGTTGGTAGGCATCACGGCAATATAGTTGGTACCATACTGGAGGTTGTAGCTCTCACACATCTTCAGTCCTGCAATCTTGGCGATGGCATATTCCTCGTTGGTGTACTCCAGCGGACTGGTCAGCAGGCAGTCCTCCTTCATGGGTTGGGGAGCATTCTTGGGATAAATGCAGGTTGAACCTAAGAACAAAAGTTTCTGCACACCATGTGCGTAAGCCTCGCTTATCACGTTGCACTGAATCTTCATGTTCATCATGATGAAGTCAGCACGATAGAGACTGTTGGCCATGATGCCGCCGACAAAGGCAGCAGCCAAGACCACAGCATCCGGTCTCTCTTCATCGAAAAATTTCCTGACCGCATATTGGTCTGTGAGGTCAAGCTCTTTATGACTCCTGCCTACGAGGTTGTTGTAACCACGAGCCTTCAGGTTATTCCAAATGGCAGAACCAACCAAGCCGTTGTGTCCGGCAACATAAATCTTACTTTCTTTATTCAGCATCTTCCTTATCCATTTGTGCTTTCAAGAACAGTTTCTTCACGAACTTCATGTCGTGCTTCACCATTATCTTTACGAGTTCGGGAAATGAGGTCTTCTGCGGGTTCCATCCCAGTTTGGCTTTTGCCTTAGCCGGATTACCAAGCAGTTGGTCGACTTCGGCAGGGCGGAAGTACTTGGGATCGACCTCAACAAGGGCATTACCCGTTGCCTTGTCATAACCTTTCTCGTCAACACCGACACCGCGCCATTCAAGTTCTATACCAACCTCCTTGAACGCCAGTGTGGTAAACTCACGTACTGTATGATATTCACCCGTGGCAATGACAAAATCGTCAGGCTCAGGCTGTTGCAGGATGAGCCACATGCACTCGATATAGTCCTTGGCATATCCCCAGTCGCGCAACGAGTTCAGATTACCCAGATAGAGTTTGTCCTGATATCCTTGTGCAATACGGGCTGCAGCCAGCGTGATTTTACGCGTTACGAAATTCTCGCCCCGTCGCTCACTTTCGTGGTTAAAGAGGATACCATTACAGCAGAACATACCGTACGACTCACGATAGTTCTTCATAATCCAGAAGCCATAAAGCTTGGCAACGGCATAGGGCGAGCGAGGATAGAATGGAGTTGTCTCCGACTGTGGCACCTCCTGTACCTTACCATAAAGTTCGGACGTGCTGGCTTGATAGATGCGGCAGGTCTTCTCCAGCCCACAGATGCGTACAGCTTCCAGGAGGCGAAGTACGCCGTCGGCATCTACATCGGCAGTGTATTCAGGCACGTCGAACGAAACCTTTACATGACTCTGGGCGGCCAGATTATATATTTCATTGGGTTTCACCTCACCGATGACGCGAATCAGCGACGAAGAGTCGGTCATATCAGCCCAGTGCAGATTCACCAGACGGGCCTTTTTCATATCACGCACCCACTCATCGAGGTAAAGGTGTTCGATACGGCCTGTATTGAAGGAGGAGGAGCGGCGCAAGAGGCCATGCACTTCATACCCCTTTTCAATCAAGAACTCGGCCAAATAACTACCATCCTGACCTGTAATTCCAGTTATTAATGCTTTCTTCATAAAAAAACTTCTATTGTATATATGTTTTCCGAATCAGGGACACAGGATATATAACCAATCGACATTAACGATTGGCATACATGTCGTTATAATACTTCATGTAGTCCCCACTTGTCACATTGTCCATCCAGTCCTGATTGTCCAGATACCAACGGACAGTCTTCTCGATGCCCTCCTCGAACTGGAGGCTGGGCTCCCATCCCAGTTCCTTCTGAAGTTTGGTGCTGTCGATGGCATAACGGAGGTCATGTCCTGCACGGTCGGTGACATATGTAATCAGGTCCATGTCTGCGCCTTCGGGACGGCCCAGCAGACGGTCGACGGTATTGATGAGGACCTTGATGATGTCGATATTCTTCCACTCGTTGAAGCCGCCGATGTTGTATGTCTCTGCAATCTTGCCTTCATGGAATATCGTATCGATGGCCCTTGCGTGGTCCACTACATACAGCCAGTCGCGCACGTTCTCGCCCTTGCCGTAAACAGGCAGAGGCTTGCGGTGGCGGATGTTGTTGATGAACAGGGGTATCAGTTTCTCCGGGAACTGGTATGGGCCATAGTTGTTGGAGCAGTTCGTCACAATCGTCGGCATGCCAAAGGTATCGTGGAACGCGCGTACGAAGTGGTCGCTGCTGGCCTTTGCGGCACTGTAGGGGCTATGGGGCTGATACTTCAGGTCTTCGGTGAAGAACTTCTCGCCATAGGCCAGGTGGTGCTTGCCGGAACTGGCCTTCGTGGTGAAGGGAGGCTCGATGCCCTCGGGATGGGTCATCTGCAAGGCACCATACACCTCGTCGGTGGAGATGTGGTAGAAGCGCTTGCCTTCGTACTTCTCCGGCAGGCTCTCCCAGTAGGCCTTGGCTGCCTGCAACAGGCTCAGCGTACCCATCACATTGGTCTGGGCAAAGGTGAAGGGGTCCTTGATGGAGCGGTCAACGTGGCTCTCTGCAGCCAGGTGGATGATGCCGTCCACCTTTTCATCCTGCATCAGCTTCAACACACCGTCGAAGTCGCAGATGTCCATCTTCACGAACTTGTAGTTGGGCTTGTCTTCAATGTCCTTGAGGTTTGCCAGGTTGCCGGCATAGGTCAACTTGTCAAGGTTGATGATCTTATACTCTGGGTACTTGTTGACAAAGAGGCGTACGACATGACTTCCGATGAAGCCCGCACCGCCGGTAATGATAATTGAACGTTTCATATCGGTCTATTTTAAGTTATTAATACATGTTTTCAAGGAATCAGTCCAATAGGGTATGCTGATTCCGAATGTGCTTTTCACCTTAGTCTTGTCCAGTACGGAATAGGCCGGACGTGTCACAGGACTTGGAAACTCGTCGCTGTGGCAGGGTTGCACTTCGCATGCGCCGTGAGTTCCGAAGGTTTCGGCTGTTTCAGATGTTTCAAGGCCCACAGCTATCTGCTGAATCATCTTGGTGAAGTCGAACCAGGAGCATACGCCTTCGTTGCTATAATGATATATTCCCGTATTCCCTTCGTACTTGCGATTCTCGACGATGTGAAAGATTGCTGCTGCCAGGTCATACGCATAAGTAGGTGTCCCCACCTGGTCAAATACGACCTTCAGCTGCGGCTTGGTGGCGGTGAGACTGAGCATCGTTTTCACGAAGTTCTTTCCAAACTCGGAATAGAGCCAGGCCGTGCGGAAGATGAGATAGTCGACGCCCGTCCTCTGGATATTTTGCTCCCCGTGCAGCTTCGTCAGGCCATAGACACCGGTCGGGGTACCCTTTTGGTCTTCCTTGCAGGGTCTGTTGTATGGGTCGCCGCCAAAGACATAGTCGGTGCTGATGTGTATCAGCAGTCCGCCTACCTCCTTCATGGCCCGGGCCAGGTTCTCCGGTGCTTTCGCATTGAGCAGTTCGCACAGTTCCTGGTCAGTCTCGGCCTTGTCCACGTTGGTATAGGCTGCACAGTTTACGATGACCTTAACGTCATGCGTTTTTACAATCTGCCTTACGGCCTCCAGGTTCGTGATGTCAAGAATCGTTGTTTCCTGACCCTCTATTTCCATTATATCGGTGAAGAGGTAATGGTCTTGTGAACCTCGGCTCACGATGCGCATCTCGCTGCCCAACTGGCCATTGGCTCCTGTTACTAATATGGTCATCTTCAGTTCGTTGTTTGTTCTACTTCTTTCTTCTCTGCAATGTACCGCAAATGATGACGGGGCACATGCATGATGCCAACTGCCGCCACGCCCTCGATGGGGATGATGACACAGAGGCTCTTCTTGATGTGCTTCACGATGCCTGTCACTCCGGTGTAGGGGCCGTCGGTAATCTGAGCCCTGATGCCGGGTTTGAAGGCAAAGTCGAGATTGTCGAGGAAGATGACGTTGTCCTGCCGCTCAGCGGTGACGCGGATGAAGTCCTGCATCATGGTGTCGGGCACATAGAGGGCCTCGTAGTGTGTGGCTCGTTTCTCGGTGACAGGGTGCATGATGTAGCGCAACGGCTCGTAGAGCTCCAGGTTGCTGCGTATCTCCACCAGGTCGTTGTACGTGCTGCGCACAAAGATGATGTTGTTGATGGCAGGCACCAATCGTGTGCGGTTTTTTTCGGTGCGATATTCCATCGGGATGTACGTCTCGCTCACCTTTTCCTCATGGTCGAGACGTTCCTTCATTGTCATCAGGCGCGGCGGGGTCGAGTTCCTCACCCTCAGCGGATACCAGTACAGAGCCTTACGGTCGAGCATAGCCTTTTTCAGTTGAGACAAAATCTTAGGGTCACCATACACTTGTGTATGGAGTGGACGGAAGAATCCGACGTTGGAATTGTCCGTTTTGTACTGATTAGCAGCGACATAATAAGACAACGTTATGCATCCTGTCCCATCAAGAGGGTATATTCCAAATACAAAGTTACGAAAAATATTCCGATTATGAATAAACATTTCATCGAAAAAAGTTGGCAGTAAAGAAAAAAACTTAACCGACTGACAACCAAAAATTGAAAAGGTGACGAAGAGAAGTTGACAAGGACACGAGGAAAAGTTCCGCCATCGGCGATGAACGGACGGACATCGACGATGAATGTACGGACGCCGACGATGGATGTACGTTCATCGGCGATGGCGGAAGAATGTCTCGTGAACCTGTCAAGAAGTATTCTACAACATATAAAATTGTATGCGCGCGCATGATGGAAATTCGGGATTTTTTTCGTACCTTTGCGCCCGAATCTAAAAAGACGAAGGTAGAATGATTGTTTACAACACCACATACACGATGCCGGAGGACGACGCGCGCGACTTCGTCATCTGGGTAATGGAGAGCATGGTGCCGCGTGTGGAGACCAACGGAATCCTGCGCAAACCGCGCCTGCTGCGCATACTGTCGCACCACGACCAGGAGACGGAATGCATGTCGCTGCAGTTCGAGACGGAGTCGTCGGCAACGCTGCACCGATGGTACACCCAGCAGGGGGCTGCCCTGCATCAGGAACTGGTGAAGATGTTCGACGGGCGCATCGTGGGGTTCAGTACCATCATGGAAGAGGTTGGCAGAAATTAAAGATTAAAGATTAAAGATTAAAAATTAAAGATTAAAAATTGAAGGGCGAAAAGATTATCATGGGCATCGACCCAGGAACGAACCTGATGGGATACGGAGTGCTGCGCGTCGTGGGCAACAAGGCCGAGGCCGTAGCACTGGGGGTGATTGACCTGCACAAGGTCAGCGACACCTATCTGAAGCTGGGACATATCTTCGAGAGGGTGTCGGGCATCATCAGCGAGTATCTGCCCGACGAGATGGCCATCGAGGCCCCGTTCTTCGGAAAGAACGTGCAGTCGATGCTGAAACTGGGGCGTGCGCAGGGGGTGGCCATTGCGGCTGCCATACATCGCGATATACCCATCCACGAATATGCTCCCATGAAGATAAAGATGGCGCTGACGGGAACGGGCGCAGCCTCGAAAGAGCAGGTGGCGGGCATGTTGCAACGCATATTGAAGTTGGACGCAGAGCAGATGAAGCAGCACTTCGACGCCACCGATGCCTTGGCGGCTGCCTATTGCCACTTCATGCAGGCAAGCCGTCCGGAGTCGCAGGCCAGTTATCGTTCGTGGAAGGATTTCGCCACGAAAAACAAGGAGAAGGTTAAAGGGTTAAAAGGTTAAAAGGTTAAAAGGTTAAAAGGTTAAAAGGTTAAAGGGTTAAAAGGTTAAAGGGTTAAAGGGTTAAAGGGTTAAGATGAAAGATATATTGCCATCAGATGTATACACTCCTCTCCCTCGGGAGGGGCAAGGGGGTGGCGCCCTCCTCACGAAGACTGGGGATGGGGCTGTCATTGCCATAAAGAATGGAGTGACGCGCCATCCGGACAAACGAATGGCGGAGCCTGTGGACCTGACCATTGAGCAGGGCGAACAGGTGGCCATCGTGGGCTCCAATGCATCGGGCAAGAGCCGGTTGGTGGACATCATCACGGGGCGCTATCCTCTGTTGCAGAACGAGGTGGGCGGATGGCACGGCCTCATGCGCCACATCACCTTCCGCGACTCGTATGGCGAACAGGACGGCACCTACTACTACCAACAGCGATGGAACCAGCACGACATTCCCGAGGATATGCCTCGCGTGGACGGAAAGCCCATCATTGCCCTCTCGAGCGGCGAGATGCGACGCTACCAACTGGGACGTGCCCTGAAGTCGGAACCCAATGTGCTCATCATCGACAATCCCTACATCGGCCTTGATGCCGGCACACGCCAGTGGCTGACGGACCTCTTGCAGCGACTCACTGCGGAACGCAACCTGACGCTCATCCTCGTCCTGTCCAAGACGGATGACATACCTGCGTTCATCACCCACGTCCTGCCTGTGGAGCAACTTCGACTGGGACAGAAGATGACACGCGACGCATATCTTGCAAGCCGCAAACCCCTACCCTCGCCCGCCTTGCCCAAGGAAGAACGCGAATGGATTATCAACCTGCCCCAAAAGGACCTCAGCACCACGCCCTTCTATCCGCAAAGGGGCGGAGAGATACTGCGCTTCAACAATGTGAGCATCCGCTACGGCGAACGCATCATACTGAACAACCTGTCTTGGACCGTCGGCGAGGGTGAACGATGGGCGCTGAGCGGGCGGAACGGTTCGGGCAAGAGCACACTGCTGAGCCTTGTCTGTGCCGACAATCCGCAAAGCTATGCCTGCGACATCCGTCTGTTCGGCCATCGGCGAGGCTCAGGTGAAAGCATCTGGGAGATAAAGCGGCACATCGGCTACGTCAGTCCTGAGATGCATCGCGCCTATCTGAAGGATATCCCTGCCATCGACATTGTGGCCAGCGGGCTGAACGACAGCATCGGGCTCTACGTCCGTCCTCGTCCAGAGCAGCGCGAAGGCTGCCTGCGATGGATGCAGGTTTTCGGCATCAGGGAACTGGCCGACCGCACGTTCCTCACCCTGTCGAGCGGCGAACAACGGTTGTGCCTGCTGGCTCGTGCCTTCGTCAAAGACCCAGAGCTGCTCATCCTGGACGAACCCCTGCACGGACTCGACGACACGAACCGCCAACGGGTGCGGGAGGTTATCGAGGCCTTCTGCCTCAGACAGCATAAGACACTCGTGATGGTGACACACTACGAGGAAGAACTGCCGCCGTGCATCGACCACAGGCTGAAGTTGAACGTTGAACGTTAAGAGTTGAAAGTTAAATATGAACGTAGCAATAATAGATTATAAGGCCGGAAATGTGTATTCGGTGATTCATGCCTTAGAAAGACTGGGCATCAGTCCTGTGTTGACCGACGATGCCGAACGCATCCGACGAGCCGACAAAGTGCTCTTCCCAGGACAAGGCGAAGCACGACAGGCGATGACCTATCTGCACCAGCATGGGCTGGACCAGTTGATTCGCGACCTCCGGCAACCCATCCTGGGCATCTGCATCGGGCAACAGTTGATGTGCCGCCATTCGGAGGAGGGCGACACCGATTGCCTGGGCATCTTCGACGTCGATGTCCACCGTTTCCAACCCCAGCGCCACGAGGACAAGGTGCCGCACATGGGATGGAACAGCCTGAACATAACAAGGAACGAAGAAGGAAGAAACAAGGATGGGGAGACGGACTTGTTCAAAGGCTTCACGGAGGAAGAATATGTGTATTTCGTACATAGCTTCTATGTGCCTGTATGCCAATGGACGATAGCCACCACCGACTACATCCTGCCCTTCAGCGCAGCCCTGCATCGCGACAACTTCTACGCCACACAGTTCCACCCAGAAAAGAGTGGCAGCGTGGGCGAACGCATCCTCCAGAACTTTCTTGAAGTGTAATTCATAATTCGTAATTCATAATTCATAACTCGTAACTCACACATGATACAACTGATTCCTGCCATAGACATCATCGAAGGCCAGTGCGTGCGGCTGACCAAGGGCGACTATGACCAAAAGACGGTATATGGTTCGCCACTGGAGATGGCACTCGAATTTGAACGTCTCGGTTTCAAGCGTCTGCACATGGTTGACCTCGATGGTGCCAAGAGCCGTCACATCGTAAATGGTGAGGTACTCAGCCAAATCACCCAACACACCCATCTGGTTGTGGACTTCGGTGGAGGCATCAAGACCGACGAAGACATAGAGAAAGCCTTCGATTGTGGTGCACAGATGGTGACCGTGGGCAGCATTGCCGTCACAGAGCCACAACGATTCATCGGCTGGATGGAGAAATATGGTGCCGACCGCCTGATACTGGGAGCCGACGTGCGCAATGGCAAGATAAGCATCAACGGCTGGAAAGAGGATTCACAGGAAGATTTGCTGCCCTTCCTGAAGAAATATGTAGAGGCAGGCGTCAAGCATGTATTGTGCACAGAAATATCGAAAGACGGCACACTCACCGGCCCTGCCATCGACCTCTATAGGCAAGTGATGGAGGCATACCCGGGACTGCACCTTATAGCCTCCGGTGGTGTGTCCTCCATTGACGACATCGAAGCCTTAGACCAGGCCGGCATCCCAGCCGTCGTCTTCGGTAAAGCCATCTACGAAGGTAAAATAGACATGAAGGCGTTGGCCCGTAAAATTCTTAATTCATAACTCTTAATTCTTAATCAGATAGATGTTAGCCAAACGAATCATACCCTGCTTAGACGTGAAGGATGGACAGACCGTCAAGGGCACAAACTTTATTGACCTGCGACAGGCTGGCGACCCCGTGGAACTGGGACGGGCCTACAGCCAACAGGGAGCCGACGAACTGGTGTTTCTCGACATCACTGCCAGCCACGAAGGCCGAAAGACATTCGCCGACATGGTGGAGCGAGTGGCAGCCACGCTGAGCATACCCTTCACCGTCGGTGGCGGCATCAATGAACTGCGCGACGTCGACCGCATGCTCTCGGCTGGAGCCGACAAGGTGAGCATCAACAGCGCTGCCCTGCGTCGCCCAGAACTCATCGACGAGGTATCCAACCACTACGGCAGCCAGGTTTGTGTCGTAGCCATCGATGCCCGACAGGAAGAGGATGGCCAGTGGCAATGCTACATCAACGGCGGACGCATACCCGTGGGGCGGAGCCTTTTCGACTGGGCTCACGAGGTCCAGGAACGTGGGGCTGGCGAGATTCTCTTCACCTCCATGAACCACGACGGTGTGAAGACCGGCTTTGCCAACGAAGCCCTGCGCCGACTCGCCGATACGCTCACCATACCTGTCATTGCCAGTGGCGGAGCCGGGCAGAAGGAGCACTTCCGCGATGTCTTCACCCAGGGGCATGCCGATGCGGCCCTTGCCGCCAGTGTGTTCCACTTTGGTGAAATAAGCATACCAGAACTGAAGCAATACTTACGAAACGAAAATATAAGCGTTAGACTATGACCATAGATTTTGAGAAGATGGACGGGCTGGTTCCAGCCATCGTACAAGATGCGCAGACCCTGAGGGTGCTGATGCTCGGCTTCATGAACAAAGAGGCCTACGACAAAACCGTAGAAACTGGCAAAGTGACCTTCTGGAGCCGCAGCCGCAACTGCCTTTGGACAAAGGGTGAGACGAGCGGAAACTTCCTGCACGTGGTGGAAATACTGAACGACTGCGACCAGGACACCCTGCTCATCAAGGCACATCCCGACGGACCCACCTGCCACACAGGTACCGATACCTGCTGGGGAGAAAAGAACACAGAGAGCGCAGAGAAGACTGAGAACACAGAGAATGCAGAGGATGCAGAGAAGAATCCCCTGCTGTTTCTTTCGGAGTTGAGCGACTTCATCGAGAAGCGACACGAGGAAATGCCCGAAGGCTCGTACACCACCAAACTCTTCTCGCAGGGCATCAACAAGATAGCCCAAAAGGTAGGTGAAGAGGCGCTGGAAACCGTCATCGAGGCTACGAATGGCACCAACGAACAAATCGTATATGAAGCCAGCGACCTGCTCTATCATCTAATCGTCTTGCTGGCCGACAAAGGACTACGCATAGAGGATATAGCCGAAGAACTGCATCGCCGCCACGACCCCGAATGGGACAAACAGCGCAGGCAGGCAAAAGCCGCAGGCACAATGAAATAGGAACACGGAAAACGTAATTTGTAATTAATACACATGTTAGCAAAATACGAACAAGTACAAATCTGTCAGGAGGAACGCACCATCCTGTCGGAGATATGCCTCGAAATCAATGAGGGTCAGTTCATATACATCCTGGGCGAAGTGGGTAGCGGAAAGACATCGCTCATGAAGACCCTGTACGGCGAACTGCCCATTGCATCGGGCGAAGCCAATGTGCTCGGCAACGACATGAGCAGCATGCGCCCAAGCAAGCTGCCCAAGCTGCGCCGCCAGTTGGGCATCGTCTTTCAAGACTTCCAGTTGCTGCGAGACCGTACGGTGGACGAGAATCTCGACTTCGTCCTGCGTGCCACAGGCTGGAAAAAGAAGATAGACCGCGAGCGTCGCATCATAGAAGTGCTGGAGCAAGTGGGACTGCCCGACAAGACGCGCCACATGCCCTACGAGCTGTCGGGCGGCGAACAGCAGCGTGTCTGCATAGCCCGCGCCCTGCTCAACAGCCCCAAACTGCTGCTGGCCGACGAACCCACTGCCAACCTGGACGTGGAGAACGGCCGTCGTGTGATGGAGCTACTGAACGATATACGTCAACAGGGCACAGCTGTTGTCATGACCACCCACAACGAACAGTGGACCCACGAGTTCCCAGGCATCATCTGGCGTTGCAAAGAAGGTAAAATAAACATAGAATAAACATAAAGGTAAAAAGAGATGAAAGTAATGAAATTCGGTGGCACCAGTGTCGGTTCGCCCCAGAGAATGAAAGAAGTTGCCAAAATCTTCAACCCCGCCGAGGGTGAGCAGAGTTTTGTCGTGTTGTCTGCCATGAGCGGAACCACCAACAGCCTGGTGGAGATTTCCGACTATCTGTATAAGAACAACCCCGAGGGCGCAAGCACCGTCATCAACCAGTTGGAACAAAAATACCTGGGCCACATCCCCGACCTGTACGACACCCAGGAATATCGCGACAAGACGATGCAGTTCCTC
The DNA here is from genome assembly GCA_902783655.1 of uncultured Bacteroidales bacterium. Taxonomy (GTDB): domain Bacteria; phylum Bacteroidota; class Bacteroidia; order Bacteroidales; family Bacteroidaceae; genus Physcousia. The sequence continues at coordinate 12,982 of CACZRZ010000260.1, forward strand.
TCCGACGAGTTCAAGTATCTGCGTTCGTTCACCAAGGATGCCCCCACGTTCTCCGCGGTCGAAGAAAAGATTATCCTGGCGCAAGGCGAAATCATCAGCACCAACATGGTCACCAACTATCTGTTGGAACAGGGCAAGCGGGCCATACTGATTTCCGCCCTCGACATCGTCCGCACCAACGAAGACGGAGAGCCCGACCTCAATTTCATCCGTGAGGCCTCCGTAGCCAAGCTGAAGGAGATACCCGACTACGACATCTACATCACACAGGGTTTCATCTGCCGCAACTTCAAGGGCGAGATTGACAACCTGCAGCGCGGCGGCAGCGACTATACGGCCTGCCTCATCGGTGCTGCCCTGCAGACCGACGAAATCCAGATATGGACCGACATCGACGGCATGCACAACAACGACCCACGCATCGTTGACAACACTGTGCCCGTGCGCCAGCTCTACTTCGAGGAAGCTGCCGAACTGGCCTACTTCGGTGCCAAGATTCTGCATCCCACCTGCATCCAGCCGGCCAAGTTTGCCGGAGTGCCTGTTCGTCTGCTCAACACCATGGACCCCAGCGCACCAGGCACCATCATCAACAACGAGATTCAGCACGGCACCATCAAGGCCGTAGCTGCCAAGGACAGCATCACCTGCATCCAGATTCAGTCGTCGCGCATGCTTCTGGCCTACGGTTTCCTGCGCAAGGTGTTCGAGATATTCGAACAGTACAAGACCAGCATCGACATGATTTGCACCAGCGAGGTAGGTGTCAGTGTCACCATCGACAACCGTTCGCACCTGACCGACATCGTCAACGAACTGAAGAAATACGGAACCGTGGAGGTTGACAACGACATGTGCATCGTCTGCGTCGTGGGCGACCTGGTGAGCGGAAACGTAGGCTTCGAGACCCGTGCCTGCATGGCTGTGAAGAAAATCCCCGTTCGCATGATCAGCTACGGAGGCAGCAACTACAACATCTCGTTCCTCGTGAAGGCTGAGGACAAGAAACGTACCCTGCAGGCGCTGTCAGAAACGCTGTTTAAAGGTTAAAAAGTTAAAAGGTTAAAAGGTTAAAAAGTTAAAGGTAAAAAGATAATAAGAAGATTATGGAATATCCATTAGATAAGTTTCAGTCCATGCGGACACCATTCTACTACTACGATACGCAATTGCTCGACCAGACGCTGGACGAGGCAAAACGCTGCCTGCGTCCCAACTATCACCTGCACTATGCCGTCAAGGCCTGCACCAATCCGCAGGTTCTTCGTCACATCGTGGCAGCGGGTCTGGGTGCCGACTGTGTGAGTGGTGGTGAGATTCAGGCCTGCCTGGATGCAGGATTCCCTGCCGACAAGATAGTATTTGCCGGTGTCGGCAAGAGCGATTGGGAAATCGAGCTTGCCCTGCTGGCCGACATCTTCTGTTTCAACGTCGAGAGCATACCCGAACTGGAGGTCATCAACGAACTGGCACAGCGCCACGGGAAGGTTGCACGGGTGGCCTTCCGCATCAATCCCAACGTCGGAGCCCACACCCACGACAACATCACTACGGGCCTGGCTGAGAACAAGTTCGGCATTGCCTGGGAGGATGCCCAGGATGTCATCGAACGCAGTCGCCTGATGAGCCACATCGAGTGCATCGGTCTCCACTTCCACATTGGCAGCCAGATTCTCGACATGGACGACTTTGCCACCCTGGCCCTGCGCATCAACGAGTTGCAGGAGGTGCTCGACACCTACGGCATCCGCCTGCCTCACATCAACGTGGGTGGTGGTCTGGGCATCGACTATGAACAGCCCGACGAGCACCCCATACCCAACTTCCAGGACTACTTCGGCACCTTCAACCGCTACCTGCGCCTACATCGCGACCAGCAACTCCATTTCGAACTTGGCCGGTCGCTGGTGGCACAGTGTGGCAGTCTGATTACCCGTGTGCTCTACGTCAAGGAAGCATCCCTGAAACGTTTTGTCATCGTGGATGCCGGCATGACCGACCTCATCCGTCCTGCCCTCTACGACGCCTTCCACCGCATCGACAACCTGTCCCATACCGAGGGCGACGAGGTCTATGATGTGGTTGGTCCCATCTGTGAGAGCAGCGATGTCTTCGTTCACGACTACCACATGCCTACGACACATCGCGGCGACCTGCTGGCGCTGCGCAGTGCGGGGGCCTATGGCGAGATTATGGCATCGCAATACAACTGCCGAAGACTGCCTGTCGGACACACTGACGAAGAACTATGCCGCCAGTAAGTATCATCATCACGGCCCATGAGCAGTGCGACGTCCTGCGTCGGCATCTGCCTGCGATTCTGGAACAGGACTATCCCTCCGAATACGAGGTGATAGTGGTGGACATGAACAGCAGCGACGGCACCCTGTCGATGCTAGAGGCCATGCAGATGCGCAATCCCCACCTGCATGTCATCAAGATGCCCGACTCCTCTCGTGATGTCAGCCTCGAGCGTCTGGCCCTGACGCTGGGCATCCGTTCGGCCAGCAACGAGTGGCTGGTGCTGACACATGCCGACTGCATTCCGGCGTCCGCCCATTGGCTCAGACACATGGTTTCGACCTGCGAGGCCAAACCCGGGACACAAATCGTGGTGGGACAGAGCCGTTTCGTAGGCGGACACGGTTGGCACGGGCTGCGTTGCCGTTTCTTCCGTGCACGTCAGCAGTGGATTCACCTCCATCATGCCCGCCGCTACGGAGCCTATCGCTGCGACGGCACGAATCTGTGCTATCGCCGTTCGCTCTTCTTCGAGCATCGCGGATTTGCCGAACATGCCAATCTGCAGGCAGGTGCTACGGACATCATGGTCAACCACCACAGTACTGCTCTGAACACAGCCGTATGCATGCATCCGCAAGCCATCATCCTGCAAGACACACCTCGCAATCCCCACTGGTGGAGCCGCGAACGCGTGTTCTTCATGGAGACTCGCCACCACTTCCGCCGCACCCTCCGCTATCGGTTTACGTACTTCCTCTGCGCCTCTCTGGTATGGCTCTGCACCCTGTTGCTGACCGCCGTTTTCGTTGCCAGCCTGGTTCTTCACAACTATGTGGCCGCTGGCCTCTCCCTTGGCGCCTGGTGGGTGTATATGGTTTATATCTGCTTTTCGTTCAATCGCTATCTGAAGTCCATCGGCGAGCCCACCATCATCCTGGCGCTGCCCCTGCTGCTCCATCTCGTCCTCTGTTGGGACACCGCAGCCTGGCTCCGATGGCTGTTCACCGACAAAAACGTTTTCAAGAAGAGATTCATCTGAACCTTTTAACATTTTAACACTTTAACATTTTAACATTTAAACATTTAGATGCAAAGTTTACCATTCATAGCCTGGTGCCTGGAGCACCTCAACTACTGGGTCATCACGCTGCTGATGGCCATCGAGAGCAGTTTCATCCCCTTCCCCAGCGAAGTGGTGGTACCCCCTGCCGCCTATCTGGCAGCCAGCGGCAACAACCTGAACGTGTTCATCGTGGTTGTCTGCGCCACCGTGGGAGCCATCGTGGGAGCCTTGGTCAACTACTTCCTGGCCCTTACCCTTGGACGCCCCATTGTGTATAGGTTTGCCAACAGCCGTCTGGGCCACATGTGCCTGATAGACGAGGAAAAGGTGCGCATAGCCGAGGAATACTTCGACCGTCACGGAGCCATCGGCACCTTCGTGGGCCGTCTGGTGCCTGCCGTTCGCCAGCTCATCAGCATCCCGGCTGGTCTGTCGCGCATGTCGCTGGGTCGGTTTGTGTTCTACACCACACTGGGCGCAGGCCTGTGGAACAGCATCCTGGCAGCCATCGGCTACTATCTGGCCAGCGTAGTGCCCTACGAGGAACTGGACAGCAAGGTGGCTGAATATGCTGTGTATCTGAAGATTGCTATGCTCGCCCTGGGTGCCTTCGTCGTACTATACCTTATATATAAAGGAATGAAGCCGCACCCACAAACACCTCGCGAGGGAGGTGAGTAGTTACGAACCAGACATGAAATATAATTAGTGATTGGGAAATGAGTTACATGAACATCATAAATAAACTGCAAAAGCATATACTCCCCTCCCTAAGGAGGGGATTGGGGGTGTGGCTTTTGCTCTTTCCCCTCTCGCTTCATGCTCAAGTGTGGGACACCTTGTGCATCGACCGCTATCGCATCGACACGGTGGATGTGGGTGCCTTGAAGGCTGAGGTCAATGCCCTGGCCTTCTTCCATGACAACGAGTTCAGCAGCCGTGTGGCGAAGGGTTACACACTGCCTGGCGGATGGCTGCAGCCCAAGTTGACCTACACACCCATACGCCAGATACGCATCGAGGCCGGTGCCCACCTGATGTTCTACGACGGGGCCAATCGCTATCCCAACTATGCCTATCACGACATCGTCCGCTGGAAGGGCAACCAGCACACCCACGGGGTGCATGCCCTGCCCTATCTGCGGGCACAGGCCGACTTCCGGCATCTCACCCTCGTGCTGGGCGACCTGCACGGAGCTCAGAACCACGGTCTTGTGCTGCCCCTTTTCAATCCGGAGCAGAACCTGTCCACCGACCCGGAAATGGGGTTCCAACTTCTCGCCGACCATCGGCACAACCATTTGGACATGTGGATCAACTGGCAAAGCTACATCTTCAACCTCGACTCCCATCAGGAGGCCTTCACCGTGGGTGTGAACAACACCATCCTGTGGAACCACGACAAGGACCGCCGCCTGCAATGGGAAACGCCCGTGCAGCTCATCCTGCAGCATCGGGGCGGCGAATTGGACACCACCAATGCCGGTGTGCAGACGGTGATGAACGCTGCCATCGGCGTGCGCATGAGGTACCGGCCTGTGCGCCAACGTGTGCTCAACCATCTGCGTGCCGAGGTCAACCTGCTTGCCTCGTGGCAACAGCACGGCACCCTGTGGCCCTACGATACCGGCATGGGCATGCACACCAGCCTGCAGGCACAGATGTTGCGTGGGCTGGATGCCGAGCTGGGCTACGTCTGTGCCCCGCGTCGCCTGGCCAATCTCTACGGCTCACCCTTCTTCGGCACACTCAGCACACGCTACCCAGGCGAGACCTTCACCCGCATGCACACCCTCTACGCCTCCCTGGGCTACACGTATGTCTTCACGCCTGCCTACCGCCTGGGAGCCCGGCTCGACGTCTATAGCTACAACAGCCGCCAGACCAGCTCCGTCCCCCTGGCCTTCGGGGTCTATCTGCGTGTCTGCCCCTCGTTCGTGCTGAAACGGAGGTGAGGGTTTATGGTTTACAGTTTACGGTTTACAGTTTAGAGTTTAGAGTTTATAGTTTATAGTTTTAATTTAAAAAATCATGGTAAAACGATTACTTACAATCGCCTGCCTGGCAATCGCAACATGCGGTCTGCAGGCACAGACGCTGCAGGTGAATCCTGCCAGCAAGTTACACAACACATCTGTTCGTCGTGCTCCTGCCAGAGCGGCCAGCCTCGACGGCACCACTGCCTTCGGCTACGGCACCACAACCGGCTGGGAGGGCCTGGGCGTGAACGCTACGGGCGTGGTGTTCGACGTTGCCATCTATGTCCCCACCAGCAGTGCCTTCAAGGATGCCACCATCAACGGCATCAACATTCCCGTCCTGGACACGGGCATGAAGAACGTCAGCGCATGGATTCGCAGCGACATCAACGGCAGCAACCTGGCAACGGCCAAGGCTGCAGGTCCCTACAAGGAGAATGACTACTTCACCGTGGCCTTCGACGAGCCTCTGCCAGTGCCCGAGCAGGGATTCTATGCCGGCTACACGTTCACCTGCTCCATCCCCTATCCCATTGCCATGGGCACCACCTTTGCCGACTATGGCATGCTGCTGCAGTTCGATGGCAGCGGCTGGAGCGACTACAGCGACCAGTTCCCCGCCTCTCCCCTGCAGGTGCTGCTCAGCGGCATCAGCCTGCCCGACTACAGCCTCGACCTGAACTACGTCGGAGAGTCCATCCAGGTGCCCAACAGCGCCTACGAATTCTACGTGGAGGCCATGAGCAGCAGTGCCAAGGAAATCAAGAACATCGACCTTGAGGTCACCATCGACGGCAAGTCCGAGATGCAGCACATCGTCCTGCCCGCAGTGGTGGAATCGGGCATCAACCAGCCTACCACCTTCCTCCTCACCGGCACATCGCCAGCCAGTGTGGGACGCTTCGATGCCGACATCGTGGTGAAGAAAATCAACGGCGAGGAATACACCGGCGAGTCCAAGGCTACGGGAGTGCTGAAGAACGTGAGCCGAATGGCCCAGCGCAGGACCGTCGTCGAGGAGTTCACCGGCACGGGCTGCGGCTACTGCCCACGCGGATGGGCGGGCATGGAATACATGAAGGAGAAGTACCCCGACACCTTCATCGGCATCGCCTTCCACAAGTACAACAACACCGACCCCATGTACTATGCCAACTACCCCGGCCTCGGCCTCTCGGGTGCCCCGGGCTGTGTGATCGACCGCAAGGTGGAGGCCGACCCCTACTACGGCCTCAACGAAGATGTGTACGGCATAGAGACGGCTTTCCAGCAGTACAACAGCATACCCGTCGAGGTGGACGCAAAGGTTTCTGCCCAGTGGAACGAAGAAGAGACGGCAGCAGTGATTAATGCAAACGTAGAGTTCCTCGTTGCCACCAACCCCGTATCGCTCGTCTATGTCCTCACGGCCGACAGCCTCACGGGTGCCGCATCCTCCTGGAAGCAGAGCAACTACTACAGCAGCTACAGTTCCTCCGAGCCCGGCATCTCCGACTTCTGCACAGGCGGCAAGTACGGCAAGTCCAGCGTCACACTGGTCTTCAACGACGTGGTCATCGGCAGTTCGTACAACACCCAGCTGGTCAACAAGGGAGCCTCCATCGGCAGCGACCAAATCGAGACCGGGGCCGTATGCAGCGCCAGCTACACCATCCTGATGCCCACAAAGGCAAGTCTGAAGGCCGCCGTCAAGAAGCATCTCGTCTATGCCAACGTGCTGGTTGTGGATGCCACCACCGGCGAAATCCTGAACGCAGCCCGCACCAAGGTGACATCGGCAGGCGGAGAGGATGCCATCGACATCGTCCGCGACAGCCAGCCGGCCACCACCCTCCGCTACAACGTTGCCGGACAGGCCATCGCCACACCCCAGCGCGGCCTGAACATCGTCCGCACCTCCGACGGCAGAGTCCGCAAGCTGATGGTGAAGTAATATTTTTACACAATAGGGTCGGTTCCGCTGTGTAATTCGGTTCCGCTGTGTATGCGACTTGTGTGGTTATCTTTAGAAATACAGTGCAAAGATACAACACGGACATTGCGGTCTACGAATTCTTGGGTATCTTTTGGCGGCCAAAGTGGTCATTTGGTCATTTGGATGAATTACACAGCGGAACCGAGTCCGTGTGTACGTCGGCAAAGACGTTGCCACGGCGCTGGGATATGCCGACCAGCAGAAAGCTATCAAGATGCACGTCGATAATGAAGACAAGCTGACCCGACAAATTGTCGTATCAGGTCA
>CACZRZ010000261.1 GCA_902783655.1 uncultured Bacteroidales bacterium
CAGGGCATCAATGCCAGTGTCCATCGAGTAGGCCAGGCAGAGGAAGCTGCCGTCGGTGGCCGGGCGGATGCTGCCGTTCCTGGTGCGATCGCTGCGCTCCTGGAATAGGTATTTACCCTCTTCATTGGTGGCAATGCTAATACCTTCGGGCAGGTAGAGGCTGAACTGGTACATGGTGTAGTCGGTGCCCTCAGTAGTGAGGTTCACGGTCATCGTGGCTTGACCACCGGCCTTCAGCGTCACATCGGCCACCGTAATGGTGTCTTTCGAGTCCCAGATGGTGTCACGGGGTTCTTCCGTAGTTGCGTCGGCCATCATGGGAAGGATGGCTGTAAGTAAAATAAATAATGTCTTTCTCATAATTGTAATGGTTTGTATTTATTTATCTGAAACAAATTTGAATAATATCCCTCTACCTCTGCCTTCTTGCGTTGGCGGCCATGGTGTCGATAATGGCGGCGATGTCGGCCACATCGACGGTGCCGTCGTGGTTCACATCAGCTGCCTGTTGGAGGGGATTTGCAATCCCCGACCCGCCAGCCATGACGTCGATGACGGTGGCGATGTCGGCCACGTCGATAAAGTTATCGCCGTTCACGTCGCCTGGCTTTGCTGTCTTGATAGTGATGGAGGAGTAGGAAGTCCATGAAGTAGCAGCAGGAGAGCGCAACGTCTGGAAGCGTAGCCCACTATCGGCGCGGCTGCTGTCGGCATCGGCCTCCACGAGTTTCACCACGTTCATACGGGCGGTATAGACGCCACTAGCCATATCCGCGTCAACATGGAGAGTGATGTTAAGCACGTGACCGGCATTTACATGGAACACACTCTCATCCATCGGTGTGGCCACGAAGCGCCAGGTGTTCACATTGTTGGTTGTTCCCATTGAGGAGTTCCAGGGCTGCACCATGAGTAGCATTTTGCCGTCGGCATAGTCGCCCACGAGCGATGCCAGTATATTCCCATCCTCATCCTTCGCCACAGTGATACCCTTGGGCAGCGTCAGGTCAAAGTAGAAGGCATTGATGTCGGTGTCGTTATTCAGGAACACGGGCAGCTTTATCCTTCCGGCGGGCTGTCCCTCCACGTCGTCAGCAGTGACCACGGCGGACACCTCTTCCTCGGCTTCCTTTTCCACGGTGACGGTTACGGTGGATGATGGCAGACTCACTGACGTATTCTCGCGGGTGGCACAGACCACACGCTCTATACGGATGGTGTAGTTTCCAGCATCCAAGGCAGAGTCGGCGGTCAGTTCTATTTCCATGAGCGGGCCGCTGATGAGGGCATCATGGTCCTTGTCGGCTGTCGTGTAGAAGAGCACGCTGCCATCGGAAACAGCAAGGACAACCTTCTCCCTGCCTGTCTTTTCCGCAACGAGGTAGTTGCCGTTCTCGTCGGTGACCACGCTGATGCCTTCAGGCAGATAGAGGTTGAACTGGTAGCCGTTATAGTCGGTGTCTTTGGTAGTGAGGCTTACGGTGAGCGTGGTGTTCTCCCCTGCTTTCAGCTTCACTTCTGTAGCCGTGACGTTCTCGTTCACCTCCTTGGGATTCTCTTTGACAGTCAGTGTGCCGTCCACATATTCTATAGTATAGTTCTCGGCCTTGGCTCCCTCCACTGTGATTGGATAAGTGCCTACAGGGCTGTCTGACGTAGCAGTGGTAGTGGCCACCGGCTTCTGTGTGAGCACCTCCTCGGTCTCATCATTGACAAAACCCTCGTAGGTGAAAGTGAACTCAGGATTCTCCTCACCGTAAAAACGCTCTGCATCATTAGCCTTGATGATCAGTAGTGCCGGAGTGATGGTATAGCGCAAGGGAACATCGACAACCAGCGTGTCCACACCATCCGTAAAGGCAAAAGTTACTGTCGTTTCCCAACTGCCGACATTCTTTTCCAGTTCCGGCATATCTGCCGTCACGGTGAATTCCTCCTGGGTGTTCTTCCAAGTTGGCAGGGGTGAAAGACCCGTGTAAACAAACGTCGTATCATTCCAGACAATCGTAGAGTCTGTGACCTCTATTCGCTTGACAATATTTACACGACATGAGTCGGATGCCTCGTCATTGAAGTCCGATGTTGCCTTGATAAACACCTCGCCTTCAGCCAGAGCCTTTACATTTCCATTTGCATCCACTGTGGCAAGTCTGTCGTTGGAAGATTCCCAATTTACAGTCTTGTCAGAGGCATTATCTGGCAGTACTTTTGCCATAAACTGAACCGAGTCACCCTTTTTCATCGTGATTTCGTGTTTGTCTAACTCTACAGTCTTTACCTGCACGATGCCCTGAATCAACTCTTTGGCGGTGATGCCCTCGTGGAACTCAAAGCCGCCGAAACCAATCTGCGAACTGTGCTGGAACACCCAGTACTCCTCACCTGGCTCTACGTCAAAGGTCAGCCATCCCCAGAAGTTCTGGTTACCGTTACCGATGACGAACTGGCGCTCTATCTCCATGGCCTCGGCATAATCCTTGGCCTCGGCCAACTTAGCATCGTAGTCCTCCTGACTCTGGGTCTCGCCCTTTCCTTTCTCTACGAGGGCATTGTAGGCTCCCCAGATATACTTGTGGTGCTCAGCATCGACCTCGTCCACGGTGAGCAGCTTCTTCTTTCCGTTCTCGTCGTTCACGCCATTGATAAAGCCAGAGGCAAAAAGACGCTCAGCTTTCATGGTGGCGGCATTGACAACGAAGGTCTTGCGGTTACCCTTGTTGGCCCATATCTTCACCTTGAAGGCACCTTGTGCCGTGGCTGTGAATGTGTAGTAGAGACCATAGTTAGGCATTCCCAGCGAACCGTCAGGCTCATAATAGCCATAATCAGTGCTTACTTTGTAACTACCCTCCACAAGGGTACCGTCCTTGGAGTTCTGAGTGGCATACATTTTCACGTATGGGTTTCCAGTGCCGGTGACATACCAGAAGTCTATGTCGCCTTGGTTCTTCTTTCCCCAGTTAATGTCATTCCATGCCCCTACAGATGCCAGTTCATAAAGGTTCTCAATTCCTTCGATGGGCGCACCAATGGTTATCTGCTGAGCACCACCACCAATACTTTCATCGTTTGCAGGCATAGTACCGCCCACGGCTGTTACAGTGGCCTTGCCGGCCGTCATAATGACAATCGACTTTCCGTCGGCAGAGTTGTTGGCCACGCCACCATCCTCGCCTGCCACGGCAGCGAACTCGGGAGCTAATTTGCCGTTGACGACAGCATTGTAGATGTCCTGCGCCAGCAAACTTGTAGTACAGGCAGAGATAGCAATAAAAATAAATAACTTTTTCATACAAACAATTATTTTGATGTTAGTAATAAGTGTTAAACGGAAAGACGTGGGTGCTCTACTTCGCCTATCCCGCCGCCGGACTCTCGCATCGCCTTACCTCAGGATAAGCACCTCGATAGCCGTGCCCAAATTCCTTACGTGCTCAATCTCCCAATTCTTTCTGCATCCTTGCCCTTGCTGCCATCTCGTTGATGATGGTGGCAATGTCGGCCACATCGACCGTGCCGTCGCCGTTCACGTCGGCTGAAGCAGACGAGACGTCTGCGCTCCCTGCCATGACGCTGATGACG
>CACZRZ010000262.1 GCA_902783655.1 uncultured Bacteroidales bacterium
ACCACGGATTACACGAATGACACGGATTCTTCATTCTTCACTCTTCATTTGGCGCCCCGCGCCACCACTCTTCACGTCAGAGGACAAGATTTCTTTATATAAAATCATACGGACAAATTCTGTTGAAGGAGAAAGTGAGGTGTTCACCCTCCAGCGCATTAGCGAATTGCTGAGGCAACGGATGCCACTCTGAGGTCACAGGGAGGTGTGAGGGAGGTCATCGGCTAACACCTCCTGTCTCGCCATCTCTCTATTCATCATCTTTTCAGACCTATTGAGGGAGGTGGTGAGGTTGTTTATTCGAAAAGCAGGAGTTGACGGCTTTCATCCTTGCGAACAGGTTTTGAGGGACGGTCTTCGTCGTGTGGAATATCGATGAAGAGATCCATCTGCACGGCTATATCTGGTTTCAAGGCATATTGTCCCCAACGAATGCGCAGGAAGGGCGAATGGCGCTGGCGCGACTGATACCACAGATAACTTCGGATCTGATTGTAGAGACGCTCGAAAACGACATCGGAGGCAAAGATGCCGCTGTGCAAATTGTACAGCTGACAGGCAAGCCGACGAACATTCATTCCTTCGTGCCCACTGCGTATGAGCATGTCCATAATGTCGTTGTGATAGGCGTTCTTCATACCTCTTATCTCGTCTTTTCACGACAAAGATAAGTCAAAATGAGTTAAAACGCAAGGATTCGGGTGATAAATCCATGGATTATTAGTATATTTGCCCTAAATTTACAAAAATAGAAGAAATGAAGAAGTCTTTTTTATCATGTGTTGCACTTGTTGCGACGCTTTTTGTTGCTTGCAACAAGGAGAGTTACTATCACACTATGGGTTTGCAATATCCGCAAAGCATAGCTGTGGTCGATGCCGACCAGACGTTGGACAGTGTAGTGTTTGCCACTACCGATAATTTTAACCTGACGTCCAATGCCGACTGGATGACGGTACCCGACAGTATGCGCAGCGGACGCATCCAGAACGTCTATCAAATGATATGGATGGTGGCATCGCCTCTGGTGTTCGAAACCAATACGACGGGCAAAATCCGTACGGCTCTGCTGACCATCCATTGCACAGGCGCTAACGAATGGGACCAGTCGGCCACTGCCACATACAAGCAGCTGCATTGGCTCAACATCACTGTGCCCGCGCCCAACTATGCTTACAAAGACGGAGACATTACAGATGCCGCTTTTGTCATGACAGATTCTGCCACACAGGTGTCCGACTCGTTGTGTTTTCGTGTTCACGGCAACTGGACGCTGACCGAGGGAGCATTCGTGCATCCCACAACCATGGAAGGCGAGGCAGGAAAGAACATTGTGCGCCTGACCATCGACCCCAATCTCTCGGCTGACGAACGTCAGGAACAGATTGTGCTAACCAGCAACGGCATAAGCACGCCCATCGTGGTTAAACAGAAAGGAAGAAAGGAGGAGACGGAATGAAACGCCTGTTATCGACAACGTGCCTGCTGTCTCTCGTCGCAACCCTGTGGGCTGGCATCCCCGATACGGTGACGGTGCGTCCAGTGGGCTTGCCCAGAGGAGGAGGACTGGTGCTCGAATGGAGCAGTGATGGTCAGTCGTGGACACGTGCCACCGAAAGTCGCATCCTCGGAAGCGACTATGGCGAATGGGGACGCGAGAAGAAACTGTTCAATCCCAGCCTTGCCAAACGTGCAGACGGGCTCATGGTGCTGGTCTTTGAGGTGAGCGACCAAGTCAACCAGTTCGGTGTTTCTACCACACGCGATTTCATACACTGGCGTCCGCAGGATTATCCCTATATGCAGGGCACCAAGGAGTGCATCGAACCCCAGGCCCGTTTCGAGGGTGACGAACTGGTGGTGACATTTCGCGACAAGCAAAACCAACGCTACTCTACACGCAGTCGCGACCTTGCCCATTTCACGACACCCGTTCGTGAAACGGGTAATGCCAATCCTTCGCGCGTGTGCGTTCCTTATACTATGGTGCAGGCCTTGCACGACAATCAGGTGGCATTCGGCGTGAAGTCGGAACGCGAGAACGAACTGGCCCGCGACAACGAACAGCGCTTTGCCGGCATCAAGGACTTGAAGGCTGAGGTCATGGTGGATGCATCGAAAAGCAAGGCCATCAGCGACAAGTTGATGGGCATCTTCTTCGAGGACATCAACTATGCTGCTGACGGAGGACTGAATGCACAGCTCATACAGAACGGCGACTTCGAATACGACCCGCACGACCGCAAGGGCGACCAAAACTGGAACCGACTGACGGCCTGGAAGATGGTAGGCGAGGGAGCCACGCTCATCACCGATTCACACGGTGATTTCAAGGGTATCAGCGAGAACAATACCCATGCCGCAGGTCTCTTTGTGGAGCAAGTGGGTGCTTCGATGCAGAATCTGGGTTGGGACGGCATCACGGTAGAAAAAGGAAAGAAGTACGACCTCTCGCTCTGCCTCATGGGAGGCAAGGTACGTGTGGCGTTGATGAATGGCGACAAGATTCTGGCACAGACCACCTTGACAGGCGGACGCAACCAATGGAAACGGGTAAAGGCTGTCCTTGGTCCCTCGGCATCGGCCACGAAAGCTGTGCTCGACATCCGTCCCTTGCAGACGGGCACAATGGGACTTGATATGGTTTCGCTCATTCCACAGGACACATACAAGCGTCACGGCATGCGTCGCGACCTGGCAGAGACCCTGGCAGCCCTGCATCCGCGATTCATGCGCTTCCCTGGCGGATGTGTGACGCACGGCGACGGCATACAGAACATCTATAATTGGAAAGAGACCATCGGTCCACTGGAAGACCGCAAGCCCCTGCGCAACATCTGGGGTTACCATCAGAGCCGTCAGATAGGCTTCTATGAGTTCTTCCAGTTCTGCGAGGACTTGAACATGGAACCCCTGCCCGTGCTGGCGGCTGGTGTGCCTTGCCAGAACTCCAGCGACGGAGGCAACGGTCAGCAGGGCGGCATCCCGATGGAGGACATGCCGAAATACGTACAGGATGTGCTCGACCTCATCGAATGGGCCAATGGTGACGCCTCCACCACATGGGGCCGCAAGCGCATCGAGCAGGGACATAAGAAACCCTTCAATCTCAAATACTTGGGCATCGGCAACGAGGACCTCATCAGCCCCACGTTCGAGGAGCGTTACCTCATGATTTGTCGTGCCGTGAAGGAACGTTATCCCAACATCATCGTATGCGGAACCGTAGGCCCCTTCTACTATGGCAGCGACTATGAGGAAGGCTGGCGCATTGCCAACCGTCATGCAGACATCATCGACATGGTGGACGAGCACTATTATCTGCCCCCTTCGTGGTACATCTATAATCAGGACTTCTACGACAACTACGACCGCCGTGCTCCTAAAGTGTATTTGGGCGAATGGGCGGCTCATGTGCCTGGGCGCAAGTCGACCATCGAGACGGCTCTGTGCGAGGCCTTGCACTACTGTTCGCTGGAGCGCAATGGCGATGTCGTGGAGATGTCGTCGTATGC
>CACZRZ010000263.1 GCA_902783655.1 uncultured Bacteroidales bacterium
GGGTGTCCAGGACACGGGTCTTGGTGCCGGAGTCTATCAGGGCCTGCTGATACTTGTGCGTCATGGTGGCGATGCCCGACATGCGTTGCAGGATGTTCAGCATCAGGCGCTCGGTCTGCAGGAGGCTCTGTTCCTTGCCTTTCACCGACATTACGATGTCGCCGGGCTGGACATGTGCGCCATCCTCGACGTACACCTCAACCTGCAGTTCGGGGTCGAAACGGTGGAACACCTCTTTGGCTATCTCCACGCCGGCGAAGATGCCTTCTTCCTTAATCAACAACTTACTCTCGCCCATCGCATCGGCAGGGATGCAGCAGAGGGTGGTGTGGTCTCCATCGCCAATGTCCTCGGCAAAAGCGAGGTCTATCAGGCGGTCGTTCAATTGTTCTACACTTAACATATTATTTAATTAAGAATTAACAATTAAGAAATAAAGTATGATGATTCACTCGCAAAGATACGAAATAATTGTGAATTGTGAATTATGAATTGTGAATTAATTAGTATCTTTGCACTCATGAAGACCATTTTTATTGTCATAGGCAAGACTACGGACAGCAGAATTGCCCAGTTGACGGACGAATACATAGGCCGAATCGGTCACTATGTGCCATTTGAGATGCAGGTGATTCCCGAACTGCGGAATGCCAAGAACCTGAGCCAGGAGCAACAGAAGGAGCAGGAAGCGGAGATGTTAAAGAAATCCTTGCAGCCAGGCGATTACATCGTCCTGTTAGACGAGCATGGAAGAGAGCGACGGAGTATAGACTTTGCCCAGTGGATGCAGAAGCGCATGGCTGCCGCACCCCGCAGGCTCGTCTTCGTAGTGGGCGGCCCTTACGGATTTGCCCCCCACATACACAAAATGGCCCAGGAAGAAATCTCCCTGAGCCAAATGACATTCTCGCACCAAATGATTCGCCTGCTGTTTGTCGAGCAGATTTATCGCGCCATGACCATTCTCAACGGCGAGCCGTATCATCATGAGTGACGTGCTCAGCCATTCGCAGGTTTTTTGATGAGTTACTTAAACAGCTTCGGAATGAACTCTTTCAGGCTCCTGCGCCACGTCAGCCACTCATGGTCGAGGCCCGTGGCTTCGTAATACTGGGCAGGGATGCCTTGGGCGTTCAATGCCTCAACGGTTCGTTTGGCATTTATCATCCGGTCCAGGCCCTCCGTGCCACAGGTCATGAACAGTAGGTGTATCTTCTTGTTGAATTCATCGGGACGGGTGAAGATGCCGTCGTAGGCCGTCTTTACGTCCAGACCGAAGATGGCGCCGCTGAAGGTTCCCATCCATGCGAACTTGTCGAGATTGTTCAGCACCACATCGAAGGTCTGGTGCCCGCCCCACGACAAACCGGCCATTGCACGATGTTCGCGGTCGGCAAAGGTTCGGAAGTATGAGTCGATATAGGGAATGAGGTCGTTGAGCAAAACCGGATAAAACGAGTTGCCATACTCGCTGTGTCCCTGGCGGTTGTCGCCGCCTTGGAAAGGAGCTTTGATGTCACCGCTCTCCATCACCACAATCATCGGCACAGCCTCACCCTTGGCAATCAGGTTGTCCATGATGTGCTGCATGTGTCCCTGACGGCTCCAACCCGTTTCGTCCTCGCCCATACCATGTTGCAGGTATAGCACAGGATACTTCTTCTTGCCATTCTCATACTCGGCGGGGGTGTACACCATCGCATGGCGCCATTCGTTGGACGACTTGGCATAGTAGTACAGGCTGCGCACCTGTCCTGCGGGCGCACCCTGCTGTGGACGATAGTAGTCTCCCTCGCTTCCCTCTGGAATCTCGATGCCGCCAGCTTGACGATTGCATCCGAAAAAGGTCTCTGTGGCAGGATCGACGAAACGGATGCCATCCACCTCCATAAAATAGTAGTGGAAACCTGGCACCAGCGGGTCGGTGACAGCCATGTAGCCGCCCTTCCCGTCGGGTTGCATTTCGTATTTTTTGTTGCAAATGTCGACAATCACCTTACTGGCCCCCGGCACCTGTATGCGGAAATAGGCACGGTGGGCCTTGTCAACTTTCGGGAACTCGTTACCGGGAATGGTGGTTTCTGCGACAACGGCATCGGCAGGCACCGTTATCGACTGTGCATGCATCTGCATCATTGGCAGTGCCAAGAGCAGCGTGGAAAGGAACATTTTTTTAATCATAACGATAGTTTTCTTTTGGGATAATGTATGACAGGACTGATGGATTACTGTCCCTCGTAGGCTCCGGCATCGGGGGCTCCGTCGGCAAGGCGACTGACGCCACGGCGGTCGATGGGGAACAGACGACTGTACTCCGCGTCGGCCAGTCCGCGAATGGCGGAAAGCGAGTCGGGGGCAAAGTCGTAGAGGAAGTTCTCCGTGTCGAAGAGCACAAAATGGTCCTTGCCGTTCACCTCTAACGAATCGGGATTGTCGTAGGTGATGGCCTGGAAACGCTGGTCGGCATCTGAATCGACGGTGCGCAACAGGCAGTTCTGGAACAGGAAATCGATATCGGGCAGGGTGTTCTCTGAAAAATCGCCCATCACGACATCGTCGGCATAACCTGTGATTGCACAATTGAGGAAGTAGGCCCACAGGAGCGGACGGTAGTTGTCGGTGCCCTCCATGTCCCCAATGTTAAGCGCATCGCCGCGATCGGCAGAAAGCGGATAGAACTGGGCGATGGTGCAGTGAATGAAGGTGTGGGCACCACCGCTGATCTTTACACAATGTCCCAGGGTGTTGCTGATTTGGGTTCCCGTGACCTGTGTACGGCAGTGGATGAAAGTAAGGCCCGGGCCACCGATGTTATGCACCACGCAATCCTCCATCAGGAGCAGGGGATTGGTGTCTTCCGTGACCTCTGTGCTGTCGCACACAATGCCATAGTCGCCACTGTGTATGTCGCACTGCGTGAGTTCATTGTCGTGACTGTCGGCAAAGAAATGAATGCCGCCCCATCGGTTGGGAGTGTTGTCATAGGGCAGATAGGGGAACATGCGGTCGGTACGGTCGCCACGGAAAGTGACAGGCTGAGCCAGTGTACCGTTGGCAACAAGCGAACCGTGTACGAACAGCGAGGTTCCATCGTGAAACATCAGGGTGCAACCTTCGGGCAACGTGAGCGTAGCACCCGAGGCCACCACCAATGAGTCGTAGATGACATAGGGACGACGGGCATCGAGGATGCGGTCTTCGGTGATGATCTCGCCCCTGAGGATGATGACATCCATACCCGAAGCCGTCAGGACAACCCGCTGTTTTACACCGCTCTCCAGCGTGAACTGCAATTCATCCTGCCATTCGAGGATGTCGTCGCTGTCCTGAGCTGGCAGGTTCACTTCGATGCGAACATAGATGCTGTCCTGGCGGCGCACCTCGAAGTCCTCTCCCACCCCTCCGTAGAGGTACTGACCATCGACATTGACGTGGAAAGGCGACTCGCTGCCTTGCCCCAAGGCTATGTGACTGATACGGAGACCTTTGTCGCCTGTGTTCGACACGATGAGTGTCTTCGTAGCCGAACCCTGACTGGTGATGATGGTGTCAAATGCCACCGTGTCCTGCGAAAACTCTAATTTCGCCGACGGAGAAGTGGTCCACGAGTCGTAGTCGTCGCAGGAGACGCAGAGCACGAGGAACAGAAGCCCCACCCCCAATCCCCTCCCAAGGGAGGGGCGTATATACGTTCGCAGGATATTTATTATATTCATCAAATCTATTTACAAGTCTGGTTTGTAACTACCCCCCTCCCTCGGGAGGGGATTGGGGGTGGGGCTTCGTTTTAGATATTTTCCAGTATGGCAAGCAGATGGTCCCAAACCATCTGAACGGTGGGGATGAGGAGTTTCTCGTCGGGAGAGTGTACGCCACGCAAGGTGGGGCCGAAGCTGACCATGTCGAGACCGGGATACTTCTCACTGAACAGGCCGCACTCGAGTCCGGCGTGGATGCCACGGACAACGGGGTCCTTGCCGAAGAGACGCTTGTATTCGGCTACAGCGACCTTCAGCAGATGGCTGTCGGGATTGGGTTTCCAACCAGGATAGCCCTCGCCAGTTTCGGTATCTGCACCAGCCAACTGGAACACAGCCTCGAAGGCATTGGCTACATTGTGGCGGGCAGAGAGCAGCGAACTGCGCTGACTGCTGTTTATTTCTATCGTCTTACGCTCGGGCACCATGTGGATGCTGGCCAGATTGGTGCTGGTCTCCACAAGGGCTATGTCCTGCGACATGGCAAAGACACCGTTCGTAACACCCTGAACGGCCATAATCAGGCCCTGAGTTGTCTTGCGGTCGACAACGGTGGGGGTGGCATCGGCCGTCTCTAACAGGAACTCTATAGTGGGCTCCGTCACACGATATTCCTCCTCAACATCGGCTGCAAACAGGTTCCAATCGACACGGATGGTTTCCTTCATCGAGACGGGAATGGCTATGGTGGCACAAGCCTCACGGGGAATGGCGTTGTGCAGTCCACCGGCCTGTACATCGGCGATCAGAATAGGCATCTTCTTCAGCTCCTGGTACAGGAAACGGAAAAGCAGTTTGTTGGCGTTGGCGCGCTTCTTGTCGATGTCATCACCAGAATGACCACCCGTCAGGCCCTTCACACAAAGGCTGACGAAGAACTGTCCCTGCGGTGTGGGTTTCTCTTCGTAGTGGAAAGTGGCCGTCGTTCGACATCCGCCAGCACAGGAAACAAAGATTTCGCCCTCGTCCTCCGAGTCAAGATTGATAAGGTACTTACCCGTCATGAAGTCATCCTTCATGCCTTCGGCACCCGTCAGGCCCGTTTCCTCGTCGCGAGTAAAGACACATTCCAGCGGCCCATGCTTCAAGGTATTGTCGGCCAGAATGGCCATCTCCATAGCCACGCCTATGCCGTCGTCGGCACCCAAGGTGGTTCCCTTGGCCTTCATCCATTCGCCATCAATGTAGGTTTCAATGGCATCGCGGTCGAAGTCGAACTCACGGTCTGCATTCTTCTCACACACCATATCCATGTGGCTCTGCAGAATGACGGTCGGTTTAGACTCCATCCCTGCCGATGCAGGCTTGCGGATGATGACGTTGCCAGCCTCGTCGCGACGAGTCTCCAATCCCAGCCCCCTGCCATACTGGAGCAGGAATTCTATCATCTTTTCCTCGCGCTTCGAGGGACGCGGCACCTTGTTCACTTGTGCAAAGCACTCAAACACACTCTTTGGTTTCAGCATTGTTTCGCTCATAATATCAGTTTACAGTTTACAGTTTACGGTTTACGGTTTACAGTTTACGGTTTAGGTTGGTCGTACAAAGGTACAAAATATACCTTATATATTATAACGCGCAAGCGATGTTTTTCGTATCGGCGAGGCAACTTTTTTTCATCGGACAGCATATAACAGCGTAGCACGTTAAAAAAGCATAAAAACAACTATCAATTTACAATTTTCAATTTTCAATTCTCAATTTATTCGTACCTTTGCAGTCGATATGCTGAAACTGATGCTCATAGTACTGGCCATAGTTGCCGTTAGCATGCTTTTGCTGACGGTGAACATCTGGTTGCGCGGCGGTGAATTCCGCAGCCAACACATCGGCCAAAGTGCAGAGATGCGCCGCAGGGGCATTCATTGTGTGCAGAGCATGGACAGAATGGAGCGGCAAGGCCGAACTAAAAAGAAAAATTAAAAATTAAACATTAAATATGAAGAAAATCTACTTTATGGCCCTTGCAATGGGCCTTATGGGAATGACAAGTTGTGGCAACAAAACCGAGCAGGCAGAAGAGCCTGTGGCACAGGCCGAAGAAGAACAGGGCATGAAGATTGCCTATGTGGAGATCGACACCCTGATGCAGAAATACCAATTCTGTATCGACTACAACGAACTGGCCAGCATCGAGGGCGAAAACATACAGCGCACCCTGACGGGCAAGCAACGTACCCTGGAACAGCATGCCGCAGCCATGCAGAAGAAGTACGAATCGAACGGCTTCACCAGCCAGGAAGAGCTGACCCGTGCACAGCAATCACTGCAGGCCGAGCAGCAGGCTCTGCAGGAACTGTCGGAACGCCTGCAGTCTTCGTTCATGGAGGAACAGGCCAAGTACAACGAAGAAATGCGCGACTCTATCCAGAAGTTCCTGAAGATGTACAACAAGACAAAAAAGTACGACTTCATCATGGCCAAGGCCGGCGACAACATGCTTCTGGCCAACCCCAAGTACGACATCACCAACGAGGTGCTGAAGGGCCTGAACAAGCGCTACAAGGTGAAGCCCGAAGTGGCCGAGAAACTGAAAAAGAACGAGAAGAAAACAGACGAAAAGAAGAAGTAAGGCTTTCCAGATTAGATAAGACAACGAATTACACGGATTCTACGATTCTGGCTACGCGATAGCCACTTGCCACGGGCAAAAGGTCGTAAAATCCGTGTTATTCGTTGTTCTTGTATATACTACTTCTTGTTTTCCGCTGCGCGGACACGGCTCAGCGTTTCAGGTGTCATCTGGAGGAACGAGGCGATGTGGAGCATGGGAGCACGGAGGACGATTTCCGGTTTCGTGGCCATCAGACGGGCGTAGCGCTCAGCGGCATTCTCGAAGCGTTGCGAGTCGGCATGTTCCTGACTGCTGATGAGGGCATGCTCCAGTATCTTGCGATAGAGCATTTCCATCTCCTGATTCTGCAGCATCTGCATGTGCCAGGCCTCGTAGGGAATGGCGTAGAGCAGGGAGTTCTCCAGGGCCTCCACAATGAGGCGGCTGGGCTCCTGTTTCAGGAAGCTCTCGATGCAGAAGACAATACGCCCCTCGAACGAGAAATGTTCGGTGACATCTTTCCCGTTTTTATAGTAGAACTGACGAACCATTCCGTGATCCACAAAATACATGGCCCGACAGACTTCGCCCTCGGGCAAGACGATGTCGCCCTTCTGGAACTTCAGAGGAACCAGTATTTGCGACAGGGCGTCGATGCCCATCGGACTTAGCCTGCAATAGAGGCGGGCTATCTCTCGTGCTACGTCTCTTGTGGTGTTTATCATGGATTTATTTACGATTTACGAATTTACAATTTACAATTTATTTACAATTTGAACATTTACAATTTCACAGGTGTTCCAAGGCCTCGGCTTTCATTCGTGCTTTCGTTGACAA
>CACZRZ010000264.1 GCA_902783655.1 uncultured Bacteroidales bacterium
CAGGGTGTAAATCTCGGCATTGTCCAGTTCGCGGGCGTTGATGCTCATCATGCCGTCGGCAGCAGGAGCTACAACCAGGATGCCTTCTGACAGGCGGCTGGTGTCCCAGGTCAGTCCGAGAGTGGCATTAGGCGAACCGAGGTCGAATTCCAGGTTGCTGCTCACTTCGATTTTGTTGGCATCGAATATCTTCAGTTCGTCGCCCACACTCAGTTCCAGGCCTTCCTTCGTCTTCACGATGAGTTTACCTGCCAACTTCAGCGTACCGATGCCCGTGAACTTGCCAAACGAGGTCTTCGAACCGACACAGGTCTGGATATTGCCATTCACCGTCACGTTCTTGTCGCTGAACTTGAGCACACCGGCAGCATTGTCCTCGGCAATGCCGCTGCGCAAGGTTCCGCCCTTGGCAACGGTGACCGTGCTGTTGCCCAGAGTACCGCGACCGCTCAGCAGGGCTCCACTGGCCACCGTCAGGGCAGCCGAACCCAGCATGATGTCGTTCTTCGAACTGTTCAGGCACAGCTCACCGCCCTTCACCTGACAGGCACCTTGGAAGTTACCGCTACCGGTGAAGGTCATCTTACAGGTTCCTACCTTGTTGAAGAGCGTCTTGTTGCTGCCACCGCCATCGGCAAACGTGCCGGCAAAGGCGAAGTCATGACCGTCGGAGTTACCGATGTTCCAAGTATTGTTACCACTGACGGCATTGCTGTTCTGGAAGTTGGCCACAGCATGGTTCAGCGAACCGCTACCGGTGACAGCACCGATGGTCATGGCCTTGGCCACATTGGTCACACCACAACCGGCTGCAATGTCGAGTGTTCCGTGAGGCATGCCGGTGGTGCAGTCGAAGGGCAGCCAGACATTTGTGTTCGTGTGCTTGACAGTGCCCTCGAACTTCGACCAGTCGCCTGAGATGCGCACACGGCTGACCGTATTACGCGGAACTACGGTCAGCGTACCTTCGCCCGTCAGTTTATTACTATAATTAGTATAGTATGTGTTGGTCAGCTGCCACGTTCCCGACTTGCCTTTTGGCACGACAATGGCATGGGTGGTAGCCTGTGCATCGTCCCACAATGTTCCGCTCTCAAAGACTATCGTCTTGGCACCATTGCCGTTGCGCTCTGCCACTGCACCGCCATTGATGACCAGCGTGTCGAGCGACGTATTCGCAGCGAAGCACAGCAGTGTGCCCGTACCTTTCTTTTCGAGACGGGTACCGATGATGGCCTTGTCGGCACCGAAGTCGGCGGAGTTGTTGATGACACCTCCCTGGGGTGTACGGACACGGATAGGTGTTCCAGTCGTCACGGCAGCCGTAGTCTGCAGCGTTGCACCGTTCTCGATGATGAACTTCTGGTTCGACGTATTCACAGCACCCAGGTTGCCGTATGCCTTGGTATCGTTGCTCAAGGCACTGACTTTCACCGTACCGCCACTGATGATGGTGGCTCCCGTATAGGTATTGTCGTTAGAGATGGTCAGTGTGCCCGAACCACGCTTGACGAGGGATGCTCCGCCCGTGAGCGAACCCGTACCATTGAAGGTGTATGACTTCGTTGCGTCCACAATGACAGTGTCGGGATCCAGTGCTCCAGTCAGGGCTACGGTGAACTTCTTGGCAGCATCGTCAAAGATGACCTTATCGCCCGTTACAAAGATATCCTGCTCGCCCTCGATGCTCTGGAAGTTCTCGGCATCGGCATAGTTCCAGGTCGTGCTCTCGCTGCCTGTCCAATATACGACACCAGCCTCGCGGATGCCCTCGATGTTCAGGTACAACTTATTGTCCTCTACCAGCAACTGTGCCTTCTGGCTGACAATGCCCTCAATCTTGATGTTGGACACGTCGCCCTTCACGGTTTCCACCTCGCCAATCAGGTACTTGCCCGTAGCCAGCTGCGAAGAACCGTCCTCGCCGTGTACTACGACTTCGAGCACAGGTGTGAGGTACTTTGGTCCCCACTGCTGCCATACGGCTGCCGTCTTGGCCTCGATGTTCAGTAACTTGGCATTCACTTGGTCTATCTTCAGCCCATCGCTGTAGGCATTCAGCTTCAGACGCGAACCGAAGCCCAGCATCAGCGAGTCGGTCGTCACGATGCCCGTGGGGCAGACGGTGCTGCCATAGTCGGCCTTGATGCTACGGAACTGTCCGCCGTTGCTGTTGAGGGTCGTGTGGCGGTTGAGCCACAGGGTGCTCTGCTTCAGAGTGCCGTCGAAGTTCAGTGTGCCTGCCCATACGTTAGTGGGACCTGTATAGGTCATGTCCACCTTGGGCAACGACAGTATGCCGTCGCCCTGCTTGGCCAGCGTCATGCCGCCCGTGAAGGCACCGCCATCTACGGTGCAGGTATAGTATTCGTACTTGATGACAGCCGTCCCGTCGGTTTTGTTGCTGTTGGTGCCTTGTACCCACGAGGGAACATTGAACGTGGCCACATCGGGGTTAGCCCCATCCTGTACGGTCACCTTCGTGTCGTTGGTCTCGCAGACAATGACGTGCTGCCCGGCATGGGCTGCAGAAATGCTGCCGCCATTCTTGATTTCCGTGCGTCCTGTCATTGTATATGGAGGAGGAGCCACGGTGATGCCCTCCAGTTGTCCGAGGAAGAAACTCGTGTGGGGGGGCTGGTTGTAACCTACGCACTGCCAGACCATAGCATTTCTGTACTGGTGGTCGTGCCACAGCGTCGGTATGCGGAACTGTGTGGCCTGCGGTGTGGTGAAGATGCGAATCTTGGTGTTGCCGTCGGCGCGCACCACGATTTCCTCACGCCAGTCGCCGATGATGTCGCCCTGTGCACAGGGGTTGTTCTTCGAGTCGTTGTTCAGTTGGCAGCCGTTCGACTGGAACACACGCCCGCCCGTCGTTGTCCATACTACGACATCGCGCTCGGTGCCCGGGCTGTCGAGGATGCCCTCCACGAGGTCGCCCGTCCAGTAGATGCGGAAGTTCAGATGGCTCCAGAAGAGGCCGTCGTTGGTGCCGCCTGTGGCTGGCACGCCGCTGCCCGTGAGTTCCTTGTCGGCCACAGAACTTATCAGGCCGGAATTGACGGAACGTCCCATGCAGCCGGGGAAGGCGTTCGAGAAGTTGCCCATCAGTCCGCGTCCGTCGTCGTTGGTACCCTTGGAACGGTAGTATATTTTCGAGGTCGTAGCATTGCGGTAGTTGTTGTTGGGCTCATCCTCGTTGCAGGCGAAGAATTCCAGTCCCTTGCGGTAGGGGTCGAAGTCGCCGCAGTGCTGGGCATCGCCATGTCCAAGGCCCGTCGTGGAAAGTCCCTTGCCGTTGTCGTCGATGACCATCGAACCGAAGACAATCTCGTCGCGTCCGTCCTCGTCCACATCGGCAATACCGAAGTTGTGATAACCGTTGCCAAACCAGGGGTCGCTCCATCCTCCATTGTTGGCCCAACGCCAGCGCTCGGTCAGTTGATGGGTGACGGGGTCAACATCGAGGGTCACCATCTTATGGCGCGTATAGCAGCCACGTCCCAGGAAGATGCTGGGCTTGCGACCGTCGAGGAAGGGGGCACCGAAATAGTGCTTCGAGGAACGGTGACCTGTGTCGTTCTTGCCCCAGGCTGCGGCATAGTCGCTCTCGCCGGCCTCGAAGCGAGGCAGGGGATAGGTCATGGGAGTGAACTTGCCTGTGGAGGCGTCGCATCCGTAGGGCACACCTGTCAGGCCATTGATGTAAATCAGATATTCGTTACCATTGCGCGTATATTCGTCGCGCGGAGCCACGTAGCTCATGTTGCCGATGTTGACATCGCCCGATGCCGTATGGAATATCATGTTGTCGGCACCACGCATAATGCCTTCGGCCCGTCCGTCCTGGTCCCAGTCGAACATCACAATGTCCCACTGCTCGTCGGGGCCGGCCATCATGTTGGGACCGAGGTCAATCCACCAAAGGCGTTCGCCCTTCAGGTTATAGCACTCGTAGTGGTGGAAGCAGGTGGTGTTGGCCGAATTGCGGATGTCGCCGGTGTAGTTGCGCTTGACGAGAAACTCTGTCACACCGTCGCCATCGACGTCGCCCAGGGAGATGTCGTTCAGGATGTACTGCGAGGTAACGTCTTTGCCGTTGCGGTCCAGCACCTTGGCCACGGGAATGTCCAGATAGCCGCTGTTCCAGCGAGTCACCTCGGCAGACCTCTCCTGTTCCACACCCTTCACCACAGCGGCTACTTGGTACTTTGTCGTAGCCGAACCTGCCGAATGGGTGAAGTTGGAGGTTGTGAGTCCCCCCTTCACCAGTTTGTCGTTGGCATAGAGGTTATAGGTGACTCCGTAGTACTCCTCGGCAAAGATGCGCCACGAGACAAAGTTTCCACTGCCGCTGCCGCCATTGGTGTTTGCCGGTATGGCCACCAGGCCGCGGTCCAGCTTGTCGGTCACGCGTTGGGCTTTGGCTACGCCAATTGATAATTGATAATTGATGATTGATAATTGTGCTACGCCCACAAGCAGTAGCAAGGTCAGATAAAGACGTTTCATATTTAGGTTAGTTAATTTGTTAATTCATGTCTATTCGTGTAATACGTGGTCACAGAAACTCCGGCAACTGGAACAGCCTGGTGCCGTTGCTGCCCTTGATGAGTATCGTGTAGCCTTCCAGAGGATGTTGTTTCAGTTCCTCCTTCACGGCCTCTACGTCGGCGAACAAGCGGCAATCGTTCTGTGTGTGGGCAAAGTTGTCGCCAACGAGCCACACCTCTGCATCACTCTCACGGGCCATGTCCACGACGCGCTGGTGCTCCTGTGCCGAGTCGGCTCCGAGTTCGCGCATGTCGCCCAGAATCATCATCTTTTGGTCGGCTTTGATACGGGAGAAGTTGTCCAAAGCAGCAGCCATCGAAGTGGGGTTGGCGTTGTAGGCATCTATGACCAGTCGGTTCCGCCCCGTGTCGCGGAACTCCGAGCGGTTGTTTGTCGGCTGGTAGTCCGAAAGGGCCTCGTTTATCAGGCTGAAAGGCACACCAAACTGCATGCCCACGGCAACGGCCGCCATCAGGTTGTGGATGTTGTAGGCACCGATGAGGTGCGTCTGCACTGTATGCCACGAAGTATGTTCCTGACGGTAGCGGAACTTGACGAACGGGTTGCACTCCACCACCTCGCCCCATACCTCGGCACCCGAGGCGCCCGTCAGTCCGTAACGGACGGCAGGCATGTCGCCGGCCATCTCTACGAGGTCGGGCTCTGAAGCATTCAGGAAGATGCCTATGCGATTCTCACGGCGGATGTAGTCGTACAGTTCGCCCTTCGTCTTCTTCACGCCCTCGAACGAGCCGAAGCCCTCCAGATGGGCACGTCCCACGTTGGTGATGAGTCCCATGTCGGGGTCAACGATATTGGCCAGGAAGGCTATCTCGCCGGGATGGTTGGCTCCGGTTTCTATGATGCCGAACCCATTGTCGTCCTCGAGCGTCAGCAACGTCAGGGGCACACCGATGTGGTTGTTCAGGTTGCCCTGAGTCCACTGCACGGGAGCCACCTGGCTCAGGACGGCAGCAATGAGTTCCTTCGTCGTTGTCTTGCCGTTGGTGCCCGTCACCTGTATGATCATCTTTCCGGGCATCTGCTCACGATGGTAATGGGCCAACTGCTGCAAGGTTTGCAGCACATCGTCCACCACCACAAAGCGTTTGTCCACAGCCACCGCAGGGTCGTCCACCACCGCCACGGCGCAACCTGCCTCCAAGGCACCCAGGGCATACTGGTTGCCATCGAACCTGTCGCCCTTCAGGGCAAAGAACATGGAGCCCTGCGGCGTACGCCGGCTGTCGGTAGTCACCACCGGATGCTGGCAAAAAATAGTATATAGTTCCTCTATATTCATCTTTATAATAAGCACATAATGCGCTACAAAGATACGAACAATTTTTCGCATCACCAAATTGGAGGCACGAAAATGCCTAAAAGAGGCACACGACCATCCGATTGCGACACGAGGGAAGAGGCAAATCACTATAAGCCTTGACGGGGTGCGACATAGGACGGTTCTTGACGCACAATTGTCCGTCAAGAGAAACGACGCGTCGTTGGAGCTTAGACGATACTATGGTTTCGCTTGACGGACAATTGTGCGTCAAGCGAAACCATACGAGGATTATGACTCAAGGATGAGGGAAAAGAGCACAAACCCTATGTCGAAGGTGCTATAATATAGTAATGGTTGTCCGATTACGTATCTTCAGGCCTCCTCGAACTCGAAGACAGTCTGCAACTCGGAAAAATGCAACATAATTTGCTCTTTCGTCCGTTTTCCACTATCTTTAACCTGCGGTTTTAGGTACTCTCGCTCGAAAAAGCTCAAGATTTCTTGGCTTTTCACTCGCTTATTCGTATCTTTGTGAGCAAATAGGAAACAATAAATATAAAATAGTATGAAAAAACAACTCTTTTTAGCAACTATTCTTATGATAGGAGCTGTGTGTTTGTCATCATGTGGAGGTGGAGATGAAGACGAGCCAGGTGGCTTGACCCCAACCACAATTACGTCTAAGGATGGTACTGTCGTGCAAGTGCGAAAGGCAGGCCCTGTGACATTTGTCTACGATAACTACGACCAGTTCGACGGATTCATGCATAATGGTCAAAGCTACCATTTAGACGAAAACAACACCCTAAAGTTCAGCTACTACGACCTCTTTATAAATGATGACGCACGCCACATTATCAACCAATTCACGATGAAAATCAACGACCGTGGACTCGTGAGCACAATTGACTTCAAGCTTCAGTTTGTGTACGACGAGAAGGGCGTGGAATACCGCATCAATGGGAAAATGGTGTATGGCTATGACAAGGACAAAAGGGTGACGGGAATGACCACGAAATACATTTTCCAAGAAATCACAAAGCAGATGACAAAGAGGGGTTCATTTGATGTCCACCAGACGACAACTTGGAAGAACGGCATGCTGACTGCCTTTAACACAAAAGAGATTTCGACATGGCAGAGCAGCGAGTCAAAGGACGGCATGACGAACGACTTGACCTGGGACGAAGAGAAAACAACGAAAGCCGTCGTGAACTACGGCAGTGAGAAAAACGACCCCAAGCAGATGCCTGCCACGCTGTGCGACGTGATGTTCAGCGAATTATGCATACCTATGTTCGCCCCCATCGGCATGTATGGCGTCGGTCCCACATATCTGCCCAAGAATTGCACTCTGTATATACAAGAAATCCCCCAAAACGGCACTGTTGAATCCAGTGAGGACGAAGTCACGTTCAACTTCACTACAAACAGCGACGGCACCATCGCCAGCGAATGGATGAACGATGACGAACCCACAAACTACCAATACACTGTGACTCGTGCAATAACCGACGAACAGGCAGAATATATCATCTCAGGATTGAAGAGGCTGGCAAAGATTGAGGATTGAAGACCATAAATCGCTGAACCTGGGCGGACGGCTCGTGGAACTGTCCGAGCCCGTGGTGATGGGTATCGTGAACGTGACACCCGACTCGTTCTATGCACAGAGCCGGACACAGACGGAGGGCGACATCGCCCGACGCACGGAACAGATTCTCAGCGAGGGGGGAACGATGGTGGACGTGGGTGCATGCAGCACCCGGCCAGGCAGCGAACCGGCCAGCGAGGAAGAGGAAACGGAACGTCTGGAGAGGGCCCTGAAGGTGGTGCGGAACGTGGCGCCGGATGCCATCCTCTCGGTGGACACCTTCCGTGCCCGCGTGGCAGAGCGAATGGCAGACAAGTTCGGACCCATCATCGTGAACGACGTCACAGGCGGACAAGACCCCGAGATGTTCCCACTGGTGGCCCGCATGGGACTGCCCTACATACTGACGGACACAGGCAACAGGACACTGTCGATGGGGTTTGCCCAGGCATTGGCCGAACTGCGCCGGCTGGGACAACGGGACATCATAGCCGACCCAGGCTTCGGATTCGGCAAGACGCTGGACGAAAACTATCAGGTGATGGGCGAACTGGAGGCCTACCGCGAACTGGACTTGCCGCTGCTGGTGGGCGTGTCGCGAAAGTCGATGATATACAAACTGCTGGGCACCACACCCGACGAGGCACTGAACGGCACCACCGTGCTCCACACCCTGGCTCTCGTGGCCGGAGCCCACATCCTGCGCGTTCACGACGTTGCCGCAACCGTGGAAGCAATCCGCATCGTGGAGAAAATAATTCGTAACTCGTAATTCGTAACTAACATCGTGTTCTTCAACTTCGGAATAAAAGACATAATCGACATCCTGCTTGTGGCGGTGATTCTGTACTACTGCTACAAGGTGATGAAGCATTCGCGCTCCGTGAACATCTTCTACGGCGTGCTCATCTTCGTCAGCTTCTGGATTGTGGTCTCAAAGGTGTTGGAGATGAAACTGCTGGGCGGCATACTGAACCAACTGGTGAACGTGGGCGCCATAGCCCTCATCATCCTGTTCCAGGAAGACATACGACATTTCTTCTACGAACTGGGCGCACACGAGAAAGCCAACCGGTTGGTGCGCCTGTTCCGTGCGGAACGTAAAAGCAACGTCGCCGACGAGTACCGATACGACCGCGACATCATCTTCCCCATCGTGATGGCCTGCCTCAACATGAGCAAGCAGAAGGTGGGCGCACTCATCGTGCTGGAGAACGACATACCGCTGACAGAGTACATTCGCTCGGGCGAGACCATCGACGCACGCATCACACAGCGACTGATAGAGAACATATTCTTCAAAAACAGTCCGCTGCACGACGGCGCCATGATAGTATCCGAAGGGAAAATAGTGGCCGCCGCCTGCATCCTGCCCATCTCGCACGACCTGGACATCCCCAAGGAGTTCGGCCTGCGCCACCGAGCCGGAAAAGGCATAACCTCGGAAACCGATGCGCTGGCCATCATCGTCAGCGAGGAAACGGGTAACATCACTGCTGCCCACAGCGACCAGTTCCGCAGCCACCTGACCGCCGAGGAACTGGAAAACATACTGATGAAGGGACGCTTTTGACATTTAACATTTAACATTAAACATAAAATATCATCACCATGAATCTAATCGACAAAATCATTGCTCGTGCAAAGAGCAACAAGCAGCGCATCGTGCTTCCCGAATCATTGGAGGAGCGCACGCTGACTGCTGCCGACCGCGCTGTGGCCGATCAATTAGCCGAAATCATTCTCATCGGCAACCGTGAGGAAATAATGGCAAAGGCCAAGGAACTGGGACTGGAACACATTGAGGGTGCCACCATCATCGACCCCAAGACAAGCCCCAAGACCAACGACTATGCAGCCCTGCTCTATGAACTGCGCAAGGCCAAGGGTATGACCCAGCAGGAAGCCTGGAAGAAAGTACTCGACCCGCTGTACTTCGGCTGCCTCATCATCAAGAGCGGCGATGCCGACGGACAAATCTCTGGTGCACTCAGCACCACAGGCGACACCCTCCGTCCCGCCCTGCAAATCATCAAGTGTGCCCCAGGCATCACCTGTGTAAGCGGCGCCATGCTGCTCGTCACCCAGACACCCCAGTATGGCGAAGAAGGTGTGCTCGTCGTAGGCGACGTGGCCGTAACCCCCATGCCCGATGCCAAGCAACTTGCACAAATCGCCATATGCACGGCACAGACAGCCAAGAGCGTGGCTGGCTTTGCCGACCCACGTGTAGCCATGCTTTCGTTCTCCACGAAGGGCAGTGCCAAGCACGAAGTGGTGGACAAGGTGGTGGAAGCTACCCGTCTGGCCAAGGAACTGGAACCCGACATAAAGATAGACGGCGAACTCCAGGCCGATGCCGCCCTTGTACCATCGGTGGGCGAAAAGAAAGCCCCAGGCAGCTCCATCGCAGGACATGCCAACGTGCTCGTATTCCCCAACCTGGAGGTAGGCAACATCGGATATAAACTGGTACAGCGACTGGGCAATGCCGATGCCATTGGCCCCATCCTTCAGGGTATCGCCCGTCCCGTCAACGACCTCAGCCGCGGATGCTCCGTCGACGACATCTACAAGATGGTAGCCATCACGGCCTGCCAGGCAATGGACGCGAAATAAGAAGTGAAGAACTAAGAGTGAAGAGTGAAGAATTGACTATGAAAATACTTGTATTGAACTGCGGAAGCAGTAGTATCAAATACGCTCTGTACAACATGGACGACCAGAGCGTCATCACCAGCGGTGGTATCGAGAAAATCGGATTGCCCGATTCGTTTATTAAGTTTAAGTTGAATGGCGAGAAGTTCCAGATAGACCGACCCATCGAGGAACATACTGCCGGTGTGCAGTTCATCTTCGAGGTGCTGACCACTGGCGAACATGCCGTGCTGAACAACCTGGAGGAATTGGATGCCGTAGGCCACCGTATGGTGCACGGAGGCGAGAAGTTCAACCAGAGCGTACTGCTCACGCCGAAAGTGATGGAGGAGTTTGCCCTGTGCAACGACCTGGCTCCCCTGCACAACCCAGCCAACATCAAGGGTGTGAATGCCGTCAGTGCCCTGCTGCCGAAGATTCCGCAGGTGGGCGTGTTCGACACAGCCTTCCACCAGACCATGCCCGACTATGCCTACATGTATGCCCTGCCCTATGAGCTGTACAAGGAACACGGCGTACGTCGCTATGGCTTCCACGGAACCAGTCACCGCTACGTCAGCCAACGTGTATGCGAGTTTCTGGGCATCAAGCCCGAGGGCAGCCGCATCATCACCTGCCACATCGGTAACGGTGCCAGCATCGCTGCCGTGAAGGACGGCAAGTGCGTGGACACCTCCATGGGCCTGACTCCACTGGAAGGTCTGATGATGGGTACCCGTTCGGGCGACATCGACGCAGGAGCCGTAACCTTCCTGATGGACAAGCTGCAACTGGACACGAAAGGCATCTCGAACCTGCTGAACAAGCAGAGCGGACTGGCCGGCGTGAGTGGCGGCAGCAGCGACTTCCGCGACATTCTGGCAGGCATTGCCAACGGTAACGACCGTGCCCGCCTGGCCAAGGAGATGTACACCTACCGTATCAAGAAATACATCGGACAGTATGCCGCTGCTATGGGGGGCGTCGATGTCATCCTCTTCACCGGTGGTGCTGGTGAGAATCAATGGGAAGTGCGTGAAGGTGCCACCAACGGCCTGGAGTTCATGGGCGTGAAGGTCGACCCCGAAAAGAACCACGCCATCCGTGCCAAGGAAGCCATCATATCGACCGAGGACAGCAAGGTGACCGTCTGCGTCATTCCCACCGACGAGGAACTGATGATTGCCCTCGACACCAAGGCGCTGGTCAAGTAAGTTAGGGAAAACGTAGGAATAAAAAAAGGGAATCTTCCTTGTGTGGAAGATTCCCTTTTTTAGTTGCGGAGGTCCGATTTCCAAAGTCTATGCCCAATTCTCGGAATATATCATTACGAGGGAGGCCTTTTTTTATGGGGCTTCGATAACGTTTCATAAACTCCGTTTTTTTTGTCCGTTTTATGTCCCTTTAGTTGCGGAGGGATTGAATAATACAGGGGCATATCTTGCGAATTGTGCCCCTATAATTGTTCGAATATTGTCCGAAAGTCTAAAAAAAATCAGTGTTTAGCCAGTTCGATGAGCTGGTCAATACGCTTGTTCAGTTCCTCGATGGTCTTGTCCTGACGATTGATGACATCACGTAGGTGCCTGTTGGTTTCCATCAGCACCTCGGGATTGGTACTGATGTTGATGTTACCTACGGTGTTGTTGTCACCAGTGACCTGGTTGCCGGCATGTGGCGCATCGCGGTCGAAGAGTTCGTCGATGGAGCATTGGAGGAGGTCGGCGATGCGCTCCACGACTTCAGCTCCGGGGTTCTTGTTCTTGGATATGTCTCCGTAGGATACATTGCCAGAGCGATCGGGATATACTATTCTGAAGTAATCCTTTGCCTTGATGCCACGACCACGCACCATTTTTTCGACTTTCTGAGAGTTAAATGCCATATTTGTTTAATGATATTAATTCTTGATAAAAATATACTATTTCGTCGTATATTTGTTAATTGATGTTAATATTCTTATTATTTATAGAAATAACACTTATTTAATCAAGTGTATTCAAATATTTATTATTACCTTTGCCTGCAAATTTACAAACAAATAGCGAAATGGACAAAGAAATGAAGGAGAAACTTACGTGCGTGGGACTTGTGACCTATCACAATAAATTGGGTGAGAAAGACCGCGTGAAACTGAAAAACTATGTATCAATGATGCTGGGTTTGAGTTACGCTGTCGTACACAAGAGGTTTGTCGGCAGGATGGATTTCACGGGCGCTGAGCTGATTGCGCTACGGCCTGTAATAGAGAATGAATTATGGAGGCAGTAGAGTTCTTCCTGATCAACGGGCAGACCTGTATCAGGCGCAATGGCGTCAGCCGTCCGTTGACACCTAGGGACCGCGATGCCGTGGAATTCATGCTCCGTAACATGGAGCAATGCTTCCCTTCGACTGTCAACAGACTGCGGGAGTGGGCTGCTGAATCAATGCCAAATAAGCGGTTCTTCGAGTACAGGATGGTAGACAGGTTCATCCGCTGCAACTTCGGCGAGGCTGACTTCCTATACCCTGACGTGGAGAACGGGATGTTCCACTTCGAGGAAGTGAGGTGTCCGCTGCGTGGTATCTGCAAGGATGAAGGCATAATCTGCAAGCCGAAGTTCCAGGTTCCCCTTCCGGATGAGGAAGGAAAGGCTGTCACATTGTACTCCAGGGGACTGACTGCCAATGAGATTGCCAGGATAATGAGAAAAAGCGTGAAGACGATCAAGAACCAGCTCGGCAATGCGGCAAAACGCCTTGGTCTGAGTAGGACCAGAGACCTAATCAAAGTTTTTAGTATCTATAATATAACACTATGGGACTGAAGGATCATAAATCTGACCGACTCCGTTGTATATCAACTCAGGTCACCCCATGTCAAATGGATCATTTCTATTTATCAAGAGATGAAGTGAGTAAGACCAACGCACTGTCACAGGAAATTATGGAAGCCGTGGCAGAAATCATCGATAAACAGCCTTATTTGTCGTGTGACACACTGGAATGTGCAGTAGCCCGATTCGTAGCTGCAGTAATGAAGTTGAATTATGATATATGGAGTTACCACGGTGGATGTGAGCGTCTGGTAGGCCTGATATATCGCGAATGGGGAAGGTTGATGGATCAGGAAATCGATTATGGCATAGCTGGCAAAGCCTAGGAATAGTTCTACCCCGGCCGCCAGGGCTGTAGGAACGTAATCGATTCTATGATGACGGCCCTGGCGGTTTTTCTTCGAACAATGAAAAACATAGATATATGAAAACACAGGATTTTGAACAGGCCATTGATGCCCTGTCGATAGAAATCGACGAGATGTATTTAGTGTCCGGATATGGGGACGTCAAGGCCGCTTGGGGACACACCCAGAGCCAATATGTCAAGTGGGACGAGTTCGGACGTGGTTTCTCGGCAGAGATTCCAGAAGAAAGAAAAGGGCACTTCGACCTGGATCCGCGCCACGAGGTGGATGAGTGGACGCGTGCCGAAGAATTTGACCTTAAATTCGAATGACCATGGTAACAATTGAACAATATGCCCGTGAGGTTCGTAAGATGCGTGAGCTCCAACGCTACTACCATACACGCAAATCCATCTTATTAGCAAGTGCCAGGAGCCAGGAGAGGAAAGTGGACGAAATGACAAACGAAATAATAAACATGCTATGAAAGTATATATCAGTGGAAAGATAGACGAGGAGGTCATTTGCGAGACCACACGCCAGAAGTTTGCACGTGCTGAAAAGAAGTTGAAGACCGACGGATATGAGGTGTTCAACCCCTGCGACCAGAACTGGCAGGCACACCTGAAAGCTCGGTACGAGAAAGACCGCAAGACCTACCAGCCTTATACAGACGGCAGTATGCCCGACTTCTACAGCTACTGCCTGCTGCGAAGCCTGATGGCGCTTTCTGTGAAAGATGCCATCTACATGCTGCCAGACTTCCTTCAAAGCAAGGCAGCAAAGGCGGAATATGCCTTTGCCATAGCCACTGGGAAATTAATGATATACGATGACGAACTTTACGAGAACGGAATACTAAGACCATGAAGGAATTCGATAAATTCGGGCGATACATAGAAAGCCCTTGTTATGGGTGTGAACTGCCGGACTGCCGTCATTGTCCAAGAATCGAAAAATTGGAAGAATGAAGAAATTCCTGCAACAGAAGGGAATCCCTGCCGAACGGGTGGTGGTTTCTCCTGCATTAATCCGAAACGGGCGTCTGTCGTTCGATGTGATGAATCGAACTACAGAACGATATATATGCACGCTGCGTATGCCAGCCAGTCCTATTTTCAAGTTGACACTGGAGGACATATATCAATATATACTGAGGAAACTTCCGACACTGAAGGAAATGGAATTGGACATCTTCTTTAATGACTGATGGGTATTTTATCATTCCAGCAAGAGACGATAACTTTGCGGCGAAACTTACCTGAAAAGACATGGGAAACGAACTGATACAACGAATATTCGACGCCACACGGGGCGGTCTGGACATCATCCTGGACTACTACCCGCAGGCCGAGGTGGCCTTGAAAAATCCGAAGGCGAAATTCAAGATTCGCGAGGAGCGGTCGGCCAGTGCAAGCCTCCGCGAGAAGAACGGAAAGTGGCGCGTGACGGACTTCGGCGATACGGGCCGTGAGATGGACGCCATAGAGGTCTTCAAGCATGAGGAAAACATCCAGTGGACTTCGGAGGCCGTAGCACTGCTGGCACAACGCTGCGGCGTGGACAACAGGCTGTCGGCCGACGTGAACAAACCCAAGATACAGCAGCGCCTTGCCTCACCCGAGGAGGTGGACGGCCAGACGGAGCTCCGGACACGCGAGCACTTCACCGAGAAGGAGCTGCAGCTACTGGGGCCGCTGGTGACAGAGGAACACTGCCGGCAGTTGGGCTGGAGCCCGGTTGAGACAATCGTCTACATAAAGGACCGCAAGGCCACGGAGGTCAGTTCTACGGACACCTACCCCATCTTCGCCCGCCAGTGTGCCGTCCGCGACGCTCAGGGCAACGAGGACTACTTCTACAAGGTATACCAGCCCTGGTACATCGGCAAGGACGGCGACAAGAGCCGCCGCTTCACCTACACACCGGCAGGCAAGAAGCCGCAGCACTACGTCAACGGACTGTGGGAACTCCGCCACCAGTGGGCTCAGTTCAACGAGATGGAACGCGAGAAATTCGAGGGCGACCCCTTGAACGACGGCAAGACCTACAAGGAGCAGAAGCTGAAGGAGGCCTTCCTGTGTTCGGGCGAACGAGACTCGCTGTGTGTGCGCTCGCTGGGATACTGGCCGCTGTGGCTGAACTCGGAGTCGGACGAACTCACGTGGGACGACTACCAGCAGGTGATGAAGATGGTGGAGGTGCTGTACAACATACCAGACCTCGATGCCACAGGCATAGAGCGAGGCACACGACTGGCCCTGCAGTACCTCGACGTCCGCACAATATGGCTGCCCGAGGAGATGAGCCGCCGCTTCCGCGACAACCGCGGACACGGGGCGAAGGACTTCCGCGACTACATGGGCATCTACAAGGACAAAGGCCACATCCGCGACCTGATGGAGCTGGCCAACCCCGCAAAGTTCTGGATGTCGCGC
The DNA here is from genome assembly GCA_902783655.1 of uncultured Bacteroidales bacterium. Lineage (GTDB taxonomy): Bacteria > Bacteroidota > Bacteroidia > Bacteroidales > Bacteroidaceae > Physcousia. The sequence goes on from CACZRZ010000264.1 coordinate 15,678, forward strand.
CCCAGAAAGGAGGGCGGATTCTCGTATGAGATTGACACCGAATGCCTCCACTACTTCCTCGGCCTTAACGGTTACTCCACCCTGAAGGACGAGACGCAGAAGGACGTCCAGTACATCCACCGCGACGGATGGAAGGTCAAGCGCGTGAACACCCGCGAGGTAACGCAGTTCCTCGTCGACTTCTGCCGTAGCCGTGCACTGCCCAGGGAGATACGCAACCTGATCCTGAACACCCCAAAGCTGAACACCGGCTCGCTGGAACGCCTGCGCGAGCTGTCGCTCGACTTCCAGAACTACACGCCATCGAGCCAGTTCTTCTTCTTCCAGAACTCGTGCCTGGAAGTGCGCTCCGACGGCATCACCGACTACAAGCGCAAGAATCCCTCGGGCCACTACGTCTGGGAGGATAAAGTGGTAGCCCACAACTGGAAGCCAGGCAACGACCATATATATATAAAGGAAGAGACCATGGACGACGGCACGCGCCGCCTGCATCTGGAACTGCACGGCGTGGAGCAGTCGCCGCTGATGGGCTACATGGTGAACTCTTCGCGCATCTTCTGGCGCGAGGAACTGGAGCAGGGCGTGGATGCCCTGGAGAGCGACACGGCCCGCGAATCGTACCGCATCGACCACAAGTTCGACCTCTTCGGTCCCCTGCTCACCGACGAGCAGCGCCAGGAACAGGAGCAGTGCCTGCTGAACAAAATCTTCACCGTGGGCTACCTGCTGCACCGCTTCAAGTCACCCAGTCGTGCCTGGATGCCCATCGGCATGGACTACAAGATCGACGACGAGGGCAAGTGCAACGGCGGCTCGGGCAAGAGTTTCCTCTTCGCAGCCGTTTCGCGACTGCTGAACAGCGTCACACTGGACGGCAAGGACGAGGACCTGACGCGCAATGCCCACTGGCTATCCGACATCACGCCGCAGACCGACCTCATGATCATCGACGATGCTGCACGCTACATGGGGCTGGAGCGGTTCTTCTCGCTCGTCACCGGCCCCATGCGCGTCAACCCGAAGCAGATGCAGCCCTTTGAGATACCCTTCGAGGAGAGTGCAAAGATAGCCATGACGACGAACTACGTCATCCAGGACTTCTCCCCGTCGACGCTGCGCCGCCTGCTTCCCGTGGTGTTCTCGGACTACTACCACTCGATGGGCGGCATGGACGGCGAGGTCAGGAGCGACTACCGCGAGACGCGCACCATAGCCGACGACTTCGGGCGCGACCTCTACACCAAGACCTACCCGGAGAACCTGTGGCAGCAAGACCTGCAGGTACTCCTGGAGTGCGTGCGCTGGTACCTATGGCTGGTGGAGCGAGGCTACAAGGTGATGCCACCACTCAGGAACATCATGGAGCGTCGCTGGATCCAGGACATGGGACAGAAGTTCGAGGAGTGGGCCGTGGAGTACTTCGCCAAGGACAGCGGCCGACTGGATACCTTCGTCGTGCGCCGCCTTGCCTTCGAGAACTTCAAGGCCTTCGCTGCCGAACCGAAGCTCTCCGGACAGAAGTTCATGCAACGGCTGCAGGGCTTCGTCATGCACTGCGACTACCTGGCCGAGCTGAACCCCGTCGACATCCTGGACGGCGAAAAACGCATCATGCGAAGGCCCGACGTGCAGATTCCCGGCGTCACCGGATCGGTGGAGATGATATACCTCCGCACCAAGAAGGAGGCCGAGCGCCTGCGTCGCGAACGCCTGGGCCTGCCCGTCGAGACGCAACCCGATGCACCGCAGCAGGGGAAACTGCCATTCTAAGCCAACAAGCACACCATACGTCCGTTTTACTCTGAGCGTAGGACGACCGACGGGAATTGCCGTCATGCGAGCCTCGGCCCCAGTGGCCGGGGCTTTTTGTGCCCATTCTTCACCCACCCCTATCCTGTCACGATTTTTCGCAGCATCGTCGGCCTCGGGCTCTCCTTCCCCGAACCTCTTCAATAATAATTCCGAAAATTTTGTACCTTTGTACCAAAGGCACACTACAGCCTATATATTCTATTTGAAAAAGGGAAGAAAATCAGTAATTTAGAGAGGAAAAAGGCGCTCGGTACAAAATGGTACAAATCGAGGTTCAGCGGTACAAAATGGTACAAACCACAACGGGTTTGAACCGCTCCAGATGGGTGCAAAGGTACAGCGGTACAAACCGAAAGGGCCAATTCCGCCCCTGGTTCAAATTGTACCAGCGGTTTGCACCACACTTAAACAACTGATTTACACAACGATACGAACGGCGGTACAAAAGTACAAAAATTTCTGGGTTTTTGCACCAGTTCACGCGCAGTTCGAACGGGTAGCGACAGTGTCTGCGAGGCCTGTTTGTCAACATAGCGGAACAGAATTGCATCTTAAGAGTATAATTTTACATAGATTTCTCCTATTTTAGTTAGATTTTTGCTACCTTTGTGCCGTAAATCCGTAAATCATAAATCAATCCATGAGCCAGTTCGTCGTATATATTCCCCTGAAGCCCTTCATCAGGCAGTGGGCCGTTCGCCACTTCGGCCAGCCCGTCACGTTCCCGCCGCAGTCGGTCGGCAACGCGCGACTCATAGCTGTGCTGCGCCGTCGTCCAGAGGGGGCTGTGCCGGACCTCCCAGCCGAGGGGATGACCCCCGTCAGCATCCCCTACTCGAAGCAGAAACCGCCCGAAACGTGGAACTGGCTGACGCCCTCCGGCAAGCGTTTCGTGGCAGAGTACATCGAGGCCATGTTCCAGGACAACCTCTACTCCGAGTTCAAGGAGATGTGCGGCGACGGCACCCGTGCCCGTCTGCAGACAGCGGCCTACGTCTTCTGCGAGGGCCACGGCATCGACATGGACTATGCCGACACCATCCGCCAACGTTTCTACCGCGAACGCGAGCGGCTGCTGCTGCGTGGTATTGACCTGCGCCGACGCAGCCGCAGGAAAAACGAAGAAATTGACTGAAAATCGTCCCATAAAGCCCCCCCTTTTTGTTCACGAGCGAACATTATGTAAATTTAACAACTTTTATGAACACTTTACAAAACATCATTGCCATTGACTGCGTACCAGTAAAATCAATCACTGGATACGAGCGCATCAGTGAACTATTTGCTCAGGTAGATGATAGGACTCCCTGGCAGTCATTACCCATCAAAGTACCGGCCCAAATGAAGATAAGCGACAAGATAGAAGACGGTGTGCGTATATACACCGCACAATTGGTGTTCCGTACTTGCGAAGAGAGGATGGATCTTAAGCGGTTGGCATATCGCTGTTGTACCGCAAGTGGCAAATATCTTCTCATCGGCACACCGGAAAGACCCTATCCTGTAAGTACTGTCACTCAAAATCACCCGGATAACATGACCGATAATCAGCTCGATGAAGTGACTGTCAGCTATACTTCTACAACAAGAATACCCTATATCTATTAATATTATGTATTTTTTTCTCGCCGCCTACATTATTACTTTTGCGTAAAAATGAAGGAAGCATGAAGAAATACGACCTTTACTTGACAGGCGAAGTTGGTGGATGGGGTATCACCGCCGACTTCGTGAAATACATTCTAGATAAGAAGAAAGACCAACCCGTTGACGTGGCCATCTGCTCTTTGGGTGGCTATGTAAATACCGGTCTGCAAATCTATGAGCTGTTTAGGAACCACGGCCAGGTGACATGCTACTTCCTGGGCATGTCGGCCAGTGCTGCCACTTTCATGGCTATGGGAGCCAAGAAGGTGGTGATGTCGAAAAACGCTCTCATCCTCATCCACAATGCCATGGGGCATGTGTTCGAATGGGGAAATATGAACAAGGAGCGGCTCGACGAACTTGTCAAGCGACTCGAGTTCCAGCGTTCCCAACTGAGCACCATCGATGATGTTCTGGCTGAAATTTATGCCGAGAAGAGCGGAAAGAGCATCGATGAAGTGAAAGAGAAAATGAAGGTTGCAGCCTGGATCAAGGCCAGCGATGCCAAGGACTTCGGCCTCGTTGACGAGATTGCCGATGCTGAGCAGATTCCCACCAATGTACGCAACATTTATACCAATTCATTAATTAAGGATATGGGTCTACCAGCCTTGCCCCGAGGGTTCAATCCTGAGACGGGTGAGGAGAATCCAACCGCAGGCGTCCTCCAAAAGGTCGTGGAGATGCTGAAAGGACTCATGCCGGAACCCACGACCGATACTCAAAACGAGATGAAAATCACTGTTTTTGCAGCTTTGGCCGCAATCCTTGCTGCCAAAGACGGCTTTGAAGCCGATGAGAAGGGTAACGTGACCCTGACGCAGGACCAGCTGAAGAAAATCGACGATGAGCTGACCAAGCAGAATGATGCCTGTAAGCAGGCCTCAGACTTGATTAAGACTCAGAAGACGAAAATCGAGAAGCTGGAGAACGAGAAGAAAGACCTTGAGGAGCAGGTCAAGAACCTGAAGGGTTCTGCCGGTTCCAAGGGGGAAGAGAAAGTTGACGATGCAGAGAATTCTCTGAGTGCCGCCAGCGAGTTGTTTAACTCTATCAAAGACGCTCTGTAAGCTATGGAACCTATTCTTAACACTGGTCAGCCTGTGGTAGATCCGCAGACTACCTTTACGCCTAAAGCCCTGAGCACGGCGTTCCAGAAGTACCGCACTGAGCTGATGACCATGCCGATGTATGCCATGGCTCAGGCCCTGCAGCACATGGGCTATCGTGACGGCATCCGCTATAAGGAGCACGTCCATGAGATGAAGGGTAACTTTCAGATGGGCAACTTCGACAAGTATAAGAAGGGTGACGGTGCCATCGAGATTGTTCAGCGCACGCTGGAGACCTTCCTCGGCAACTGTATCGAGCCTATCGACCCCGTCAGCATCTATAAGTCGCTGTGGGGCTCTGATATCACCAAGGGCGAGGGCCTGAAAACCGTGCCCTGGGTGAAGCGTGTTTGCGCATACATCATGGCACAGTTGGGTGAGAATATGTACAAGGTGATGTGGACGGCCAAGCACGACCCCACCAACACCACACTCACCTCGAAGTGGTTCAATGGTTTCTGCACCATCGAGGACGCAGAGATCGAGGCTGGTGCCATGGCAGTTGAAGAGGGCAACCTCTACTATCTGCCTGAGA
>CACZRZ010000265.1 GCA_902783655.1 uncultured Bacteroidales bacterium
CGTATCTCTGAACTTCGTTCGAAGATACTCACGCTCGGATTTCCTCAAATAGATTTGGGAAATCCCTCGCTTAATCGTATCTTTGCAGGGCGATGAAGACGAAAATAACAAACAGCGGCGCGATTCCAGCTGATATTCTGCGCCGCTACGGGCAGTATCTGCGGTTGGAGAAGGCGTTTTCGGCGAATACGCTGGATGCCTATATGCGCGACCTGCAGAAACTGGTGGACTACTATGAGCGGGAGCAGGTGGACTTCCGCGAAGTGACGCTGCAGCAACTCGACCAGTTTGCGGCCTCACTGCTGGACACGGGCGTGTCGCACAAGACCATCGCCCGTGTGCTGGCCGGGGTGCGCTCGTTCTACCACTTCCTGCTCATGGAGAAGGAAATCAAACAGGACCCCACGGAACTGCTGGCTTCGCCCAGTCGGGGGCTGTACCTGCCGCAGGTGCTGAGTATCGACGAGATAGACAGGATAGAGCGCGCCATCGACCAGTCGAAGGACGAGGGTGTGCGCGACCATGCCATCATTGAGACGCTCTACAGCTGCGGCCTGCGCGTGTCGGAACTCTGCAACCTCAAGTTCTCCGACCTTTTCCTCGAAGACGGCTACATCCATGTCCGGGGCAAGGGCAACAAGGACCGGCTCATCCCTATCTCGGAGTCGGCCATCGAGGAACTGCGCCGGTGGTTCGTGGTCCGTCAGCGGGTGAACATCAAGGCGGGAGAGGAGGACTATGTCTTTGTCTCCATCCTGCGTGGCCGCCACCTGAGCCGCATCACCGTCTTTCACAACATCAAGCAGTATGCCCAGGCGGCGGGCATAGAGAAGGAGATATCGCCACATACGTTCCGCCACTCGTTTGCCACCCATCTGCTGGAGCGCGGCGCCAACCTGCGCGGTGTGCAGGCCATGCTGGGGCACGAAAGTATTTCGACGACAGAGATATACCTGCACCTCGACCGGCAGCATCTGAAGGAGGAAATCCTGAGTTGCCATCCGAGAAACTTGAAATAATTCATAATTCATAATTCATAATTCATAATTCACAATTCATAATTCGTAATTACTTACTTTTAAGTATTGCATGGATGGGGAATAAAGCGTAATTTTGTACTCGGTACAGAACAATGAGGAAAATGACACTTGATGAATTAAAAATAGGACAGACGGCACGCATTACCCGAGTGGGTGGCGAAGGGGCTCTGCGACAGCACATTCTGGACATGGGCATCATTCCCGGTGCCGAGGTGACACTGATGAAATTCGCTCCCATGGGCGACCCCATGGAACTTAGGATTCATGGCTACGAACTGACACTGCGCATAGCGGATGCGAAGGAGATAGAGACCTCCCCCATGACCCCCTCCCAGGGAGGGGGAGGTGATACCTCTCTGCCTTCCTCGACTCTTCCCCATCACGAGAAGGGATGGGAGCGGGTTGCTGAGCACCCTGGTCTGGGCGAGGGCGGGCGCTATCACGACGAGTCGCCCGAAGCGCATAAAAAACCCCTGCCAGCAGGACAGAAACTTACCTTTGCCCTGGCTGGTAACCAAAACTGCGGCAAGACGACCCTCTTCAACCAGTTGACAGGAGCCAATCAGCATGTGGGCAACTTCCCGGGCGTGACTGTAGAGCACAAGTATGGCACCATCAAGGGACACCCCGAGGCACAGGTCATCGACCTTCCGGGCATCTACAGCCTGTCGCCTTACACAAGCGAGGAAGTGGTGAGCCGAAGGTACATACTGGACGAACACCCGACGGCCATCATCAATATTGCCGATGCCACGAACATCGAGCGCAACCTCTACCTGACCCTGCAGCTGATGGAACTGGGCGTTCCTATGGTGCTGGCACTGAACATGATGGACGAACTGGTGGGCAACGGCGGCAATATCCGCATCAATCGCATGGAACACTTGCTGGGCATCCCTGTCGTACCCATCTCGGCCATGAAGAACGAGGGCGTGGACGAACTGGTGGAGCACGCCCTGCACATAGCCCGCTATCAGGAGCGCCCCCAGCGGCAGGACTTCTGTCCGCCCGAGGACCACGGCGGTGCCGTTCACCGCTGTCTGCATGCCATCATGCACCTGACCGAGGACCATTGCCAGCGAGCAGGCATCCCGTCGCGCTTCGCTGCCTGTAAACTGGTGGAGGGCGACCAAATGGTGATGGAGCGTCTCGGCTTGGACCAGAACGAACGCGAGACGCTGGAGCACATCATCCGTCAGATGGAAGAGGAACGTGGACTGGACCGTCAGGCTGCCATTGCCGACATGCGGTTCTCGTTCATCCAGAGCGTGACGGACCAAACCGTGGTGAAGCCGCAGGAGAGCCGCGAACATCGCCGCAGCCGTCGCATCGACCGCATCCTGACGGGCCGTTGGACGGCACTGCCCAGTTTCGTGCTCATCATGGGACTGGTGTTCTACCTCACTTTCAGCAGTGTGGGCGTGTGGCTGCAGGACGCTTTCCAGTCGGGCATCGACTGGTTCACGGAGGTCAGCGACCAGGCCCTGACGCGCTGGAACATAGCTCCGGCCGTACATTCGCTCATCATTGATGGTGTGTACAATGGTGTGGGCACCGTCTTGGTGTTCCTGCCCCTCATCGTGTGCCTGTTTTTCTTCCTTAGTATGTTGGAAGATACGGGCTACATGGCCCGCATAGCCTTCGTCACGGACAAGTTGCTTCGCCGGCTGGGACTTTCGGGCCGCAGCATCGTGCCGCTGCTCATCGGCTTCGGTTGCTCGGTGCCCAGTGTCATGGCCAGCCGCACGTTGCCCAGCGAGCGCGACCGACGGATGACCATCCTCTTGACGCCCTTCATGTCCTGCACAGCCAAGATTCCCATCTATGCTTTCTTTGCAGCTGCCTTCTTCCCGGGACGCGCCGGAATGGTTATGGCCTCACTATATATAATAGGTATAGTGGTGGGCATACTCGTGGCACTGGTGCTGAAGCGTACGCTGTTTCGGGGCGAACCCGTGCCCTTTGTCATGGAACTGCCCAACTACCGTCTGCCACTGGCGAAGAACGTAGGCCGACTGCTTTGGGACAAAGCCCGCGACTTCCTGCAACGTGCCTTCACGGTCATCTTCCTCGCCTCCATTGTCGTATGGTTTCTGCAGACGTTCGACTTCCGCCTGCAGATGGTCAGCGATGCCCACGACTCCATGTTGGCCCAGTTGGCCGGTCTGGTGGCTCCCCTGTTCCAGCCCCTTGGCTTGGGCGATTGGCGCATCGTGACGGCTCTCGTCAGTGGTTTCATGGCCAAGGAGACCGTTGTCAGCACCCTGGGCGCCCTGTTCGGCACGGCCAGTCTGACGGAACTCTTCTCACCCGTCGTCATCTTCGGCCTGCTCGTCTTCTGTCTGCTCTACACCCCCTGTGTGGCAGCCATAGCCACCATCCGCCGCGAGCTGGGCGGCCGTTGGGCCATGTTCGTCGTCGTCTTGCAGTGCGTAGTGGCCTGGCTCTGTGCCTGGCTTGTTAATATTATCCTTTGAATAAAATGAATATCCAAAGCCTCATTCTCCTCATATTCATCCTCGGTGTATTTTGTA